>CAZSXA010000123.1:0-7175 GCA_964611195.1 uncultured Bauldia sp.
TGCCGCGTCACAACGGGCGTGGTCCGCAGCAGTTCTGCTGCGCAAATTTCCTTAACCGTCTATGGGATAAGGGGGCGCCGGAATCGCCTGGTGCGCGATTGCCAAGGCCTTGGACCAGCTTGCCCTGAGGCTCTCGAAATAGGCGTCGCCAACCTCGATACGATGCGAGAGCGCCACCCGCAACGCGTCGCGCCTGACAACCGCGAGGTCGATCGGCATGCCGACCGCGAGATTGGAACGCATGGTCGAGTCCATCGAGATCAGGCCAAGCTTCACCGCATCGGCGAGGCTCGTCTCCTCCGTCACTGCACGATCGAGGATCGGCTTGCCGTACTTGTGCTCGCCGATCTGCAGATAGGGCGTGTCCGTGGTCGCCTCGATGAAATTGCCGGCATCGTAGATCATGAACAGCCTGAGCCGGCCGCCGGCGATCTGGCCGCCAAGCAGTAGCGTGACGTCGAACCCGGCCGCGGCACCGGCCTGTCCGACGCTGCTGCTGGACAGAATCATGCGGTGCGCTTCCTGAACGGCGCGGCCGACGAGGTGGGCGCATTTGAACATCGAATCGACCGTCAGGATCGATTCGAGCTGGCCGGTGTCGGGATTGGCGAAGCCCTCGGTAACGAGGCTGATGACGGTCTGGCTCGTGGCGAGATTGCCCGCCGTGCCGAGCACGATCGCGCGCTCGCCGGGAATGTCGAACGTCGTCAGCTTGCGGAAGTTCGCGATATTGTCGACGCCCGCATTGGTGCGCGTGTCGGCGATCATCGCCAGCCCTTCCTTGACGAGGACTCCGAGGCAATAGGTCATTTCAGGATCGCCGCATCTCTTGGCCGAGAACGCGCACTCATACCCTTCCGTTCCAACTGCGTGAAGCGAGATTTCACGCGATCGCCACGCCGACATCATCGACGCGGATCGCTACCGACATCGTCTCATCGCCGCCGCCCAGGCGCGCGCCGCGGATGGGCGCGGCGCCGAGATAATCGAGACCGACCGCAACGCGGAGATAGTCCGCGGTTGCCGAGATGCCGTTGGCCGGATCGAACGCCACCCAGCCGAGATCGGCGACATAGGCCTCGGCCCAGCCGTGACCTGCCTCCTGCAGCGCGACCCCCTCGCGATGGAGGTAGCCGCCCACATAGCGGGCCGGAAACGACAGATGCCGAGCCGCCGAAATGAAGACATGGGCGTAGTCCTGGCAGACGCCGTGGCCGGCTTTGAACGCCTCGGCGGCGGTCGTCGCGGCATCGGTGCCACCGGCGTTGAACCGCAGTTTCTCGAACACCGCGGCGTTGAGGTCGTGGAGCCGAGACAGGGGTTCCGCGACATGGTTGCCCGCGGCCTCCTCGGCAAAAGCGCGGAGCGCCGAATCGGAGCGCGTGAGGTGCGTCTCGCGGAGGAAGATCGACGCCGGAAACCGCTCCAGCTGCTGGCGGATCACGCCATGGGTGTCCTCGGTCTCGACATCGCCGATGGCGCTTATGGTCAGTTCGGCAAGCGGTCCGGCGAGCGTGAAGGAGTGAACGATGTTGCCGAAGGCGTCGGTCGCCACCTGAAGCCTGGCGTCGCGATCTAGCTCGATCCGCCAGTCGACGACGAACTGCCCTTCATGCCCGCGCGGACGCATCCTGAGAATCTGCGTGATCGTGTTCGCCGGCGAGGCATAGCGGTAGGTCGTTTGGTGGGAGACGCGAAGGCGCATCGAAAGCCCTCAGCTCAGATACTGCTCGATGATCGCATCGCCGAGGCGGGCGTTCTCACCAACGAACTCGGTCAGGAACTCGTGCAGGCCGCTCTTGAAGATGTCGTCGATATGGGCGTTGGCGAGGCGCGTGCGGATCGAGCGGGCGAGGCGCTGGGCCGGCCCCTGCCTGCCATACTCATTGGCGAGGCGATCGAGCGTCTCGCGGATCGAATCGTAGCAGGCAGCCAGCGAGCGCGGCATCTCGGCGCGCAGTACCAGAAGATCGGCGATCAGCCAGGGCCGGAGGCTCTGGCGGTAGATGCGGTGATAGGCGACATCAGCCGACACGATCCTGAGGATCGACGACCACTGGAAGAAATCGAGACCGCCGCCGACATTGGTGTGCTCAGGCAGCAGCAGATTGTATTTCACATCGAGGATGCGCGCCGTGTTGTCGGCGCGTTCCAGCATGACGCCGAGGCGGAAAAAGAAGTAGGCGTCGGAGCGCAGCATCGTCCTGTAGGCCGAGCCGTCGAGACGAAGCGCTGCCTCCTTCACGCGCGCCAGAAACGAATCGAGCGCGCTCCGCCCCATATTGCTGCCATCGACGCGGCGAAGGTCGAGCCAGGCGCCGTTGATCGCTTCCCACATCACCGCCGTCAGGGCGGTGCGGACGGCACGGGCGTTCGCCCGCGCCGTCTCAATGCACATCTTGATGCTCGACGTGTTGGTGCGCGAGAAGGCGAGGTAATCGACGACCGACTTCGCGTCGGGCTCGTCATAGGATTCATTGAATCGCGGTAGCGTCCCGGTCGAGGCCACCGCCGATTCCCATTCGTTCGACGTGCCGGAATAGGCGATCGGCATCGCCGAGAGGCGACTCGCTGCTTCAAGGATGCGCGCGGTGTTGTCGGCACGTTCGATGTAGCGCGCGAACCAGAAGAGGTTGTCGGCCGTCCGGCTCAGCATGGCGACGGCTCGCAGCTTCGGGCGGCGATCATGGGTCGACCACCCAGGTGTCCTTGGTGCCACCGCCCTGGCTCGAATTGACGACCAGCGACCCTTCGCGGAGCGCCACGCGGGTCAGCCCGCCGGGAACGATCCGCACCCTGTCGGCCCCCGACAGCACGAACGGGCGGAGATCGACATGGCGCGGGGCGATGCCGTGATTGACGTAGGTCGGCGAGGTCGACAGAGCGAGCGTCGGCTGGGCGATGAACTCCTCGGGATTGGCCTTCAGCTTGGCGGCGAACTCCGCACGGGCGGATTCGGTCGAGGCCGGGCCGATCAGCATGCCGTAGCCGCCCGAGCCCGACACCTCCTTCACCACAAGCTCCTCGAGATGGTCGAGCACATAGGCAAGCGCGTCGGGCTCACGGCACCGCCATGTCGGCACGTTCTGGAGCAGAGGCTCCTCGCCGAGATAGAACCGGACGATCTCGGGCATATAGGTGTAGATCGCCTTGTCGTCGGCGATGCCGGTGCCGACGGAATTGGCGAGGGTGATGGTGCCGGCCCGGCTCGCCGAGACGAGGCCCGGGACGCCGAGGATGGAATCGGGCCGGAAGGTCAGCGGATCGAGGAAATCGTCGTCGATGCGGCGATAGAGAACGTCGACGCGCTGCGGCCCCTCCGTGGTGCGCATGTAGACGGTGTCGTCGCGCACGGTGAGATCGCGGCCTTCGACGAGCTCGATGCCGAGCCGGTCGGCGAGGAATGAGTGCTCGTAATAGGCGCTGTTGAACGGACCCGGCGTCAGCAGGGCGACGCTCGGTTCCGACGGCGCCGATGGCGGCGCAACCGATTTCAGCGTCGCCAGGAGCTCGTCGGGGTAGTTGTCGACCGGAGCGACGCGGCTCTCGGCGAAGAGATCCGGCAGAAGCCGGATCGTCGCCTCGCGGTTCTCCAGCATGTAGGAGACGCCCGACGGCGTGCGGACATTGTCTTCCAGCACAAAGAACTGGTTGGCATCGGTGCGGACGATATCGATGCCGGCAACCATGACATGGATGCCGTGGGGCACCTGGATGCCGACCATCTCCGGCCGGAAATACGGATTGCGGTGGATCATCTCGGTCGGGATGATCCCGGCACTCATGATTTCGCCGCGGCCATAGAGGTCGGCAAGGAAGGCATTGATGGCGCGGATGCGCTGTTCGAGCCCGGCTGCCAGCCGGTCCCATTCGGACTTCGCCAGAACGCGCGGGATGATGTCGAACGGGATGATCCGTTCGTCGGCCTCGGCGTCGCCATAGACGTTGAAGGTGATGCCGGAACGGCGGAACAGGAGCTCCGCCTCCGCATTGCGGACCTCGAGGATCTCCTTCGAGGTCTCCTCGAGCCAGCGATCCAGGCCCCGATAGCCCTCGCGGACGCTACCGTCCGGAGCATGCATTTCGTCAAACGGGGTCGGCATCAGGCTCCTTCGCAAAATCGCGACTTCCACCAGTCTAGCAGCAAGCACAAGACGTTCCACCCCGTGCCCGGTTTGGGTGGAGGATCGATCTTTTTTGCCGGCTCCTGAAACCCGTCGACCTGCCGCGCCGTAGCTTCCGGACCCGCCGAGCGGGAACGACAACAGGAGACTGGAAGCAGATGAACCTTTCAAACCCCATCCGCATGACCATGGCCGCCGCGATCGCCGGCGGTGCCATGATTGCCGGTAGCGCCCTCGCCCAGGACAACCCGATGGTTGGCGGCGCAGCGATGTTCGCCGACCGCAACATCATCGAGAACGCAGTCAATTCCGAGGATCACACCACCCTGGTCGCCGCGGTTGAGGCCGCCGGTCTGGTCGAGACGCTGTCCGGCGAAGGCCCGTTCACGGTGTTCGCGCCGACCAATGACGCCTTCGCCAAGCTGCCCGAGGGCACGGTCGAAAGCCTCCTTGAGCCGGAGAATGTCGACACTCTTACGACGATCCTCACCTGTCACGTCGTCGCCGCGAATGCGATGTCGGCCGACATCATTCAGATGGTCGAGGACGATGGCGGCATGCACCCGGTCGAGACCGTCGGCGGCTGCATGCTGAACATCTACATCGATGATGGCGAGGTGAAGGTCGAGGACGAGCAGGGCAATGTCGCCACCGTCACGATCGCAGACGTCGTCCAGTCCAACGGCGTCATCCACGTGATCGACACCGTTCTCCTCCCGGCGATGTAGCCTTGCCGCCTCGCGACGGCGCCGCCTCGCCGCCGCCGCGATCCGGAACCCGCGCCGATCGGTCCGCCGACGGCGCGGGTTTTTTCTATTGGAGGTCGCGGACGTTCTGGTCGGGTGCGGGGACGAGGCGCCCGGTGAAGATCGGCGAAGAAGTCGGCTGGCCGGTCGGCGAGCCGCCCAACGGTTCTTCCGTGATGGCGAAGAGCGCCTCCTCGGCGGAGAACGCGCCAAGCTGATCGAGGGACAGTTCAAGGCCGGCGCCGACGGTGTCGACCAGCCCGAGCGAGCGCGGATCCGAGCCTTCGACGATGTACCAGAGCTCGTGGCTGCGCCCCGCCGGCGGTTCGGCCGCCACCGACACGACGGCAACCGTTCCGTTGCCGGTGTTGACCTCGACGAGAAGCGCTGGCAGTTCGCCACCGCGATCGACGACCGCGACGTAGCGTTCGCCGGTGGCGGGCTCGTCTTCAAGGCCCGGGCGGATGATGATGATTGCGGCCAGCGCGGCGGCGATCGCGGTGGCCGCAATCGTTGCCGTGCGCCATCCGGCAACCTTCCGCCGGAACGCGACGATGTCGGCGCCGGCTTCGGATGTCGCCGAGAGCGGCGCAGTCGCATTGCCGGTGGCGCGCTCGATGCGGTCCCAAAGCTCCGGCGGCGGCGCCTCGGACGGAACGGCAGCGGTCAGGCCGACAAGCTGCTCCTCCCAATAGCGCACCGCGGCAGCGAGCTCGGCGTCGGCGGCCATCGCCGCCTCGATCCGGCGGCGCTCGTCCGCCGACAGCGTGCCCAGCACATATTCCCCGGCCCAGGCGCTCTTCTCCTCGAACGTCATGGCGCCCCCAGACAGTCACGAAGGGCGGCAAGGCCGCGATGGAGCCAGGTCTTGATCGTGCCGGTCGGGCGATCGAAACGCGAGGCGAGCTCCTCGCGCGAGTAGCCGGCGCAATAGGCCAGCACGATGCAGGTGCGATGCTCCTCCTCGATGCCTTCAAGGCATGTGCGAAGCGCGCCGGATTCGACCGGGTCCATGCCCTCCGCTGGCATTTCGAGCGATTCGATCAACTGCCGACCCTCGTCGTCGGTGCCGAGCACCACATCCTTCCGCTTGCGCATCGCGTCGATCGCGCTGTTGCGCGTGACCGAGGCGAGCCACGTCATCGCCCGGCCGTGCTCCGGCCGGTAGGAGGAGGCACGCGTCCAGACCTTTACGAAGGCATCCTGAAGAACGTCCTGCGCCAACCCCCGATCACGACAGATACGCAGCGCGATGCCGTAGAGTTTCGCGGAGCTTGCCTCATAAAGAGCGCGGAATGCCGCACTGTCACCGGCCGCCGTCCGTTCGACGAGCGCTTCGAGGCGGGGCTGGCTGAGGGCGTCCAAGAAACCTCGCCGTACGCGAACTCGTCAGGCTGGAGCGGGTGAAGGGAATCGAACCCTCGTCGTCAGCTTGGGAAGCTGCTGCTCTACCATTGAGCTACACCCGCGCGCCGAAGAGGATAATCCGGCGGCGGAACGGCCGCAATCTGGTTGTGGCTCAAAGCAGCGCGGCGACCTTCAGGACCGTGTTCCAGTTGCGCGCGGTGGCGCGAACCGTCGGGTGCTTCCGTTCGATCTTGGCGAGATCGAGCTTCGAGCGGCCCTGACCCTCGGGGTACATGACGTAGATCTCGCGGCCGACCACTTCGAGCGATTCCGGCAAGCCGTCGGTTGCCGCGTGGAGGGCCGCTATTGCCTCGGCGTCCGGCGCGGCCTTGGCGAAGGCGACAACCATGAAGGTCGGGTTGTCGGCAGCGAAATCCGCGAACGGATTGCCCGCGACGACGGCCTTCCACTCCTCGGCCGACCGCAGGATGAAATCCGAGTTGAGGCCGAGCTGTTCCGAGGCGGCCTGTTCGAGCCGGCGCTCCAGTTCGCCCGTATCGGCGTCGGCCGCGCCAAAGACGACGTTCCCGGTCTGCACCACGGTCTCCGCGTCGGCGAAGCCTTCCGCGGCGAACATCGCCCTGAGGTCGGCCATCTTCACCTTGCCGGTGCCGCCGACATTGATGGCGCGCAGCAGCGCGATGCATTTGCTCATCAGCTGCACCTTCGCCCCTGTGACCGTGAGGTTCCGGGTCGTCGCTGCGCTCCGCCCGGAACGACAGAGAGGAGGGAAGCTGCCTGTGCGCACGGACTCCGGTCATTCCGGCCGCCGACAGGCCTATCCGGAATCTCGGCAGCCTTGCGTGGCGAAGAGGCTTCTGCTCCCGCACGTCCTGTCATCGAAAACGCTTGGAGAGCTTCAGGCCTTGGGCCTGATAGTGCGAGCCGATGCCGGCGC
>CAZSXA010000124.1:0-7168 GCA_964611195.1 uncultured Bauldia sp.
GCGGCGAGGCGGTCCGGTACGTCATGGCAGCCCTTGCAGGTGCCAGCAAACTCCACCTCACCGGCCGCGAGATCACCGGCGGGTCTGCCGCCGTTGTCGTCCTGACCCGCGGCCATTGCGGCGCTCCCGGCGAGCAGCGTGGCGGCAAGAAGGAGCGACTTCAGCGGTCTCATTGCATCGATCGCGCGCCTACTGATTCATGCGCGGTTTCAGATTGGCAACGGCGCCGGACAGAGTCTGCAGGTGGCTGTAGTCGCTTTCGGGGATCTCGACGCCCGTTGCCTCATGCAGGCCGATGACGAAGTTGAGGAAATCCATCGAGTCGATCTCGAACTGCTCGCGCAGTTCCTCGTTCGGGTCGATCTCCTCGCCCTCGAGGTCGGGGGCGACATCGAACAGGACCTTCTTCACGGTCGCCTCGATTTCGGCGTCGGTCGTCATAGCTCCTCCGGGGTTTCCAGCCTGCGCGCAAAGCGGCCGAGAAACTGGCTCGCGCGCCGGCCGTCGCTCACTCTGTGATCACCGGCGACGGTGACGTTCATCAACCGCCTGATCTCGATCCTGCCGTTCACGACATGCGGCCGGTCGAGCGGCGCACCGCAGCCGATGATCGCCACCTGCGGCGGATAGATCAACGAGGTCAGCGCGTCCGAAGTATCCTCGCCAAGGTTCGACAGCGTCACGGTGGCGTCGGTCATCTCAGAGCTGCGCAGCCGGCCGGCGCGCGTGCGCTGCACGAGGTCGAGAAGTCCGACGCGAATAGTATCGAGATCGGCGCGGTCGACATCGTGGATCGCCGGCGCGACCAGGCCGCCGCCGCGAAGCGCGGTGGCGACGCCCATGTGAACCTTGTCGGAGGGCTGAAACTCGTCGTCGCGATAGTGGCCGTTGAGCGCCGGCGTCTCCTTGACCGCAAGCGCAGCGGCCTTCAGAAGCGGCACGACGTAAAGCAGCCGGTCCGCGACGGAGCGCTGCCGGTTCTCCCGCTCAAGCCAGATATAGAGCGGCGTCAGATCGATCGTCTGGCTCACCCAATAGTGCGGGATCTCGCGATGCGAGCGCGACATCGCCGCAGCGATCGCCTTCCGCATCGCGCCGAGATTGATGCCGGGCCGCGATCCGCCGGCCGGCGTCGGCTTGGGCGCTGGCATCTCGGCTGTTCTCGGCGCCGACGGCGCCGCCGCGGCTTCGACCTCGGCGAGGCCGATGATGCCCGACGGGCCGGGCTTCAGCGCCGAGATGTCGACGCCCTTCTCCTCGGCGGCGCGGCGAGCCGCCGGCGAAATGTCCGGGTGGGAAGTCGACTGGGCTGGCGCGGATTTCGGCGCCGAGGGTGGCGCTTCCGGCGTCTCCGGTGACGACTCCTGTGGCTTTAGCGGTGCCTCGACCTGCTTCGGTGCCGGGGCGGCTTCGGCAGGCGGCTCGCTCGCTCCGGAGCCATCGGTTGAGATGGTGGCGAGCACCGAGCCAACGGGAACCTCGGTCCCGGGTTGGACCTTGATGTCCGAGAGGACGCCATCCTCGAAGACCTCGATCTCGATCGCGCCCTTCTGGGTTTCCACGACCGCGATGATGTCGCCGCGCTTCACCGCTTCGCCGGGCTGCTTCAGCCATTCGACCAGCGTGCCGGCGTCCATGTCGGCACCGAGAGACGGCATCTTGAATTCGCTCATCGCCTGAGAGCCCCCTTCACCGCGGCAACGATCTGCTCCGGCTGCGGGATCGCCGCCTGCTCGAGATGGTGCGGATACGGTACCGGCACCTCGACGCCGCAGACCCGGGCGACCGGCGCATCGAGCTGGTAGAATGCCTGCTCGTTGATGCGGGCGACGATCTCGGCGGAGAAGCCCGCGGTCTTCCACGCTTCGTCGACAACGACGGCGCGATGCGTCTTGGCGACAGAAGTCATGATCGTTTCGTCGTCGATCGGCCGCAGCGTCCGGAGGTCGATGACCTCTGCCTCGATGCCCTCGCCGGCCAGCGTCTCCGCGGCCGCGAGCGCCTTGGCGACGTTGGAGCTGAAGGCGATGATCGTGGCGTCGGTGCCGGGCCGGCGAACTGCGGCGCGGTCGATGTCGACCGCGACGTCGCCCTCTGCCGGCACCTCGCCGCGCTCGTTGTAGAGCATTGCGTGCTCCATGATGATGACCGGGTTCGGATCCTCGAGCGCCGTCCAGAGCATGCCGCGGGCGTCGGCCGCGGTGGCGGGCGCCACCACCTTCAGACCCGGCACATGCGCGAACCAGCCTTCGAGGCTGTGCGAGTGCTGGGCGGCGAGCTGGCGGCCGGCGCCGGTCGACATCCTCACGACCAGCGGCACCGTGAACTGGCCGCCGGACATGTGCCGTAGCGTCGCCGCGTTGTTGACCAACTGGTCGAGCGCCAGAAGCGCGAAGTTAATGGTCATGATCTCGACGATCGGACGCATGCCGTTCAGCGCCGCGCCGATGCCGGCGCCTGTGAAGCCGGACTCGGAAAGCGGTGCGTCGCGAATGCGTTCCTCGCCGAACTCCTCGAGGAGGCCTTTCGAACAGGCATAGGCGCCGCCATAGGCACCAACGTCCTCGCCCATCAGGAACACGCGCTCGTCGCGCTGCATGGCTTCGCGCAGCGCTTCGCGGATCGCTTCGCGATAGGTGATGCGCCGGGTTTCGCTCACGCCGCGCCCCCGCGCGCGGCGTAGGTGTGACGGGTGAGATGCTCCGCTGGCTCCCACCCGGCCGCCTCGGCGAAGTCGACCGCCGCTGCGATCTCGGCGGCGACGTCTGACTCAATGGCGTCGATGTCGGCCTCCGTGAGCCTGCCGTCGTCCAAAACGGTCTGGCGGTAGCGCAGCACCGGCCCCTTCTCCTTCCACTCCTCGATTTCCGCCTTGGTGCGGTAGAGATCGGGATCGAACATGGAATGCGCGCGGAAACGATACGTCTTGGCTTCGATGAAGCGCGGACCCTCACCGCTTCGAACGGAGGCAATGGCTGTCTTCGCCGCGGCATTCACCGCCTCGACGTCCATGCCATCGACAGCCTCGCCAACCATTCCAAAGACCTCGGCATGGGCGAGGATGCTCGTATTGGATTCCGATCGCGCCAGCGCCGTCCCCATGGCGTAGGAGTTGTTCTCGCAGACGAACAGCACCGGCAGCTTCCACAGCGCCGCGAGATTCATCGATTCATGGAACTCGCCCTCGGCGGCCGCGCCCTCGCCGAAGAAGCAGCAGGTGACGCGATCGCGGTTCTGCATCTTGTCGGCCAGAGCCAGACCCACAGCGATAGGCAAACCGCCGGCGACGATGGCGTTGCCGCCGTAGAAACGCCGCTCGGCCGAGAAGATGTGCATCGAGCCGCCGCGGCCGCCGCTTGATCCGACCGCCTTGCCGTACATCTCGGCCATGACCTCGTTCATGGGCAGACCGCGCGCAAGCGCGTGGCCGTGTTCGCGATAGGTGGCAACGACCGCGTCGTTGTCGCGCAGCGCAGGCATCACGCCGCTCGCGACCGCCTCTTCGCCGATATAGAGGTGCATGAAGCCGCGGATCTTCTGTGCGGAGTAAAGCTCCGCGCACTTCTCCTCGAAGCGGCGGATACGGATCATCTGGTGCAGGAAGGCCCGCGCCTCCTCCTTGCCCACCTCGGTCAATTGCTGTGCTCCAGGGTCGAGATGTCGCCCTCCGGCAGGCCGAGCTCGCGCGCCTTCAAGAGGCGGCGCATGATCTTGCCGGAGCGGGTCTTCGGCAGGGAATCGCGGAAGGCGATGTCGCGCGGCGCGACAGCCGGTCCGAGGCGCTTGCGCGCGTGGCCCATGAGTTCCTTGCGAAGTTCCTCGCTCGGCTCGAAGCCTGGATGGAGCGCGACAAACGCCTTCACCACGTCCAGGGCGACAGGATCGGGGATGCCGATGACGCCGGCTTCGGCGACCGCCGGATGCTCGACCAGAGCACTCTCGACCTCGAACGGCCCGATGAGGTGGCCTGCCGATTTGATGACGTCATCGGCGCGACCGACGAACCAGAAATAGCCGTCCGCGTCTCGCTGGACCATGTCGCCGGAAAGATACCAGCCATCGACGAACGCCTTCTTGTAGCGCTCCTCATTGTGGAGATAGCCGCGGAACATCGACGGCCAGCCGGATTTCAGCGCGAGCTCGCCCTGCTCCTCAGGATCGTCGACGAAACGGAGCGTCCCGTCGTCCCGGCGAACGGCCACCGCGGCCTCGATGCCGGGCATCGGGCGACCCATCGAGCCGGGCCGGATGGGCATCGAGCGATAGTTCGCGACCATGATGCCACCGGTCTCGGTCTGCCACCAATTGTCGTGAATGGCGAAGCCCAGCGCCTGTTGGCCCCACTCGACGCTGTGCGGATTGAGCGGCTCGCCGACACTCGCGATGATCCGCAGGCGGCTGAGATCGAAGCGCTTGGGGAGCTCCTCCCCAGCCTTCTCCAGCATCCGGATCGCGGTCGGTGCGGTGTACCAGATGTTGACCTTCTCACGCTCGAGATTGGCGTACCAGCGCTCGGCGTCGAACTCCTCCTCGTCGGCGACAAGCGTGGCGCCCATCACAAGCGGCGCGATGATGCCGTAGGAGGTGCCGGTCACCCAGCCGGGATCGGCGGTGCACCAGTAGATGTCGTCCTCGCGAAGATCGAGGGCGAAGCGCGCGGTGGCGCGGTGGGCGACCACCGCCTGGTGGACATGCATCGCGCCTTTTGGCGTGCCGGTGGTGCCGCTGGTGAAATGGATCGTCGCGAGGTCTTCCGGAGCGGTCGGCGCGACCTCCGCGGTCTCGTCGGCCGCTGCCAGGGCCTCGTCGAAATCGATGCCGCCCTCCCCGCCGCCGACGAGGATGATCGTCTTCAGGAACGGCAAGTCGTCGAGGATCGGCTTGACCTTCAGGCGGAAGAACCGCGCTGTCGTGACCAGCGCCTTCGGCTCCGCGATCGTCATGCGCGCCTTGATCGGCTCAGGGCCGAAGGCGGAGAAGAGCGGGCTCAGAACCGCGCCATGCTTCCAGATCCCGAGCGCGCTGACATAGAGCGCCGGCACACGCCCGAGCAGCGTGAACACGCGGTCGCCGCGCTCCACGCCATGCTCGGCGAGGACATTGGAGAAACGGGCGCTCTGTTTCGCCAGCCATTCATAGGAGTAGGATTCGGTGTCGCCATCCTTGCGGATGAGGCGGATTGCGGTGCGGTCGCCACGCCCGTCGGCGACGTGGCGGTCGGCAGCCTCGTAGCCGATATTGAGGCCGCCGCCGGGAAGTCCGGCGAGCGCCGAGGCTTCAGCCTCCCAACTGAAGCTGCGGCGCGCTTCCTCATAGTCGCCGATGTTCGTGTCGGCAGCCGGTGAAGGTGTCAGCTCGTCCATGTGATCGACTTGTTCCTCCCGCCAAACAAGTGAGCACTGCCGGGCATCGATCCCAGCCCGTCATGCTCTACCGGCACCTCACCGTCGAAGAGATGTCAACCTCATCCGGCGCCCGGTTCGCGTTGATCGACATCAAGCGGTTGCCGCGTTGCCGGCGCCGACGCTCGCCTCCGGCGGCGTCACGATGACGCAACATGCACGGCATCATCCGCGTCGGAGCCCCGCGGCTCTCCCTCTCCTTTGTCCCTGACGGCCCCATACGCTGTCACGATGTCCATCAACTCCGTTGTGATGGCATTCTGCCGCTCCCGCCGGAAATCGGCCTGAAGCTCGTCGAGCGCTTCGGCGATGTTGCGCTCGGCGGCCTGCATCGTTGCCAGCCGGGTCGCGTGCTCGGCGGCCAGCGACTCCGCGGTGCTTCGCATCAGGGCCACGAACAGCCGTTCGCGCACCAGGGCGGAGAACGTCTCCTCGGGGTTGGCGTCGAGCATCGGCAGACAGCGCGATGGCCAGGAACGCTCGGCGATTTCGGCGATCTCCTCCTGCGCCAATGGCAGCAGGGTTTCCTCCAGCGTGTTCAGGCTGCGGTCACGCATCGCGTTGTGGACGAGCACGACGCGATCGGCTCTTCCGGCCTCACGCCAGGCGAGGATCTGCACCAGCAGCTGTTCGACCGTGCCGGTGAGGCCACTCACGGAGGCTGGCTGAGAGAAGAAGGCCTCGGCATCCAAACCCGACGCCTCGAGGCGATTATTTGCGCGAAGCCCGACCGCAGCCACGGCGACGTGCTCGCCGGCGCGCTGCCGGCCATGGATCATGGCCGTAGCTCGATCGACGGAAACCTCGTTGAACCGACCGCAAAGTCCCCAATCCGACCCCAGCACAATGATTGCGGAGGTGCGGGTTGGCTCGTCCGCCAATGCGCTGATTCCCAGTTGCGCGAGTGTCGCCTGGAGGCCCCTATCGACGACATCCTGGTACTCGCGAAGACGGCGTGCCGTTTCCTCGGCGCGCGTGATCGAAGCGGCCGACAACGCCTTCATCACATGCACCACCGACTCAAGACTCTCCGTGGTCTCGATACGATCGCGGATGGCCTCGATCGAACTCATCAGGAAAGGTCCACGCCGAGTTCGGCTAGCGCCGACCTTGCGCAATCGAGCAAGCGCTGTCGCTGATTCACGTCGATGACTTCGCCGGACCTGATCGTGTCGCCGAAGTCGGGGAGTTGCTGCCGCACCGCTGTCCGGATCGCCTGCTCTGCCTCCCTGACCGCGTCGACCTCGACCTTGTCGAGGAGGCCGCTGGTCGCCGCAAGGAGCACGGCGATTTGCTCGGCCACCGGGATCTGCTCGTGTTCGCCCTGTTTCAGGATTTCGCGAACGCGGCGACCGCGATTGAGCTTGTCCTGCGTTGCCGGGTCGAGCCGGCTGCCGAAGCGCGCGAAAGTCTCAAGCTCCTCGAACTGCGAATAGGCGAGCTTGAGGTCGCCGGCGACGGCGCGATACGCCGGCAGCTGCGCTTCGCCGCCGACGCGCGAGACCGACATGCCGATATCGATCGCAGGCAGGACTCCCTTCCGAAACAGATCGGGCGACAGGTAGATTTGTCCGTCGGTGATCGAGACGAGATTGGTCGGGATGTACGCGGAGATGTTGCGTGCCTGGGTCTCGACGATCGGCAGCGCCGTCATCGATCCCCCGCCCAGCGTGTCGTTCAGATGCGTCGCCCGCTCGAGCAGCCGGGCGTGCACGAAGAAGATGTCGCCCGGATAGGCCTCGCGCCCGGGCGGGCGCCGTAGCAGC
>CAZSXA010000125.1:0-7044 GCA_964611195.1 uncultured Bauldia sp.
GTCCTCAAGCACGGTCGTGAGTTCGCGGCCCTCGCCGGTCACTTCGACGAAGGCGCCATATTCCGTGGTCAGCGTGACCACCAACTCGGCGAGGCCGGCGGTCGGCAACTGCGCCCGGAACTCCTCGGTGAACCACTCCGGGTCAAGCTCCTCGGCGGTGAAGAGCCGGGTGAGCGCCTCGTTCGTGGTGAGCTCGTCCTGCGCCGAAGCGGCGCCGGCAAATGAGAGCACGACAAGCCCGGCCGCCACACCGCGCACGACTCGGTTGATCAGATGGACCATCTCGTCCTCCTTCGATTCCGCGACACGGCGACTAGCCCGCGTGCTCGGTCATGTTCGCTTCGATCATCTCGGCGAACCGCCTGAAGAGGTGATGACTATCGCGCGGGCCCTGCGAGGCTTCCGGGTGATACTGCACCGAGAAACCGCGCCCGTTCTTCAGCATGAGCCCGCAATTGGAGCCGTCGAACAGCGAGACATGCGTCGCCTCGACGGTGTCGGGCAGGCTGTCGGCATCCACGGCGAAACCGTGATTCATCGAGGTGATCGCCACCTGCCCGGTCGCGAGGTCCTTCACCGGATGATTGGCGCCATGATGTCCCTGGCTCATCTTGGCGGTTTTGCCGCCGAGCGCGAGCGCGAGGAGCTGATGGCCTAGGCAGATGCCGAAAACCGGCACGCCGGCATCGAGCACGCCGCGGATCATCGGCGCGGCATATTCGGCGGTCGCCGCCGGATCGCCCGGGCCGTTGGTGAGGAAAACGCCATCGGGTTCGCGCGCCATGACGTCCTCCGCGGTCGCCGACGCCGGCAGCACCGTCACGCGTGCGCCCGCCTCGGCGAGCAGGCGAAGGATGTTGCGCTTGGCGCCATAGTCGATAGCGACGACATGGAAGCGCGGCTCATCCTGTCGGCCGAAACCATCGCCCCAGTGCCAGCCGGTCTCGTCCCAATTGTAGCTCTGGGTGGTGCTGACCTCCTTGGCGAGGTCCATGCCCTCAAGCCCCGGCCAAGCCGCTGCCTCGGCCTTCAGCGCCTCGATGTCGAAACGGCCGTCAGCGTCGTGGGCGATCACGGCGTTGGGCATGCCGCGTTCCCTGATCCGCGCGGTCAGCGCCCGCGTATCGATTCCGGTGAGCCCTATGATGCCTCGCGCCTTCAGCCAAGCATCGAGGTGACGGGAGGAGCGGTAGTTCTCGGGCTCGGTGATATCGGCCTTGAGGATGCAGCCGCGGACGCCGGACGCTCCCGCTAAGTTGACCGTCTCCAGGTCCTCCTCGTTGGTCCCGACATTCCCTATATGAGGGAAGGTAAAGGTGATGATTTGGCCCGCATAGGAAGGATCGGTAAGGATTTCCTGATAGCCGGACATCGCTGTGTTGAAGCAGACCTCTCCGACAGCGATTCCCTCCGCTCCGATGCCATGACCTTCGATCACGGTCCCATCGGCCAGCACAAGAACCGCAGACTTCGGCGGTTCCTCCCAGCCCTCGGTGGCGGTCTTGATTCCGGATCGGTCCTGTACCATATGGGGGCGCCTGATCGCAGTTTGGCCGCGGAGCCGCCACAATTGGCGTTGGCGCGGCGGGCCATCGATGAGTGTGAGATGACGCTGCTAGAGGTAGGTTGCGCAGGTCGCAACGTCAACCGCAGGCGCGACGAGAAAACCTCGAAATATCAAGGCTTTGGCAAAGCCCGCCTGAACCGTGCCCAAGGCCGGCGGAGCGGCGCTGCCCGCAATCCTGGAGATGATGATGCGTGAACAGATCGATGGGGCGCTGAAACAGGCGACGCTTGATCAGGATCGCAAGCGGATTAACACGCTGCGACTGATCAAGACCACGATCAGGGATCGCGATGCCGCCGACAAGAAGGCCGGCGGCGAAGGCGTCTCGGAGGATGACGTAGTCGCCATTCTCCTCAAGATGATCCAGCAGCGGATTGAATCGGCCAAGAGCTTCGCCGCCAAGGGCCGCGAGGATCTGGTTCAGGAGGAGTTGCTGGAGATCGAGATCATCAAGTCGTTCCTCCCGCGCCAGCTCGACGAAGACGAGATGCGGCAGGTTTGCGTCCAGGCCATCCGCGAGAACGACGCCCACGGCCTTCGCGATCTCGGCCGCTGTATGCAGACCCTCAAGGAGCGATATCCGGGGCAGATGGACCTCGGCAAAGCCATTCAGATCGTCAAGCAGCAACTGCAATAGCTGCAGCACCGCGTTGCTCAGAGCGCGAGCGACACCCAAGCCGGATCGTGATCGCTGCCGTCGCCGCCATGTAGGGTTCGGCGATCGATACAGGCGCCCTCCAGCCTTCCCGACAACCGGTCGCTCAACCACACCTGATCATAGAGTTCGTACTCCGGAAACGCGGGACCGGGCGGGTTATAGCGATGCGTCCAGACCTTGGACTGCGGACCCGGTCCCTGACCCGCCGTCTCCGGTTTTGCCGGCCGCGTCTCCTCCGCACCGGCCAGCCCGTTGAACATGCTGCGACCGTCGATCGTCAGCATCGGCCCGAGGAACTCCGAGTCCGGTGGGTCGTTCATGTCCCCGCACAGCACGAACGCCGCATCGGAGCGCTCCGTCGCCGAGATCAGCCGAGCAACCGTTTCGGCCTCCCGCTGCCGCTTGGCGTTGGCGAGGCGTGCGCCTTCCTCCTGATCCTGATCGAAAGGAACATAGTGGCTCTTCAAGTGCACGTTGTAGAGGCTGAACAACTTGCTGCCATCGTCCGCGAGAATCTCCACCCGCATCAGGTCGCGGCCGAAGACACGCCGGCCGGGCTCGTTGGGATGGACGGCGGTCTGAAACGATGTGATCGGACCGATCGGGAGTTTCGACATCACGCCGACGTCGATGAACCGCGGGTCATTGCCCTCGATCAGCGCGACATGGGGGTATAGTCCGCCGAGATTGTCGCGGTTGAAGGTCTTCAGAATATCGATGTGCTCGACTTCCTGAACGGCCAGCACGTCGATATCGATCCGCCTGATCCGCTCCGCGATCTTCGCCGTGTCGGCCGGGTCCTTTTCCTTGACCAGCCGGCCCATGAACATGCGGGCCCTGCTGTCGCCGTCCGAAACGGTGATGGTCAGGCCACCCGATTCGACGGCCGGCAACTCCTCGATCTCGGCCTGGAAGTTGAACCGAGAGAAGAGGTTGTTGAGATTGAACGTTCCGACAGTAACGGGCATGCGCACCTCCCCGGGCAAATTGCCGGCGGCGGGCCAGACCGTCGAACGACCAGTATTGCCGGTTGTTGTGGCAGGTCCGTGACACAGCCAGGTGTCGGCGGTCCGGCTGAGCCGTCGCTCCATCCACAGCGACGAACGTCTATCGAATCGCTTCCGGCCGCATTGATGCGCTACTGATTCGCTCCAGTTCCCAGCCGCTGCGAATCACTCCGATGCGCTACCCTTCCTCTCTCCTCGATGAGATCCGGACGCGCCTGCCCCTGTCGCAGGTCGTCGGTCGGCGCGTGTCGTGGGACAGGCGCAAGAGCCAGCCGGCCAGGGGCGACTACTGGGCCTGCTGTCCGTTCCACGGCGAAAGGACGCCCTCCTTCCACGCCGACGACCGGCGCGGCCGCTATCACTGCTTCGGCTGCGGCGCCAGCGGCGACGCCTTCACCTTTGTCACCGAGACCGAGGGGCTGACCTTTCCCGAAGCGGTCGAACGCCTTGCGTCGGAGGCGGGCGTGCCGCTGCCCGCGCCGGACCCGCAGGCCGAGGCACGCGAGAAGCGCCAGACCACACTGACCGAAGTGATGGAGGCGGCGTGTCAGTTCTTCGAGGCCGAACTCGCCTCGTCGCGCGGCGCCCAGGTCCGAAGCTATCTCGACGGCCGCGGGATCGGCTCGGCCGTCCGCCAGCGCTTCCGCATCGGCTATGCCGGCCCCAGCCGCAACGCGCTCAAAGAGCATCTCGCTGCCAAGAACATCAGCCCCGAATTGATGGTCGAGGCTGGCCTGCTGGTGACCGGCGACGACATCCCGGTCTCGTTCGACCGCTTCCGCGATCGCGTCATCTTTCCGATCGGCGATTTCCGCGGCCGCATCGTCGGCTTCGGCGGCCGGGCGATGTCGCCCGACGCCAATGCCAAATACCTGAACTCGCCCGAAACGCCGCTCTTCCAGAAGGGCTCGCTGCTCTATCACGGCCGCGAAGCGCGCGAGGCGTCCCGTACGGCCGGCACGGTGATCGCCGTGGAGGGCTATGTCGACGTGATCGCCATGGCGGTCGCGGGCTTCCCCCACACAGTGGCGCCGCTCGGCACGGCGCTGACGGAGCGCCAGCTGCAGCTTCTGTGGCGGATGGCGCCCGAGCCGATCCTCTGCTTCGACGGCGACAGCGCCGGCCTTCGCGCCGCGCGGCGCGCGATGGACCTCGCCATGCCGCTGCTCGGACCGGATCGGACGCTCCGCTTCGCCCTGCTGCCGGAAGGCGTCGACCCGGACGACCTCATCCGCAGCGCCGGCCCGGAAGCGATGCGCGCACAGATCGAATCGGCCATTCCGCTCGTAGAGATGCTGTGGGACCGTGAGATCGAAGGCGGCAAGTTCGATACGCCGGAGCGCCGCGCCGGGCTGGAGAAGCGATTGAGCGAGGCTGTTGCAACCATCGGCGACGACAGCGTCCGCCGCCACTACCAGAGCGAGATTGCCGCGCGCATCCGCCATTATTTCGCCGATGACGCATCGTCGCGCCCGGCGCGCGGATCACAGCCACAGCAGCGCCGCCCGTGGCGCGGCCGCGGCGACTGGCGCTCGGCGAGCTCGTTCGGGCCGACGGCCCCGCGCTACCAGGTGCGCGACCCGATGCCGGTCTCGGCGCAGCTCCGCCGCGCCCTCCGCTCCTCCGGTCCGGTCCGGGCGACCCTGGCGGAAGCGACGCTGCTGACCACGGTGATCCACCACCCGGCGCTTCTCCACAAGCATTTGGAGGAGTTTCTTGGCATCGAGCTTGATAGCCGAGAGCTCGATCGCCTGCGCCGCGCCGCCGCCGAGCGGGCCGAGCACCACCCCGACGAGGAGTCCCTTGCCGAAGCCCTCTCCGAAGCTGGTTTCGCCGGCCTGATCGGGCGGCTCGACGAAATGGTCCGACGCTCAGGCGCCTGGCAGGCCCTTCCCGGCGCCGACGACGCCGATGCCGAGCAGGGCTGGATGCAGGCCGTTACCTTGCACCGCCGGGCGCGAACGTTACATAAGGAGCTAGCTTTGGCGGAGGCTGCTTATGCGGGGGACATGAGCGAGCCCAACTTTGCACGGATGGTCGAAATCCAGAGGGAGCTGTCGAATGCCGAGGGAACCGAGGCATCGATAGAGGGATTTGGCCGCTCTTCCGGCCGCCAGGCACAAGAGATATGACGGCCTCGCCGGCGGGCAAACGCGGTTAATCGCGGCTTAACGGCGACGGCGTCACAACAGACCCCCGAACGGCGCAATTCGGGGTGACAGCAACCGAGCCGGTCCGCGCCTGGGCCGGTCGATCGCGAGTGGGTTTTCGATGGCAACCAAGGAAAAAGATCCGGAGCAGAAGGATAACGGAGCGGCCGAGACCCAGGACGGTCCGCTGCTCGACCTCTCCGACGCAGCCGTCAAGAAGATGATCAAGGCCGCCAGGAAGCGCGGCTATGTGACGTCGGAAGAGCTGAACTCGGTTCTACCGCCCGAAGAGGTCAACTCCGAGCAGATCGAGGACGTGCTGGCGATGCTCTCCGACCAGGGCATCAACGTCGTCGACGCCGAGGAGGCCGACGACAACAACGACGACGACAGCGACGACGAGGAGTCCAACGAGCTCGTCGAGACGCAGGGCACCGCCGTCGCCAAGACGACCACGACCCGCGAGCCGACCGACCGCACCGACGATCCGGTGCGCATGTATCTGCGCGAAATGGGCACCGTCGAACTGCTCTCCCGCGAGGGCGAGATCGCGATCGCCAAGCGCATCGAGGCCGGCCGCGAGTCGATGATCGCCGGGCTCTGTGAGAGCCCCCTCACCTTCCAGGCCATCATCATCTGGCGCGACGAGCTCGCCGAGGCGAAGATCCTCCTGCGCGACATCATCGACCTCGAGGCCACCTATGCCGGCCCCGACGCCAAGAACGCGGCGATCGCGACGCCGGCCGACGCCCAGAACGCCCAGAACGCTCAGAATGCCGCCGGCAACGGCGCGGCCACAAACGGCGCGGCGAACGGCGCCTCTGCCGAGGCCCGCACCCAGTCACCGCCGACGGCGCCGAATGGCGACGAGGCGGCCTCCGCGGGCGAAGGCGAGAACCAGACCTCGGGCCTCGACGACGAGGACGACGACGATCTGGAGAACTCGATCTCGCTCGCCGCGATGGAAGCGGAGCTGAAGCCCGGCGTCGTCGAGACCTTCGACCGCGTCGCCTCGACCTACAAGAAGCTTCGCCGCCTGCAGGATCAGCTGGTCGAGAACCGGCTCAAGAACGACCGCCTCTCGCCGGCGCAGGAGCGCCGCTACAAGAAGCTCCGCGAGGAGCTGGTGGCGGACGTGAAGTCGCTCTCGCTCAACCAGAACCGCATCGATTCACTGGTCGAGCAGCTCTACGACATCAACAAGCGCCTGATCGGCTTCGAGGGCCGCCTGCTCCGCCTCGCCGAAAGCTATGGCGTCAAGCGCGACGATTTCCTCGAGCATTATCAGGGCGCCGAGCTCGACCCGCATTGGCTGCGCCGCGTGGTGAACCTTTCGTCCAAGGGCTGGCGCGATTTCATCAAGTCGGAAGGCAACCGCATCAAGGAGCTCCGCGGCGAGATCCAGGCGCTCGCCACCGAGACCGGGCTCGAGATCACCGAGTTCCGCCGCATCGTCCACATGGTGCAGAAGGGCGAGCGCGAGGCCCGTCAGGCGAAGAAGGAGATGGTCGAGGCGAACCTCCGTCTCGTGATCTCGATCGCCAAGAAATACACCAATCGCGGCCTGCAGTTCCTCGATCTGATTCAGGAAGGCAACATCGGCCTGATGAAGGCGGTCGACAAGTTCGAGTACCGCCGCGGCTACAAGTTCTCGACCTACGC
>CAZSXA010000126.1:0-6868 GCA_964611195.1 uncultured Bauldia sp.
GGTTCTGGCGGCGCTGGATGCCGCGAGCATCCCACTCCATGAGTTCGCCTACGCGCACCCGTCGCTCGACGAAGTATTTCTCGCTCTCACCGGCGACGCGGCCGAGCATCTCTCCGCGCGCGCCGAGCACCCGCAATGATCCGCGGGGCATGGAGGCCTGAAGAAATGACTGTTACGTACGACCTGACTTCCTCTCTTGGGCCGATTCGCCAGACTAGGACCTTTGCGTGGCGGTCGATTCGCAAGATCCGCCAGACTCCCGAGCAGTTGCTCGACATCCTGGTGATGCCGGTCCTCTTCACGGTGATGTTCACGTATCTCTTTGGTGGCGCGTTGGCTGGCACACCGAGAGAGTATCTTCAGTATCTCCTCCCCGGTATCCTTGCTCAGACGATGATGTTCACGAGCATCTACACCGGGGTGACGCTGAAGACAGACGTGCCAACGGCGTCCACGATCGCTTTCGCACGCTTCCAATCTGGCGCCTCGCTCCAATCGCCGGCGCAATGCTCGGGGATTTTCTGAGGCACCTCGGGTCGGCCAGCGTCGTGGTTGCGATCGGGTACGTACTCGGCTTCCGGCCTGAGGCAGGTTTGCTCGGCGTCGCTACCGCGATGCTGATACTTGCAGTATTCGCCTTCGGCGTGGGCTGGGTGTTCAGCGCCCTGGCCCTTCTTCTGAAGAGCCCGGCCTCGGTGCTGACCGTAGGCTCGCTGATCATCTTTCCCTTCACGTTCGTCAGCAATCTCTTCGTTGATCCTGCGACCATGCCGGCGTGGCTGCAGCCGATCATCGACGCCAACCCGATCACGCATCTAATCGTTGCGCTGCGCGCGGCGATGGATGGATCGTTCAGTCTCGAAATAGCGGCCGCGGCGCTGGTCGCGCCATTGGCAATGGTGTCCCTCTTCGCCCCGATCACGCTCCGCGCCTACGGAAGGTCGCGGTGACGGACCTAACGTGGGGAATGGCGCCTAGCGCCATTCCCACCAGTCGCGCACGCGCTCGCGTGCCGGAAGACCGACGTCCTCGCGAAGCGAATGCGGCACCTCCTCGCGGCGAACCACATCGGCGCGCTCGCGGATCCGCACGAGCGCAATAACGCCGGCGGCAATCAGCCCAGCGATCGCAACGCCGGGTACCCGTATCGAAGTCTCGTCTTGTTCGGCGGCAACGCCGCCCTCAGTCGCTGGTGCAATAGCCATAGCTCTCCCACCGCGCGGGAACCGTGCGGCACCTCTTGGAGCGGAATCAGAATGCGGAGCGGGAACCGTGCCCGGATGCTTCCGAGCGAACGGCGTTGCTTCGCGATGGCGTTAGAGTGAGAGAGAAGTGTCCGGAGCCGGCTTGGGGGCCGGCAGGCAAGCGCTAGCTACGCCAATAGGCCATAAGTCGGCCCGTCATTCGCCCTCGATGCGTGGGGTCGAAACACACTTTCATGCACGCCCCCCTTTCATTCGTTGGGCGGTTCAGTGGACGCCGATGCGTATAGGCCCGTGGCCGACGATTCGCCAGCGGCATTTGAGTGGCCGGCGACGTTGTTCTTGGCTGTGGCGGATCGGCAACGCGCGATCGCGTGCGCCGTCGGAATGGACGCGACGTCGCGCCGCCGCGAAGTCAGGCGTGAAACCGCTCCAGGATCGACAGCATCGAAATGGTGCCGACCAGTTTGCCGTTCTCGACAACCGGCATGCGCTCCGAACCACCGCGAAGCAGCATGATGACGTCGCCGATCGGCAGATCGGGGCCGACGATGGCGAGATCATGCTGCGCGAACTCGCGGACCTTGCGCTCGATGTGTTTGGACAGGCGCGCCTTGACCTCGTCGGCGTTCTCCGCGGCGCTTGCCTCGCTGGAGACGGCGCGACGGATCACGAGGTCGGAACCGACAGCTGCAGGCGCCAGAACCTTGGCCAGCTGGTGGGCATCGATCTCGCCGACGAAACGGCCGTCGCCCTCGACGACCATGACGTGCTGCTGACCCTCCTGGATCATCGTCTTGATCGCATCGCCGATCGTCGCATCGGCGGAAACGGTCACCGGCGCGCTGCGCATATAGTCCCTGCAATACATGGCTTTCCTCCCCCGAGAACTGACCGACGCGGCGCACAATGGCCATGTCGCGCGCGGTGTCAACAAGAGACCGGTCGCGGACCGACGCCGACCGCATCGGTGTGCCTCGGCGGGCAATCACCGCGATGTGATCGCGCTCGGGTCCGGCTGCTCACCGGTGTCATGGGCCGGTGAGGCATTTCGTCCTATGCTGGCATAAGCGGCCTGAGCGCGGGGGGGGGCCCCGCGAGGAGGAACCGATGAACTTCAGGAAGCTTGCGGCGGCCGGAGCGGCAACGGCCGGCGCCCTCACCTTTGCATTCGTCGCCCACGCCCAGTCGCCGAGCTGGGACGATGTCGGGCCGATCTTCGCCGGGAACTGCACCGGCTGCCATTCCGGACCGAACGCCCGGGCGGGACTCGACCTGTCGAGCTACATGTCGGCGCTCAATGGCGGCAATAATGGCGCGGTGCTTCTTTCGGGCGATCCGGAGAACAGCGTGCTGATGTGGCGGATCACCGGCCAGGTGACGCCGCAGATGCCGCGCGGCGGCACGCCGCTCCCCGACGAAGAGATCGAGATGATCCGGGCCTGGATCGCCGGAGGCCTGCAGCAATAGCAGGCCCCCGAGTGTTGAGGGCCGTCAGACCGCGGCGAGCGGACCGGCTGCGACCGTGTCCCGATCGCCGCGGATGAAGGTATTCGTCACCACCGCGGCAAGAAGCAGGAGTCCGGAGGCGACGATGAGGCCGATCGACCAACCGTCGACGAGGCTCTGGGCGAACAGCGGGAAGTTCGCCGGGTCCGTCGGCGTCCCGTCCGGGGCAAGCGGCATCGCTCCCAGCGCGTTCGCCGTCCGCTCCGTCGCGACGGCCGTCAGAAGAGCAAGCCCGACCGATCCGCCGACCTGCTGGCTGGCGTTGAGGAGACCCGACGCAATGCCGGTACTCTCCTCCGGGACGCCGGCGACGGCGACCGAGAACAGCGTCGGGAACGTCAGGCCCATGCCGAAGGCGAGCAGCAGCATCCCCGGCAGGATGTCGGTGACGTAGCTAGAGCCGGGTTCCAGCATCAGGCCGATGTAGAGAAGTCCCGAGGCCGCGATGGCCGGTCCGGCCGTTGCGATCGGGCGCGGGCCGATACGCGGCAGAAGCATCGTTCCGAGCCCCGCCCCAACGATGATGAACACCGTGACCGGCAGGAATGCGAAGCCGCTCTCCAGCGGCGACCACCCGTTCAGCTGCCGCATCCACAAAACGAGGAACAGGAAGATCGAGAACAGGCCACTCGCGACGAAGAAGAAGGCGAGATTGGCGCCCGCGAGATTGCGAAACCGGAAGAGGCTCAGGGGCAAGAGCGGCGAGCGCGAGGTGCGCTGCACGAAGTAGAAGGCAACGAGCAGTACGAGCGCGCCCGCGATCGTCAGGAGCGTTTCCGACGAGCTCCAGCCCAGTTCGTCCGTCCGCGCCAGCGCGTAGACGAGCGTCATCAGTCCGCCGGTGACGAGGATCGCGCCCGGTATGTCGAAGCCCCTGGCGTGCTCGTGGCGGCTTTCCGGCACGAAGCGGAAGGCGGCGAAGACGGCGAACAGGCCGACCGGAACGTTGATATAGAACACCCAGCGCCAGTCGAGATATTGCACCAGCAGCCCACCGAGGATGAGCCCGATCGCGGCCCCGCCTGCGGAGATCGCGGCCCAGATCGCCAGCGCGCGATCGCGCTCACGGCCTTCCTGGAACACGACGGTAAGAATCGACAGCGCGGCCGGCGCCATCATCGCGCCGCCGACGCCCTGCAGCGCCCGCGCCGCAATCAGCAATTCGAGGCTGTCGGTGATGCCGCAGAGTAGCGAAGCGAATGCAAACAGCGTCGCACCGGCGGAGAAGATCACCCTTCGTCCGAGCCGGTCGGCGAGCTTCCCGCCCAGCAGCAGCAGCCCGCCGAAGGCGAGCGTGTAGCCGGTGATGATCCACTGCAGCTCGGTCTGCGAGGAAACGCCTAGGTCAACGCGAATGTCGTTGATGGCGACGTTCACGATCGTGATGTCGAGGACGATCATCAGCTGGCTGACGCCAAGAATGAAGAGGATCCAGCCCTTGCGAAGTGCAGTTCCGCCTCCGCCGGGCGCGGTGGCCTGGTCAGAAATCGACATGTGTGAAGACCTTCGAGAGAGGAGCGCCGGACCGTGACAGAAGGGACTGCGGCCGGGCGAGCGAAGCCTTCTACTGCAAAGCGGACTGATTCAGTGTTGCAGTTCCGTCGCAGACGCCAGCAATACGTCAGACACCTGACTTACGCAGTCGTCGGCTCGGCGACGTCGATGACCTTGATCGTCGGACGGCTACGCCCCTGCCACGTGTCGATCGACAAGGTGCCGGCAACATGAAGGGCGCCGCCGCTGCGATCGAGTAACCGTTGCCCGATCGGCGTATCGACGGAGCGAAACGCCATGGCGCGGAGGTTCGCCCCGGCCCCGGTTGCGATCGAGGTGCGGACATGGGCGCCGCCGACGATCTCGGCATAGGTCACCTGATGCGCGGGAAAGGCGATCACCGGCGACGGATTTCCGGCACCGAACGGCCCGGCGCGTTCAAGGTCGGCGATCGCCTCGACTGTCGCGCCTTCAGCGGTGACGGCGGCGTCGATCTTCAGATCGCGCTCGGCGGCCGAGGCTCGCTTGACGTCGTTGCGAACGCGGTCCTCGATGAACTCCTGGAACGGCCGAAGGCGATTGAGCGCGACTGTCACGCCTGCCGCCATCGCGTGGCCGCCACCCTTGGCGAGGAGCCCTTCGGAGACCGCCGCCTTAACGGCGCGGCCGAGATCGACGCCCGGAATCGAGCGCCCCGATCCGACGCCGAAGCCCGACGGTCCGTCGGCAACCGCGAAGGCCGGGCGCCCGAAGCGCTCCTTCAGGCGCGAGGCGATCAGCCCGACGACGCCGGGATGCCACCCCGGATTGTGGGTGACGAGAACGGCCGGTTCGGCGCCGCCGGCAAACACCGGCTCGGCCGCTGCCATCGCCTCGGCGAGCATGCCGGCCTCGAGTGTCTGGCGCTCGGCGTTGAGGCGCTCCAGCTCGGCGCCGATGCGCTCGGCCTCCTCCGGGTCCTCGGTCGCGAGCAGCGCCGCGCCGAGCGCGGCATTGCCGATACGCCCGCCGGCATTGATCCGCGGGCCGATCATGAAACCGAGATGCCCGGCCTCGATCGGGCCACCCAGCCGTGCCAGACGCGCAAGAACGCCGAGTCCGAGATTGCCCTGCCGGCGCATGACGAGGAGGCCCTTGACGACCAGCGCGCGGTTGAGGCCGGCGAGGCCGACGACATCGC
Organism: uncultured Bauldia sp.; assembly: GCA_964611195.1. GTDB lineage: Bacteria > Pseudomonadota > Alphaproteobacteria > Rhizobiales > Kaistiaceae > JADLGL01. The sequence goes on from CAZSXA010000126.1 coordinate 5,386, forward strand.
AGACGGTGCCGAGCGCGACGAGGTCGAGCCAGTCGAGGAGGTTCGGCTCCTCGCCCGGGCCGAAATGACCGCGCGAGCGCAGTTCGCGGCTGACGCCGACAAGCGTCATGAACACGATGCCGACCGCGGCAAGGTGGCCGAGGCCGGAGATGTCGTCCTCGCGGTTCGGATTGACGACGGCGCGTGCGGGGGGCAGCTCGGCGCCGGCGAGGTGATGATCGATGACGACGACATCGATGCCGCGCTGACGGGCGCGCTCCAGCGCTTCGAAGCTGGTGGTGCCGCAATCGACCGTGACGATCAGCGTGGCGCCGGCATCGGCGAGCTTGTCGATCGCGTCGGGGTTGGGGCCATAGCCCTCGAACAGCCGGTCGGGGATGTAGACCTGCGGCGTCAGGCCAAGGCTGCGGAGATAGCGATTCAACAAAGCCGCGGAAGTCGCTCCGTCAACGTCGTAATCGCCAAAGATCGCCACGCCCTCGCCAGCGTCGACAGCATCGGCGATGCGCTCGGCCGCCGCGTCCATGTCGGTCAGCGTCGAGGGATCCGGCATCAGTTTGCGGATCGTCGGGTCGAGGAATTCGGGCGCCTCGTCGGCCGTAACGCCGCGACCGGCAAGGACGCGCGCCAGCAGCTCCGGCAGTTCGTGACGTTGGGCAATGTCGAGCGCGACGAGGCTCTGCGGCCGATCCAGCCGCTCGATCCAGCGCCGGCCGTTGATCGACTTCTCGACGCCGAGGAACGACCGAACGCCGGCCGCGGCATGACGGCTGAGCGCTTCTTCGAGGTTTCCCCCGAAGCTTGAGCGATCCGGTGCAGCGGCGACGGCCATGGCTTCAGGAATAGCGCGATTCGCGCGGCGACCGAATGCGGCGAGCGGCCTAGCCCAACGGCTCGATACGGATGAGTTGCGGCTCGGACGCAATGTGGCCGTCGGCGTGGATCTGCTCCAGTGCCGTTCGGACCGCCTCCTCGGTCGTCTCGTAGGTGATGAGGATCACCGGCTGCGGCGCGGCCGGCGCCAAATGCTCCGGCGCGCCGGAATGCGGTGTCCGCCGCCGCTGGACGATCGACTCGAGCGAGATGCCCTGCTCGGCCATGCGGTTGGCGATCGTTGCGAACGCTCCCGGCCGGTCGTAGACGGTCAGGCGAAGATAGTAGCCGCCTTCGTGAGCGCGCATCGCCGCACGCCGATGCGGGGTCAGTGCGCTGGCCGGCCGGCCGAAGGTCGGCACGCGGATGCCGCGGGCGATGTCGGTGATGTCGGCAAGGACGGCCGAGGCGGTGGCATCGCCGCCAGCTCCCGGTCCAGAGAGGACGAGCTGGCCGGCGTGGTCGGCCTCGACGGCCACCGCGTTGGTGACGCCGTCGATCGCGGCGATGGCGCTGTCGAGCGGCACCATCGCCGGATGAACGCGCTGCTCGATGCCGGTCTCGGTCTCGATGGAGATGCCGAGAAGCTTCAGCTTGTAGCCGAGTTCGT
>CAZSXA010000127.1:0-6867 GCA_964611195.1 uncultured Bauldia sp.
GCCAGACAGCCAGGTGCCGACTGCATCAGCATGTCCGGCAGGATCACGGCGAACGGCTCGCGGCCGACGATCTCACGGGCGCACCAGACGGCGTGGCCGAGGCCCGCGGGCACCTGCTGCCTTGTGAATGATGAAGCACCGGGAGGCGGCTTGTCGACCTCAAGCTGTTTCAGCTCGGACGTCTTGCCGCGCTCTCTCAGCGTCACCTCCAGCTCGAACTGGCGGTCGAAGTGATCCTCGATCACCTCCTTGTTACGGCCGGTGACGAAAACGAAATGCTCGATCCCCGCCTCACGCGCCTCGTCGACCGCATATTGGATCAGCGGCCTGTCGACGACCGGCAGCATTTCCTTCGGAACCGCCTTGGTTGCGGGAAGAAAACGCGTGCCGAGGCCGGCAACTGGAAACACTGCGGTTCTGATCGGTTCAGGCATCGCCACCCCTTCTAATGCCGGGTTCTGCGCCCGGCCTTCGAATACCCATCGCTAAGGCTAACAAAGCCTCAACACTCTCCATTCATATGTGTCGGCAAGCCCTTCGGCAATTCGCGCGAACGTGGAATGACCGTGCTTGTCACCGGCGGCGCCGGATACATCGGAAGCCATACCGTCTGGGACCTTGTCGACCGCGGCGACGAGGTGGTGGTGCTCGACAATCTGGCGACCGGCTTCCGCTGGGCGGTGGCGCCGGAGGCCGAGCTGATCGAGGGTGACGTCGGCGACGAGGCTCTCATCGGCGAGATCATTGCTTCGGGAAACATCGACGCGATCATCCACTTCGCCGGCTCCGTGGTGGTTCCGGAATCGGTCGCCGATCCGCTCGGCTACTATCTCAACAACACCGTCCGATCGCGCGCGCTGATCGCGGCGGCCGTTGCCGGCGGCGTCAAACGCTTCGTCTTTTCCTCGACCGCCGCGGTCTACGGCATGACCGGGCTCGATCCGGTCAACGAGACGGCGAAGCCTGACCCGATTTCGCCATATGGCCGGTCCAAGCTGATGACCGAGATGATGCTGTCCGACGTTGCGGCAGCGCACGATTTCTCGTTCGTCGCGCTCCGCTATTTCAACGTCGCTGGTTCCGATCCTAGGGGGCGGACCGGACAGTCGACCAAAGGCGCGACCCATCTGATCAAGGTCGCGGCGGAGACGGCTGTCGGCAAGCGGCCGACCATCGAGGTCTACGGCAGCGACTACCCGACGGCCGACGGCACCGGGGTTCGCGACTACATCCATGTCACGGACCTCGCGCATGCCCACCTCGCCGCGCTCGACTACCTCGCCGGCGGCGGCGACAGCCTCATCGCCAATTGTGGCTACGGCCATGGCTATTCCGTGCTCGACGTCGTCGGGGCCGTCGAGCGCGTGTCGGGCAGGAAGCTCGACGTCCGCACCGGCCCAAGGCGGCCGGGCGACCCTGCCGCGGTGGTTGCGGATGCAGCGCTGATCCGCAGCCGCTTCGACTGGGCGCCGCAGCATGACGACCTCGACTTCATCGTTGGAACCGCGCTTCGCTGGGAAGAGGCGCTGACGCATCGGAACTTCAATGAGTAACCTGTACAAAGTCTCCCGTTTCGCCCGCGCGTTTGCAGCGCTTTTCTTCACGCTCGCCGTTGTCGTTATGGCGGTCATGGCCAGCGCTCCGGCGCGCGCCGACGCCGCATCCGACCGCTGGGTGCGCGACTTCTGGCACACCGCCGCCGCCAACGGCATCTCGTACGATACTTATTGGACCGCGCTCGGCGGCTTCGAGCCGGACCCTTCGATCATCCCTTCGGCCAACAACCAGCCGGAATTCGTCCGTCCGGTGTGGGACTATCTCGACTCGGCGGTTTCCGCCCAGCGGATCGAGAATGGCCTCGCGAAGTATCGCGACTGGGGCAACCTCCTGGCGCAGCTCGAAGCCCACTACGGCGTCGACCGCTACGTGATCCTCGCGATCTGGGGAATGGAGAGCTCCTATGGTGCAGTGTTGGAGAACCCCAATATCGTCAAGTCGACGATCCGCTCGCTGGCGACGCTCGCCTATATGGGCGGCTCGCGTCAGCGCTACGGCGAACGCCAGCTGATCGCGGCGCTCAAGATCGTCCAGCGCGGCGACATCCACCACACCCGCATGACCGGCTCCTGGGCCGGCGCGATGGGGCACACGCAGTTCATTCCGACGACGTTCGAGGCCTATGCCGTTGACTGGGACGGCGATGGCCGCAGGGACATCTGGTCCTCGCCCGTCGACGCACTCGCCTCGACGGCGGCCTATCTCAACGAGATGGGCTGGCGAACCGGCGAGACCTGGGGCTACGAGGTCGTGCTTCCGGCCGGCTTCGATTTCGAACTTGCCCATGGCGACACCGAGATGACGCTGGCCGAGTGGAGCGCGCTCGGCATCGTGCGCAGCCACGGTTCGCCGTTCCCGCGGCCCGGCGACGAGGCGACGCTCTGGGTGCCGGCCGGCGCCAATGGCCCCGCCTTCCTGCTCCTTCACAATTTCCGGGTCATCAAGCGCTACAACAACGCCGACACCTATGCGCTCGCAGTTGGCCATCTCGCAGACCAGCTGCATGGTTTCGGCCCGTTCCGCCAGGCATGGCCGCGCGAGGAGCGCCCGCTCTCGGAGACCGAACGGTATGAACTGCAGCGTTTGCTCGCCAATCGCGGCCTCTACAATGGAGCGATCGACGCCATCGTCGGCAGCGGCACGCGCTCGGCGATCCGCTCGTTCCAGCGTCAGGCCGGACTGCCGGCCGACGGCTATGCGTCCGATCTGTTGTTGCGGCGGCTCCGCGGCGAACTGTAAGCTGGCGCTGTGACTTAGCTTCGTGTCTCGGGGAGGCCCGGTCGATGGACCGGGTGCCCTCATTTGCTCCGACGTACCGCAATCGGCCGATGGATCATCGCCGCCCTTGCCCTCTGCGGCCTGGCTGCTGCCGTCTGGCCGGCCGAGGCGCAAGGGCCGCTGGAGCGCCTGCTCGACCGACTGCGCCAGCCCGATCCGCCGGCGCCCGCTGCACCGGCGCCGGCGCCCGCCAACCCGGCGCGCGTGATTGCCGCCCCGGCGCCGCAAGTCGAGAAGAATGAAGACGCGATGCGGGTTCTCGTCGTCGGCGATTTTCAAGCGCGTGGGCTTGCCGATGCGCTGGAGGATCGCCTCGCCGAGGATCCCGACGTCGTCATCGTCGACCGCACCAACGGCTCGTCGGGTCTCGTTCGCGACGATTTCTACGACTGGCCTGCCGTGCTGCCCGACCTCGTCGAGGAGATCGAGCCGAGCTTCGTAGTGATGATGGTCGGCACCAACGACCGGCAGGAGATGCGGACCGGCGAGGGCACCTTCCGCCTCCGCAGCGAGGCGTGGGATGCTGCCTATCGTGCCCGGGTCGCGTCACTGTCGGAAACGCTCGCAGTGTTCGGCAGCCGCGCGATCTGGGTCGGCCATCCGCCGATGCGGCAGCAATCGATGTCGGCCGACATGGCGTTCTTCAACGCCATCTATGACGACGCGGCCGAACAGTACGGTTTCACCTTCCTCGACATCTGGGACGGCTTCGCCGACGCCGAGGGACGTTTCACCGCAACCGGTCCGGACGTCGACGGCCAGATCCGGACGCTCCGTGCCGATGACGGCTTTTCCTTCACCTCGGCCGGGCGCGAGAAACTCGCCTTCTTCGTCGAAGGCGAGCTGCCGCTCGAGAGCGACGGCGGCTTCGTGCTCATACCCGATGCCGGCGGTATCGAGATGACCGAGGACGGCGTGCCGCGGGTCGTCGGGCCGGTGCTGGTGTTGGGCGAGCCACAACGCGGGGCCAATGGCGAGCTTGTCACCGAGGCCGCGCCGATCCGACCGAGCACGCTGCTCCACCGCTTCCTCGTCCGCGGCGAGCCGTTGCCGCCGGTGGCCGGACGCGTCGACGATTTCTCATGGCCGCCCGGTGCGATCGACGAGGCGCCGGTCGCGGAAGCCGAAGCGGAGGAGGGGCAGGCGGCGCTGGCCGAGGAAGACGACCCCGCCGCGGTCGGGCTCTGATCCGCGGCAGCGAACACTGAGGCGTCGTCCGGCGCGGCGAAGCTCAGCGTCGACGGGACCCTGCCCCGGGCCTGGGGCCCAATGGCGAGGGCGGGTTCCTTGGGCGGATGCCAATGGGTCCCGGCTCTTCGGCCGGGACAAGTGTGTTGCGTTTAGCGCGGCAGGGTCGTCTCGCCCATCAGGAACTCGTCGACCGAGCGGGCGGCCTGGCGGCCCTCGCGGATCGCCCAGACCACCAGCGACTGGCCGCGGCGCATGTCGCCGCAGGCGAAGACTTTGTCGAGCGAGGTGGCGTAGCTGCCGTCGCCCTCGGTCGCGGCGAGGACGTTGCCGCGCTTGTCGAATTCTGGGGCGAGCTCTTCGAGCATGCCTTCGTGAACCGGCGAAACGAACCCCATCGCCAGCAGCACGAGGTCGGCCTTCAGCTCGAACTCGGTCCCGGGGACCGGCTTGAAGTCGGTGCCGACGCGGGCGCAGTTGAGCTTCTCGACATGCCCGTTCGAGCCCTCGAACGACACCGTGCCGACGGAGAAGTCGCGCTCCGCACCTTCGAGATGGCTCGAGGAAGTGCGGAGTCGCATCGGCCAGTCGGGCCAGGTGAGGCCCTTGTTCGGGTGGAGCGGCGGCTCCGGCATGATCTCCAGCTGCGTCACCGACAGCGCGCCCTGGCGGAAGGAGGTGCCGATGCAATCCGAGCCGGTGTCGCCGCCGCCGATGACGACGACATGCTTGCCCTCGGCAAGGATCGCGTCGTTGGTGCCGACCGGCTCGCCGGAAACACGGCGGTTCTGCTGCGGCAGGAAGTTCATCGCGAAATGAATGCCGTCGAGGTCGCGGCCGGGGATCGGCAGATCGCGCGGCTGCTCCGCGCCGCCGGCCAACACGACCGCATCGTAGTCGCGGACGAGTTCCGCGGCCGGGCGGGTGACGCCGATGTGTTCATTGCAGTGGAAAACGACGCCCTCGGCCTGCATCTGCTCGACGCGGCGCTCGACGTGGATCTTCTCCATCTTGAAGTCGGGAATGCCGTAGCGCATCAGCCCGCCGGGGTAGGCATTCTTCTCGAAGACGTGGACCTCGTGGCCGGTGCGGGCCAGCTGCTGCGCACAGGCGAGGCCGGCCGGTCCGGAGCCGACCACGGCCACCTTCTTGCCCGTCGACTTCTCCGGCGGCTGCGGCACGACCCAGCCATTGTCGAAGCTCTTGTCGGCGATTGCGGCTTCGATCGTCTTGATGGTCACCGGCTGGTCGATGATGTTGAGCGTGCAGCTCTCCTCGCAGGGTGCGGGGCAGATGCGGCCCGTGATCTCCGGGAAGTTGTTGGTCGAGTGGAGGTTCTGCGACGCGCGCTGCCAGTCGCCGTGATAGACGAGGTCGTTCCAGTCGGGGATCTGGTTATTGACCGGGCAGCCGGTGTGGCAGAACGGAATGCCGCAGTCCATGCAGCGTGCGGCCTGATCCCGCGTGCCCTTGTCGCCGAGCGGAACGTAGAACTCCTCATAGTTCTTCAGCCGCTCCTCGACCGGCTCATAGGCGCGCTCCTGGCGATCGATCTCGAGGAATCCGGTTGGCTTTCCCATCGCTTCGTTCCGTATCGTTCGGGCTATTCGCCGGCGGCGAGAACGCTCTCGCCCTCGGCCTCGCGCTGCCGCGCCAGTTCGGCAAGGGCGCGGCGGAACTCCACCGGCATCACCTTCTTGAATTTCGGCAGCATCTCGCTCCAATTGTCGATGATGTGGCGCGCCCGCGGCGAGCCGGTGTAGCGCGCGTGGTTGGCGACGAGCGCACGCAGCCGGCGCGCATCGCCGGCGCTGAGATCGACGATCAACTCGGTGACGTTGGTGACGTCGAGGTCGTCGGCATTGACCGCTTCCTGCGGCACCTGCTCGAGTTCGATCATCGCCATGTTGCAGTACTGCTCGAAGGTATCGTCCTCATCGAGCACATAGGCGATGCCGCCCGACATGCCGGCCGCGAAATTGCGGCCGGTCTTGCCGAGGACGACGACGACGCCGCCGGTCATGTACTCGCAGCAATGATCGCCGGCGCCTTCGACGACGGCAACGGCGCCGGAATTGCGGACCGCAAAGCGCTCACCCGAGATGCCGCGGAAATAGCACTCGCCGGCGATCGCGCCGTAGAGCACGGTGTTCCCGACGATGATCGCTTCCTCCGGATCAAAGCCGCCATCCTCCGGCGGGCGGACGATGATGCGGCCGCCGGAGAGGCCCTTGCCGACATAGTCGTTCGCCTCGCCGACGAGATCCATCGTCACGCCGTGCGCGCCCCATGCGCCGAAGCTCTGGCCGGCCGTGCCGGTGAGGGCGATGTGGATGGTATCGTCGGGAAGGCCGGCATGACCGTGGCGCTTTGCCACTTCGCCGGAAAGCATCGCGCCGGCCGAGCGATTGACGTTGGTGATGGTGTGCGTCAGCTGCACCGGCTTGCCGCCCTCGAGCGCCGGCATCGCCTCGGCGATCAGCGCCTTGTCGAGGATGCCGTCGAGTTCGTGGTCCTGCTCCTCGCAGCGATGGATAGCGACGCCTTCACGCGCTTCCGGCTTGAAGAAGAGGCGCTTGAAGTCGAGCCCGTGCGCCTTCCAGTGCTGCACGTTGCGCCGCGAATCCAGCATCTGCATCTGCCCGATCATCTCGTCGAAGCTGCGGAAGCCCATGGCCGCCATCAGCTGGCGGACCTCCTCGGCGACGAAGAAGAAGTAGTTGATCACGGCCTCGGGCGTGCCTGTGAAGCGCTGACGCAGCACCGGGTCCTGCGTCGCGATGCCGACGGGGCAGGTGTTGAGGTGGCACTTGCGCATCATGATGCAGCCGGCGGCAATCAGCG
>CAZSXA010000128.1:0-6859 GCA_964611195.1 uncultured Bauldia sp.
CATTTCTCTTTGTCCAGAAGGGAGAGGAATCCTTCGGCTTTTGCTTGTTTGTTTGGTGAGTACAAGGTGCCTTGTGTAGAAAATATTCGTATCGCCTTGTGCAGCATCCTCTACTGGATTATAGGCCGCAGTGATCTGATCCTGTTCAGGAATAAGGGCCAGTCCTCCCGGTGAACATCGGGTGGTCTTTCTCCTGCGAACAATCGAAAGACGCCAGAATGGAAGGTGATATGGAAATGGAAGAAAACGCTGCGAACGACCTGATCGATCTGACGGCGGATATCGTCTCGGCTTATGTCGCCAACCATTCGGTGCCGGCGCAGGATCTTCCCGCGCTCATCGCCGATGTTCATCAGGCGCTGGCGCGCACCCATGCCGGTCTCACGGAGCCGGAGCCGGAGCCGCAGAAGCCGGCGGTGAACCCGAAGCGTTCCGTCTTCCCGGACTACATCATCTGCCTTGAAGACGGGAAGAAGTTCAAATCCCTGAAGCGGCACATCCGGACCCACTACGACCTGTCGCCGGAAGAATATCGCGAGAAGTGGGGCCTTGCGCCCGACTACCCGATGGTCGCGCCGAACTACGCCGCCGCCCGCTCGGCCCTCGCCAAACAGATGGGCCTTGGCCAGCGCCGCAAGGGCAGCTCGCGCTCGCGGTCGCGCTCGTAGGGACGCCTCGCGTCAGGTCGTCGCCGCGCCCCGTTCGGCCGCGGCGTCGGCCTTGATGCGCCGGATCATGGAGCGAAGGCCGTTCGACCGCTGCGTCGAGAGATGGCCTTCGAGCCCGAGCTCGGAGAAGAGCGCTGCGGCGTCCGTGTCGTCGATCTCGTCCGGCTTTTTTCCATCGAAGAGGGCGATCAGCACGGCAATGAGGCCGCGGACGATATGCGCGTCGCTGTCGCCGACGAAGTGTAGCCGCCCTTCCGCGTCAACCTTGGTCAGGAGCCACACCTGACTGGCACAGCCCGAGACCTTGTTCTCCGGCGTGTGATCGCCCTCGGGCAGCGGCTCGAGCTTCCGCCCGAGCTCGATGAGATAGCGGTACCGGTCCTCCCATTCCTCGAGGAACTGGAAGTCGTCGCGGATTTCGTTGAAGTCCAAGATCGGCACCCGATCGCGTTGGCTGCGTCTGACCCATATATATTGGCCGCGCCCGCGATCGTGAACCGGCGCTAGTCGGCCTCGGCGACGCGTTCGCCGGGCTCCCCCTGCCACGGGATATCCGCGTCCTCGGCGGTGAGCGTGTCGGCGCCGAAATTATCCTCGAGGTAGGTCTGCAACTGCTCGATGCCGTAGCGCGCTTTGTCGGCAACGACCTGGGCGACCGCGCCGCCGGTCTCGCAGAGGTCCGGGTTCCGCGTGCAGAAATTGGCGAGGTCGTTCGCCGTCGCGCGGATGGCGTTGAGGGCCTCCACGAACGTCACCTGCGGCGCGTTCGGACCCCCCTCCGGATCGGAAGGGAGGAGGAGGAACACGACGGCCAGCCAGAAAGTGATGCGGATCAGGAATCTCATCCAACCGTTCGGACGTTTTCGTTGCGACGCGCCGACCCTAGCCGGCGGCATTTGAAAGCCGCGTTCAGTTAATGGATAAAATTGACGAGAATTTCGTCGCATCGGCCTAAGTCGATGACAGCAAAGGCAAACGAAGACGGGGTTTTCGGGCGCCTTAAGGCGTCGCTAACCATGCCGGCGGGTCGCTCGCAGGGATGGCGGCAACCGTTCCGAGGCGGGCAACATGCTTAGCCCTCCCTTAAACATCGCCTGACAGTTTGCGCTTCACGGGGCGTCTGGTCTGGCCCCGACCGAACGCCGGGTTCGTTGATGAACTTCCTTGCCGCATCGCTGCGCAACTACCTCGAGGCGCAGCTGAGCCAGGACATGCTCGCCGACCGGGCTGAAGCCGAGCGTACGATCGCGTTGCTGGCAACGTTGATCGCGGTCGGCGCAGTCGGGCTGGCGGCATTTCCGCTCTGGCTTGTCGCCGGCAGCCCCGGAGGCCTCGACGCCGTACTCGGCTTCGCATGGCTCCTCTCGCCGCTCGCCATCGCTGCCTTTGTGCTGCGGACTGGCGATACCGGGACCGGCTGGCGCGCCGCCGTAATCGCGCTCGCGGCATCGGTGGTTTGGCTGGCCTCGCCCGTTCTCGCTTCAGCGACCCCGGTCGCCGCGGTGCTCGCTGCGATCCCGCTGACCGCGCGCGGACGCGGAAAGACGGAGGTCCCCTTCGCCTCGGCAACGGGTGCGGCGGCGATCATATCCGCGACCGCCATTGCGCTGCTGAGCTCGGGCTCGCCAGTGGAAACCATCGCGACGGCGACCGTTGCCATGGCACTTCTGGCGCTCGTCGCCTGGCTTGTGCGCGGCGCCCCGGATGCCCAGCGAGCGGCGGGGCAGACGGATTTGGCGGCGTCGGCCGGCCGAGATGCCGCCATCGCGTCACCCGCCGTCGATGCAACAGCTCGACCGATTAATGCTGTCTCCGACGGCACACGCGAAACCGCCGCGGCGATTGCGGCCATTTCGATGCTGTCCGAGCAGCTCGCGCGGTCGCAGCCCTCCGGCCTCAACGAGCACCATCGCCGAACCCTGGCGCGCCTGATCAGGGCCGCCGGGGAACAGCTGCGTGTCCGGATCGGGGCGCCCGAGGAGACGCAACCCTTTCTTGACTATGATTCGCCCTATAGTCTGCGGGGCGTCGGCGACAATGATCTTGCGGGGATCGTCAGTCTGGCCGAGGCGGGCAGGGCGCAGATTGCCGTGCGCACCGCCGAGGGTCGTGACGAAACGCTCGTGATCGAGTTGCCGTTGAGGGAAGCCGCTCGACGCCCGACAGACGAGGTGGAAGGAGCGCGCAAGAGTGCATGACGCCGTGGGATACCAGGACGATTTCTACGACGACGAGTTCGAGCGAGACCGTGGTTTTGTCGGGCGCATGCTGGCCGCAATCGCGCGTCGGCCGCTCGTCACGGCCGCGACGACGGTTGTCGTCGTCGCCTCGGTGGTGATCATCGCCAACGCCGTCTTCTTCCAGTCGGCAGAGCATCCGTCGCCTTTCTTCGACACCCGCGACGAAGCGCCCTCCGAAGCGACTCCTGCAGAAGTCGCTGACAATCGGTCGCCCGCGGAGCGTGCTCCCGGCGACGACGAGATCGGCCGGCTTGTCGAGGTCGCGGCAGCCGATGCTCCGCGGCTCGAGGGCGCCGGCGCCTCGGTCAGCGTCATCCGCGTCCAGCAACTGCTTGACGAACTCGGCTACGATCCGGGGACGATCGATGGTCTCTTCGGATCGCGCACGAGTTCCGCGATCGAGGCGTTCGAGCGCGACCAGGGCATGACCGTCACAGGCGAGGTGAGCGAGACGCTTCTCGCCCGGCTCGAAGAGGCGGCTCCGGGGGCCGCCGCGACCGCTGGTGCTCCGGTCGACCTCGACTCGGAGACGGCCATCCTGGCCGTCCAGTCGGCACTCAATCGCGCCGGCTACGGGCCGGTTCCGATCGACGGCGATCTTTCCGACGACACGCGGAGTGCGATCCGCTCGTTCCAGCTCGGCTATGGCCTCGACGTGACCGGCAGGATCGATCAGGCGCTCGTCGATCGAATGACGGCGATCGGCGCGCTCGAGCCGTTCTAGGTGATCCGGCTCACCTCCGAGATGTTCGTGGCGGCGCATATCCGCCGCTGCGAATCGGAGGGGCTGGCGGCGGTTCTTGTCCGCCACGGCGCGCCTGAGGCGGGCGCGATTTACGTGATCGTCGACCGGCTTGACGGCACCTTGGATCTATATGGCCCTGCGCCGCAGACTGCCTTCGACCAGGACGACAACCGTCCGGGCCGGCTGTTCTCGCTCATGGACGCCGGTGTTTCGCAGCAGCAGATCGATGGACGTCTTGAGCGCGAGGCGCGGTTCGATCCCGACTTCTGGGTCATCGCGATCGAGGACAGGGACGGCCGGTCGCTTCTCGACCTGGCGGCCTAGCCCGCAGCGCGGCCGCGATCTTCCTTGGGGCGCGACGGAGCGCGTTCGGCCTCTCTCACGGGCGCAGCGCGCGACTCCGCGTCGACCATGACCGGAACATGTGCCGGCTTGCGTGCCGGCTCGCCCCGCCAGGAATCGATGAACGCCTCGGCGACCGGGGCCTCCAGCGAGGCGTATAGATCGGCGACCCGGAAGAAGGCGTCGACGGAGTGCCCGATCTGCTTGTTCGCAAGCAGCAGCACTGCGCGTCCATCCGGGTCGCTGAGCCCGGCCGCCTTCGCCATCAGCATGAGCGGTTCGCCCGACGGGTCGTCGAGCATCCGCGTCGCGACGACTGCGTTGATTCCAAGCACGGACGAGAAGGACGCGATGATCTGATCGCGGTCTCCGCGCCGGGCCGCCGCGACGATCTGAGCGCGCGCAAATGCCGCGTTCAGGAGCTGATCGGGACGCCGCGCGCGTTGAGCGGGCGCGCGCCTCTCGGCTGCCTCGCCCAGGACCCGCATCCGCCCCTCGGGCGGCATGTCGAGGAAACTCTCGAAGGATGGCCCCGCCCCGAATCGTGACCCCTGCGGGATGGCCTCGGTCGGCCTCTCGTCGGTCATCGTTTCGTCCGCGCTGGTGACGATCTCTTCCACCGGTGCGGCCTCCGCCTCAAGCTCTTCGGTTTCCTCGTATTTCTTCCGCGCAATGGCGAGCGCGCGGAGGACGTCGGCGGTGAGGTCCGGGCGCGACGCAATCAGGCGATGGTGGTCCGGGCCTGTGGCCGCGATCACGCCGAGCAGGTCGACGGTCGTCAGCACCGGGGAGTGACGGAGGACCGGGCCGGCAATCCCAATCGCATCGCGCGCCAGGATCCGCATGACGGCGACCGGCGCATCGCGGCGGCCGCCGAGCAGCGAGGCGACATAGGCGCGATCGCTCTCGTTCAGCTTCGGCAGTAGATGGACGGCAAGCTGCTCGAAGCGGCGAACCGCATCGCGATCATGAATCGGCTCCTGGCAGAAGAGGGCGGTCGCAGCGCGCAGGAGGGTGGCGTCGCGGTCTTCCGGACGCGCCTGCGCCAGTGCCATCAAGTCGTCGGAGGCCGATCTCTTCCGCAACGTTTGCGTCTCCTTGGAGCCTGGGGATTGGCTGGAGCATCACCCGGATTCGTTAGAGGACTGTTAACCTTGCCCGTTCCTTAATCGGCCGCGCCAAGGATCGATAAAGGGGCTGGAACCGATGGGACAAATCATCCCATTTCCGAGAACCGAGGCCGAGGCCAGGTCGTCATGCGAAATCGGCGAGGGATGTCACGTCATGATCTTCCCCGGCGTCCGCATCGAGCGGCACGAGGAGATGCCCGAGCCGGAACGCGAGGGACCCTCGCGCACCGGGACCTGATCGAGGTCATTCCGCGGGGCCCGGCAGCGGGTCCGGCGTTACGATCGCCGGCTCGAGATCGCCGGCCGACGCGCATTCCGCCGCCCTGACCTCTGCTGCGACAGTGGGCGCCAGCGTCGGATCGGGCACGAAGGCGCGCAGCACCACCACCACCGGATCGGCAGGCAGGTCGACTAGTACGACTTCGTCCACCACGTCGGGCGGCGCAGTCCGCAACGCCTCGAGATCGCGTGAGGCGATCAGCAGCAGATCAAGACCGCTCTCGCCCGCGGTTGTGCTGTTAAGCCCGTAGACGCTGCGGCCGCGGCGATCAAAGACGCCCAGCGACCAGAACGGTACGTTGAGGTCGAGGCCGACCCTGTGCGGTGATTCGGCGAGGTCGGTGCGGCAGATGGCGTGGATCATGTTCGGGTCGAGATAGGACGGGGACTCTCCGCCATCGGTCGGCTGGGGAACCAGCGCGAAAGCGGATGGCGGGCCGTATGCCTCGAGCTCCGACCACAGGTCCCGGCCGCCAAGGGCGGGATAGGCGAGGACGGCAAGGATGTGCACGACAACGCCGCCGAGCAGACCTGCAACGATGATAGCGCCGAGCCGCCTCATCGACATCCCACGGCAACGATCTCCGGCATCGGACGCTCGGTGCCGCCGATCCCGGCGCCGAATGCCGCGTCATAGAGCCTGAAGGCGAAGGTCATCTCGCTGGCAGACGCGACCGGAAGCCAGTTGCCGGGCCTTGGCCCGGCCGAGACGAGGATGGCGAAAGAGCCGTCCTCCCGGCGGAGGATCTCGCGAGAGTGGAATCCCGTTCGGCCGGCGGGGTTGTCCATCAGCCGCTCCTCGCCGTCATATACCGTGAAGGTCCACAGCGCGGCGGACGGAGCCTGACCGGACACTTCATAGTCGCACCGGCCGTCGAGCGGCTCCCCGGCCGAATCGCTGCGCGCGAGGAAGGCGATGCCTTCGTCCGTGCCGAGCGGAATGCCGTCGCCCGTTGCCGCAGCAGCACGTCGGTAGGGATTGCCTTCCGATCCACTCGCTGGACTCGCCGCCTGCCACGGCCCGATCGAAAGGGCAGCGCTGTCGCGGCTGAGATCCATCGCGATGAGCGCCGAACCGATTCCGCTGACGATCGCGATGGCAATCACCAGCATCAGCTCGTTCAGGCGTCTGCGCATTTTGGCGGACCTCGAAGACGGCGTATTGCGGCGTGGACTGTGCAGCCCGACCGCCGAGACTATAACGGTCGCTGCTGCAACGCGCCGGGGCGAAGCGAACGATGACCGACGACGAAGGGACAGTCAGCCGTCCGGCCCTTGGGCTGTCGGCCGGGCAGGCGGCCGTCTTGCTCGTGGTGGTTCTCACCGCGGCGCGCTTTGCGATCGCCCCCTTCCTGCCGCTCGCCTTCGACGAGGCTTATTACTGGCGCTGGTCGCTCCATCCGGCCAGTGGCTACCTCGATCATCCGCCGGCGATTGCCTGGCTGATCCGCGCCG
>CAZSXA010000129.1:0-6798 GCA_964611195.1 uncultured Bauldia sp.
CGGCTTCGTCGACGGCTGGAACCGCGAGCGGCCGATGGTCATCCACTGCTTCGCCGGGATCAGCCGCTCGACCGCCGCCGCGTTCATCGCGCTGTGTCGACTGACACCGTCGCGGCCGGAGAGCGAGATCGCACGTCTCATCCGATCGCGATCGCCGACCGCCTGGCCGAACCCGCTGCTTGTCGAACTCGCCGATACCATCCTCGGCCGGGAAGGCCGCATGGTCCGTGCAATCGAGGACATCGGCTCGGGCAACGGCGCGTTCGAGGCCGAACCCTTCTCCATCCCCGTCGGCGGGAAGACCGAATGAACGGCAACGGCATGGAGATCGAAATCGGTCTCTCGGCCGTCGTCGTCGCCGTCGACCACGATACACCGCTGACGCTGACATCGCCGCCGGTTCCGGGAGGCGCCGAGGGCGGCGCGCTTCCCTTCGGCCGATTCGATCCGATCCGCCACCGCACGTTCGAGGCCGGTCTTCGCGACTGGGTGGAGGCGCAGACGGCGCTCCAGCTCGGCTATGTCGAGCAACTCTACACCTTCGGCGACCGTGGTCGTCATGCGGAGGCGGAGGCCGCCGGCCGCGTCGTGTCGGTCGGCTATCTCGCACTGACGCGACGCGACCCGGAAGCCGAGGGCTCGCTGGGCGGGATCGGGGCGCGGTGGCGACCCTGGTACGACTACTTCCCCTGGGAGGATTTTCGCGAGGGTCCGCCCGAGCTGCTCACCGCAACGATCCTCCCCGCCCTCGGCCGCTGGGCCAAGGCGGCGCCGACGGCGGGACCACCGGCGCGCGCGCTTGGCCGGCTTGAGCGATTTCGGCTCGCCTTCGCCGAGGGAGGCGAGGGCTGGGACGAGGAACGCGTCCTCGACCGCTATGAGTTGCTCTACGAAGCCGGGCTCGTCGCCGAAGCGCAGCGCGACGGCCGCGTTGCCCCGGACGTCGTGCTGCCGGCACTCGGCCTGCCGATGCAGCACGACCACCGCCGCATTCTCGCCACGGCAATCTCGCGCCTTCGCTCCAAGCTGAAATACCGGCCTGTGATCTTCGAACTCATGCCGCCCGAGTTCACGCTGACGGATTTGCAGCGGACCGTCGAAGCCGTCGCCGGGCGGCATCTGCACAAGCAGAACTTCCGGCGGCTTGTCGAAAACGCCAAGCTGGTCGAGGCAACCGGAGGCACGGACACGCGGACCGGCGGCCGCCCGGCCGGGCTCTTTCGCTTTCGCCGCGAGGTTCTGCAGGAGCGGCCGGGCGCCGGCGTCCGCTACGGGCACCGTTAGGGGCGCCCGACTTCTTGCCGCGCCGCATTTCGAACACCTCCTCGCCACGTCTCGCCGTTAACTCCGCTTCAAGGTTAATCGGTCCAATTTGAGCCATCGGGGCCGGATTGTTGGCCTCACCCGTGTTGCGTTGCGTGGAGTAGGCGTTTGCCGAGTAGGGTGCGGCCTCGCGGCCAGCGTGAGTTGACGTTGATGGCGAAGCTGGCCGGTGCGGTTGGCCTCTATCTGCTGTCGACGACACCGGTGGCCTTTCCAGGAGCAATGGCTGTTGCCGCCGTCGACGGCGTCGATCCGATGCAAACCGCCTCGGTGGTTGCCGCAGCGCCGCTCGAACAGGTCAACCGCGCGGGCAAGTCGGACCGGCTTGCCATCGCAGCCGTCCCGGATGTCGAACCGACCGTCGATCAGCTGGCCTTTGCCTACGCCGTGACCGGCGCCAGCGCCCTCTCGTCCAATGCGATCGACGATGACTCCTTCATGGTCGCGGCGCTCGCCGCGCGGCCGCTAGCCCCTGCACCCTCGATCGCCCCAACGGGTGCCCGGCTCGCCGTGATCGCGCCCAATGGCGGACCGATTGCGTATGTCGATCCCGGCGCGACCGACGGCTTCGTCGATCCGTTCCAGCTGCTGATCAATCCGGAATCGAAGCCGGTCGCCGCCATCGCCCTCCCCGACTTCTCCGGCGATCATGACTGGGCCGACAACCCGATTCCGGCCAGCGCGCTTTCGACCGCGGAAGTGCGCTGCATGGCAGAAGCCATCTATTTCGAAGCGCGCAGCGAGCCGGTGCGCGGCCAGCTCGCGGTGGCGCAGGTCGTCGTCAATCGGCTGAAGAACCCTACCTATCCGTCGACCGTCTGCGGCGTCGTCTACCAGAATCAGCACATGCGGAATGCGTGTCAGTTCTCGTTCGCCTGCGACGGGTATCGCGAGGTCATTCGCGACCGTTCGTCCTGGGCGACGGCGCTCGATCTCGCCCAGGCGATGCTCGCGGGCGACGCCATCTATCTCGAGGAGATCGGGACGGCGACGCACTATCACGCCACCTATGTGCGGCCGGCCTGGGCACGGCAGATGCAGCGCATGGGGCAGATCGGTCTGCATATCTTCTACCGCACCTATGGCGGCGGCTGGATCTAGCCGAAGCCCCGGCATCCCTCGAAAATGCTGCCCGCTCAGCCTGCCGGGCGCCGCAGGAAAATGATGGCGTTGACGCCGCTGCTCCGCGCCTCTTTCGCCGTGTGCTCCCGCCGACGGTACTCCTCGAAGCCGAGCTTCTGGTAGAGGCGAAGGGCGGCGATGTTGGTGTCGGCGACTTCGATCACGAAGCTCGAGAAGGGCATCGTCGCCAAGAGGTGCCGCAGGAGTGCTTCGGCGATACCCCTGCGCTGAAAGCCGGACGCCGTCCCCACGAACTCGATCGACCCGGTGTCCGGCGTGGTGACATCAGCCGATCGCTCGAACTCCGACTTGAGGACGATACGCGCTATCGTGCCTCTGACTATTCCAAGATGCTTTCGGAGTTCGCGACCCTCCAGACGGACAGACGATCGCCCGTCTGTGCATGCGGCCATCGCGACCACGCGACCGTCCAGAAGCGCGCAGTGGAAATCCTCCAGGACGAACATGTGAGCGAACGCCCGGGCGAGCCGCGATTCGTCCCGCGAGAAGTAATGCAGCCACTGACTGAAGCCTTCGGCAAAGATGGCTGCAATCGCTGCACGGGCTCCGGGCACCGCGTCCGCCCGGGAGAAGGAAGGCTGCTCCGCCATACGTCAGCGCCCCTCGCTCTCACGCCGTGATGTCGAGCCCGACATCGAGTGCCGGCGCGGAATGGGTGATCCAGCCGGACGAGATGAAGTCGACGCCGGTCTCGGCAATCGCCCGGACATTGCCGATCGTGACGCCGCCTGACGCTTCGGTGGCGGCACGCCCGGCAACGATCCCGACAGCATCGCGAAGCTCCGCGAGCGACATGTTGTCGAGGAGGACGACGTCCGGCCCGGTGGTGAGCGCCTCGCGCAGCTGATCGAGATCGTCGACCTCGACCTCGACCTTGACGAGATGCCCGACCGCGGCGCGCGCCTTCTCGATCGCTGGCGCGACGCCGCCGGCGACGGCGATGTGGTTGTCCTTGATCAGCACCGCGTCATCGAGACCGAAGCGGTGGTTTGAGCCGCCACCGCAACGGACGGCGTGTTTCTCAAGGGCACGGAGTCCCGGGGTCGTCTTTCGCGTGCAGGTGATGCGTGCCCCGGTCCCCGAGACAGCCTGCACGAAGGCGGCGGTTGCCGAGGCGATCCCGGAAAGGTGGCCGACGAAGTTCAGCGCCACGCGCTCGCCGGCGAGGATCGCGCGCGCCGGTCCATGGACGCGGCCGAGCACGGCGCCGGCATGGACCGCGTCGCCATCGGCAACGAGGACTTCAAGCCGAGCGGCCGGGTCGACGAGCGCGAAGGCGCGCCTGGCAAGCATCATCCCCGCGACGATGCCGGGCTGGCGCGCGACGATCGCCGCTTCCGCCGCCTTGTCGGCGGGAATCGTCGCGGCCGAGGTGATGTCGCCGGCGCGGCCGAGATCCTCTGCCAGGGCGCGGGTGACGGCGTCCTCGATCAGATAAGCCGGGAGGGTTGTCGGGACGGCCACCGGCGGCGGCTCAGCCCGCGGCCGCGCGGGGGGTGTCCGCGTAGCCGGTCAGCCCGGCGACCTCTTCCTCTGCCTCGGCCAGCGTCAGATAGCTGCGGCGCGCGAGCGCGGCGTCGAGCGAGGGATGGTCGGAGCGGTAGTGCGCGCCGCGGCTTTCCTCGCGGCGAAGGGCCGCCATCGTGATCAGCTTGGCGGTGATCAGCCGATTCGCCATCTGGAGGCTCGGCCCACCCACCTCAAGCGCGGCGACGACATCGAGCGCGCGAAGAAGGCCCTCGCGGCTCCTGACGACGCCGACATCGTCCATCATCGTCCGGCGAAGGCGGGCGATCTGCGCGCTCTCGTCGGTCGACGGGGCCCTTCCGTCGCTGCCGCGCTCGCCGGTCCAGCCGGCTTGCGGGTGCGGCAGGAGGCCGTGGATATCCTCGGCGATCCGCGCGGCGAAGACGACCGCCTCGAGCAGTGAGTTCGAGGCGAGACGGTTGGCGCCGTGGGCGCCGGTCGAGGCGCATTCGCCGCAGGCCCAGAGGCCGTCGATCGTCGAGCGGCCGTTCGCGTCGACCAGAATTCCGCCCATGTGATAATGCGCCGCCGGCGCGACCGGCATCGGCTCCCTGGCCGGGTCGATGCCGGCCTCTCGGCAATAGCCGGCAACGGTCGGAAACTGCTCGGCGAAGCCGTCGCCGATCGCCGCGCGAGCGTCGAGGAAGACCTCGTGCCCGGCGGTGATGTGACGGTGGATCGCCTGCGAGACGACGTCGCGCGGGGCAAGCTCTGCGAGGGGGTGGACGCCCTCGAGGAAGCGTTCGCCGTTCTCGTCGATCAGCGTCGCGCCCGCTCCGCGGATCGCCTCGGTGGCGAGCGGCGCGGGGTCGCGACCGACCGCGAGTGCGGTCGGGTGGAACTGAACGAACTCGGCATCGGCGATCACCGCGCCGGCGCGGGCCGCCATGGCGATGCCGCTGCCTTCCGCCTGGGGCGGGTTGGTGGTGTTGGCGAAAAGGTGCCCGGAGCCGCCGACCGCCAGCACGATAGCCCTCGCCGGGAAGAGGTAGCGCTTGCCGTCGTCGCGGTTGAGCGCCGTGACGCCGGTGAGATGGTTGTCCTCGGTGTGCAGTGTTTCGCCGACGACACCTTCCACGACGCGGATCGACGGCGTCTCGCGCACCGTCGCGATCAGCGCCTTCATGATCTCGGCGCCGGCGCGGTCGCCGCCGACGCGGACGATTCGCGGATGCGAGTGCCCCGCCTCCAGCGCCATGCGGAAGTTGCCGCTGCCATTGCGGTCGAAGGAGACGCCATAGCTCAGAAGGTCGTCGATGCGCCGATGCGCCTCGCGCACCATCAGTTCGGCGACGCGCTCCTCGACGATACCGGCACCCGCTGCGATCGTGTCCTCCAGATGCGAATCCGGAGAATCGCCGGCCGCGAGCGCCGCGGCGATGCCCGCCTGCGCCCGGGCCGATGACGCGCCCTGGCCGATCGGCGCGGCGGCGAGCACCGTCACCGGACGCGGCGCCAGGCGAAGCGCACAGAAGAGGCCGGCGAGACCGCCGCCGACGATCACCACATCGTCGATGCCGGAGAGCGATTGCGGCGGGAACTGGCTGTCGGTCTCGAGCATCGCGCCGCTACTGCTTCAGATTGATCATGCGCTCGACCGCCTGGCGGGCTCGGTCGGCAACGGTCGGGTCGACCGTCACCTCCTCCTCGAGATTGAGAAGGCTGTTCAGCACCTTGGGCAGCGTGATCCGCTGCATATGCGGGCAGAGATTGCACGGCCCGACGAAATCGACCTCGGGCAGTTCGGCCTTGATGTTCGAGGCCATCGAGCACTCGGTGACGAGGAACGCCTTTTTCGGCTTCGCCTCGCGGACATGGTTGATCATGCCCGAGGTCGAGCCGGTGAAATCGGCGATCGCGATCACCTCGGGCGGGCACTCCGGATGGGCGATGATCTCGGCGCCCGGATGGGCTTCCTTGAATTGCAGAAGCTCCGCCGCGCTGAAGCGCTCATGCACTTCGCAATGGCCTTTCCAGGTGAGGATCTTGACGTCCGTCTGGGCGGCGATGTTGAGCGCCAGATACTCGTCCGGGATCATCAGCACGGTGTCGACGCCGAAGCTCTCGACCACCGCCTTGGCGTTGGACGAGGTGCAGGTGATGTCGCTCTCGGCCTTCACCTCGGCCGAGGTGTTCACATAGGTGACGATCGGCACGCCCGGATAGCGTTCGCGCAGCAGGCGGACATCGGCGCCGGTGATGGAATCGGCGAGCGAGCAGCCGGCGCGGCTGTCCGGGATCAGCACTGTCTTGTCCATGTTGAGGAGCTTCGAGGTCTCCGCCATGAAGTGAACGCCGCACTGGATGATGATGTCGGCGTCGGTGCGCGTTGCCTCGATCGCCAGCTGCAGCGAATCGCCGACCACGTCGGCAACGCCGAAAAAGATCTCCGGCACCTGGTAATTGTGGGCGAGGATGACGGCGTTCCGAGCCTTTTTGAGGTCGTTGATCGCCTTCACATAGGGCGCGTGGACCGGCCACTCGATCGCCGGGATGACGTGCTCGACACGGCTGTAGGCCTCGGCCGTCTCGCGCGCGACCTCGTCGGTGTATTCGAGCGAAGGCATCGGCAATGCGCCGGCCTTCCCCGTCTTTCCACCGCCTGTCACAGCCGCTTCATCCATTGTCGGCATGAAGGGTTCTCCGTCGAACACTGATATACTCAGTTTGAGTATATGTAGCCCATCCGAGGGGTTCGCAACCGGTGCGCCTCCCTCCGGCGCGGACTATAGGGCGGCGCGGCTGCGAGTCAAAACGGCCGGCATCGACCGATTGCCGCGGGGTCCGGGCGACCAGGCCGGCTTT
>CAZSXA010000130.1:0-6773 GCA_964611195.1 uncultured Bauldia sp.
CCGCTTGCGCCGACGCCCGTGAGAGTCAGGAACCGGCGGCGGCTGATCTGGATGGGGCGGCGGCGGACGATCATTCGGCCGGCTCCTGTTTGATGGCGTAGCGGCCGGTGATCATCGATCGGATGTTGTTCCAGACGCCTGAGACCAGAACCATGATGACGTGCACCAGCACGAAAAGGACGATGGCCGTGGCCGAAATGAAGTGCCAGGTTCGGGCGCCCTGGCGCCCGCCGAAGATGTCGGCGAGCCATGGGTAACCGGCGTTCATGCCGGGCGACATCGACAGCCCGGTCATCACCATGACGATCAACGCCACGATGATGGTGAGATAGGCGAGCTTCTGGATGATGTTGTACCGCGCCGCCTCTTCGCCCTTCGGGAAGCGAAGCCGAATGTGATCCCAGATCGTCCGGAAGAAGCCGCGCCATTGATCGCGCGAGGGGATGAGATCGCGCCAGAAATGGCGGCCGGCAAGGCCGTAGACGACATAGACGAGACCGTTGATGACGAATACCCAGGCGAAGAAGAAGTGCCAGAGGCGCCCGGCCTCGAGATCACGCCACGAAGGCAGTGTCAGCCAGGCGGGAAAGGCTCGCACGACCTTCTCGCCCTGATAGGTCGACGCGCCGAGGAAGCCGTCGGTGTCGATGAAATCGCCCCGAAAAGGCGGACAACGCCCTGCGGCTCACCGTCGGCGCCGCGAATAGCGCCGATCGACAGCACCGTGTCGACGGACTGGTTGTTCGCGTTGAACGTGGAGGTCTCGCCCCAATAGAGGTGGGGATGGGCGTTGAAGATCTGCAGCCCGCTCATCAGCAGGAAGATGACGCAAACGACATTGACCCAGTGGGTGATCCGCACCACCAGCGGATGGCGGCGGATCATCCGCTTGCCCGTTTCCGCCGGCGGAGTGGCGACAGTGTCGGTCATACGCTGCCCTCAAAGCGTGACTGCTCAACGGTAGTGCAATAACCCGTTGATTCGTCTCGCGCGGAGTCATTTCCCTGTGAATGCCGCGGCCGTGATCGTCACGCTCAGCCTGGCGTGCGGGTCTTCGGCTCTGGCGTTGCCTCTTCCTCGGCGCGGCGTGTGAGTTCGCCAACGATGTCGCCGATCCGAGGCGGTCGGGCCGCAATGAAGGGAAGGGGGCGGCACACATCGACGGCGGCGATGCCGACGCGCGCGGTGAGGATGCCGTTGATCACGCCCTCGCCGAGACGTGTGGATATCCGCGCGGCGATGCCGTGGCCGAGCACCTGCTGGAACAACGAATCACCGGCCGCGATGCCGCCGGTGATGGCGAGGTGCGAGATCGAGCGCCGGGCGAGGCGGAGGAAGCCGAGCGTTCCCGGGCGGCCACCATAAAGCGTCGCCACTCGGCGGATCAGCCGCATGATCTCGGTCAGCACGAAGAGGACGTCGACCAGCGCGCGTGGCGAGATCGCCGTCACCAGGGACGTCCGTTTCGCCGAGGACAGCACCATCGCCCGGGCCTCGGCGTCGAGCTTGGCAAGCAGTTCGGTCTCGGCGAGCCCGACAAGGTCGCGGCCGTCGATAATCTCGCCCAGATGCCCTTCGAGCGCCGTGCGGCCGCGTGCCGTTTCAGGCCGGCTCTCATAGAGCCCGATCAGCTCGCGGCAGGTCTCGCGCGCCTTCCGGCGATCGTCATCGGCGACGGCTTCCGCCGCCAGGTCCTGAATGTGCGTGATGCGGCGTATGCGGAGGAGGCCGATCGCCTCCCGGACGGCGAGGGCGAGGAGCGCCAGCACCGCGAGCCCGGTGAGGGCGAGCCCGATCCATCCGAGCCAGTCGCCGCGGTCGAACAACGAGCGGACGAGATTGTCGACGGCGAGGCCGAGCGCAAGGGCGAGAAGACCGCCGGCTGCCGCCCAGAACAGGCGCGTCCAGCGCGTCCGGCGTCGGCGCGGCGGGACGGCGACGACCGCTCCTTCGGCCGGCTCCGCGAAAGCGTCGGGCTCGGGAACCACCATCGGCTCGGGCTCTGGGGTTCGCAGCCGCGGTGACGGTTCGTCGTCCGACAGTCTGACTTCGTCGAGCCGAAAAGCGGCGGGCCGGCGTGGTTTTCGATCGCTCATGCGAGGCGATCCCCGACGAGGTATTCGAGCGCGCGGTCGAGCCGGATATGGGGCAGCGACAAGGTCAAACCTTCCGCCGTCCGCTCGAGGCGCGGCGGTCGAAAGCGCATGAAACGGACTTCCGAGACATCCTCCGGCTCCGGCGGAGGCAGCGCGCCGCCTTCGAAGATTGAGTCCAGGTTCTCCGGCAAGTCTCCGGGAAACAAGGCGATTTCCGTCTTGCCGTCATAGGTCTGGCGATCCAGCCGCTCGCCTTCCATCGGCGTGCCGATGATGCTCGGCAGCCGCTCGCCATTCTGCACGATCGTGCCTTCGCGAGTCGCGCGTACGGCGGCCATCGCGACGGTTTCGATGCCGGCGCCGGCGACCTCGGCGCGGTCGACGGCGCGGGCGACGAGGCGGCGAAGAATCGCCTCCAGGCGATCGTGATCGGTGTGGTGAAGGTGATCGGCCTTCGTGGCGACGAAGAGGATTCGGTCGATGCGCCGAGCCAGAAGGCGGCCGAGAAAGCTGCCACGGCCCGGGCGGAAGCAGGCGAGGATCTCGGCAAGCGTCGCTTCGAGGTCGCGAAGTGCCGCCGGTCCAGCGTTCAGCGCCTGAAGGATGTCGACCAGCACGATCTGCCGGTCGAGGCGGGTGAAATGGTCGCGAAAAAACGGCTTCACAACCGCCGTCTTATAGGCCTCGAAACGGCGCGCCATCATTTGGAACAGAGTGCCGCGCCCAGCGACATCGCCTTCGGCATAAAGCGGGGAGAAGGTGAGGGCCGGGGAGCCTTCGAGGTCGCCCGGCATCAGGAAGCGCCCGGGCGGCATGATCGACAGCGAGCGTTGATCGTCACGCACCGCATGAAGGTAGGCGGTGAACTGGCCGGCCAGTTCCCGCGCCAATGTCTCGTCGGCGGGGGCCGATGCGGCGGCTTCGCGGACGTGCGCCAGCCAGGCAGCGCTCGCCTCGGCGCGGTGCGGCTCTGCGGCGCGGGCCAGCGTCTCCGCCGACCACGTTGCGTAGTCCTTGGCGAGAAGCGGCAGGTCGAGGAGCCACTCGCCGGGATAGTCGACGATGTCGATGTGGAGCTTGCCGCGGCCGAGATTGCGCGAGAGGAACCGCGCCGATTCGAACGCCACCGTCAGCCGCAACTCGCTGATCCGCCGCGTCGAATCCGGCCAGATGCGCTGATCGACCATGTCGGCGACATGGGTTTCGTAGTCGAAGCGAGGGACATCGTCGTCCGGCTGCGGCTGCAGATGGGCGCCGGAAACACGGCCCGAGGCATAGGCCTTCAGAAGCGGAAGCCGGCCGCCATGGATGAGGTTGTGCACAAGCGCGGTGATGAAGACGGTCTTGCCGGCACGCGACAGACCGGTGACGCCCAGCCGGACGTTCGCGCCGCCAACGGATGCGGCGCGCTCGGCGAGGGTTGCGAGCGCGATCCGCGCCTCGTCGGCAAAGCTGGTGAGCCTCAGTGCGTTGTTCCCGGCCACGGTGTTTCTTCGTCACCGATGTAGGGTCGCGTCAGCCCGATCGAAAGGCTGGCCCAAGCTAGTCGAGGTCGCGCGGTCGGACGAAGTCGACGAGGCGGCCGGTTCGCTCGCGCATCGCGGCCCAGTTGGCGGCGTCGAACTCGATGACGGCGAGCGCGGCGGTCGGGTAGTCCGAAGGCAGCGGCACCGCGCTCCGGGCGGTGTTGACGAGGAGCCCGGCTACGTCCTGCGTTGCCGGGTTGTGCCCGACCACGAGAAGGGTCTCGGCGTGTTCACCGAAAAGCGTGATCTGCTCGACATAGTCCTCCGGCTCGGCGTTGTAGAGACCGGGGACGAAGACGATCTCCGGCGCTGACATGATCTCCGTGGCGGCAAGATAGAGCGTCTGCCGCGCGCGTACCGCGGGCGAGCAGAGGACGCGGTCCGGGCGATAGCCCTTCATTTCCATGTGGGCGCCGATGACCGGTGAAGCCCTTCGTCCGCGATCGGTGAGGACGCGGTCGAAATCGGGGCGCGCGCCATGGTCTTCGGTCTTGGCGTGGCGGAGGAGTAGCAGCCGGATCATGGCCGCACGCTATCCGAGGTCGGGATAGCCGGCTAGGTCGCTGCCGCCGCCCAGCCCACGGCCGGCAGAGATCGCTTCAAGCATTTCATCCGATTCGTGCTTGGCGGTGGCGAGGGCGGCGAGGCTCAGCTGCAGCATCGAGCGGAACTCGGCGTGGCGGCGGCGAAGGCGATAGATCGCGTCCGGTGCGTGCTCCTCGAGCGTCGGCCGGATCTTCTTCACTGCCTCCAGGCCGTTAATGAATTCGCGCGCCGCCCGCGTCTTCTTCGGCTCGAGCTCCTTCACCGCGAACAGCTTGCCCTCGCGTATCAGCGCTGTCTCGCGTTCGACCAGCGCGATGAGCTCGTCCATGCGGGCCTCGACAGCGCTGCAAAGCTCCTGCGCGGCGGCGCGAAGTCGCCGGCTGGCGGCCGGGCTAAGGGGAGGCGCGGACGGAGCGGTGAGCATCGGCAGATCCCTCGGTCGTCGGAACCTTTGGCGATTCGGTTTGGCGCTGTGCTGGCAGCAAGCTGGGCGAACCATCGACGAGGGGGTGTTAAGACATGATTAACCACGCGCTTGCGGCCCAAAACCCTGTCGTTTGCTGGTGTAGCGAGCCCCATGAAAACGTGACTGAATCGTCATCGAGTCGCCATTGTGGCCGCCAGGCCGTCTGACTATATTCCGCGCGCCTTCGAGGGGGGGCACAGTCGGGACGTTTCAATGTCGACGGAAAGCCTTGAACTTTACCGGCCGGACGAATCAGAGCCGTTCATGAACGACCGGCAGAAGGAGTACTTCCGACGGAAGCTCCTCAGCTGGAAGGAAGACATCCTGCGGGAAGCGCGCGAAACGCGCGAGCATCTGCAGGAGGAGAACCAGAATCATCCCGACCTCGCCGATCGGGCGTCGTCGGAAACCGACAGGGCCGTCGAGCTTCGTGCGCGTGACCGTCAGCGCAAGCTGATTGCCAAGATCGACGCTGCGCTCCATCGGATCGAGATCGGGACGTATGGCTTCTGCGAGGAAACCGGCGAGCCGATCAGCCTGAAGCGGCTCGACGCCCGCCCGATCGCAACGCTGTCGATCGAGGCCCAGGAACGCCACGAGCGCCGGGAACGGGTCTATCGCGACGAGTAGTCCTGCCTAGCGGTCGGTCCGCCTGTCGGGCGTCCGATCGTCCTCCTCACCGAAGATCTCACCAAGAAGGCTCGCCATCTCGGTTTCGCGCTCGCTCATCCGGCGGGCGCGATCCTCGTCCGACTCCTCGCCCGGAGCGGAGTCGGCGTCCGCGGCGGAAGTGCCGCCGGCTTTCGGCTCATCGCTCGCGTTCCCGGACGGCGCGCCATCCTCGGGCTTCGCCGCCTCATCCGCGGGCGGCACACTGCCTTCCTTCGGTTCGCGTGCTGCAGCGGCCGGGGGCTCGGCTCCGGTCGCGCTGGCCGGAGGTGAGGTTGCTGGCGCAGGCGCCTCGGCGGCTTCGGTTGCCGAGGCTGGCTTCACGGGCGGCTCCTGCGCTGGCGCGGGAGGCTCGGCCTGCTCGCCGGCTTGCGGTGTCTTTGCCGGTGCAGTGGACGCGGCGGTCGCCGCTCCCACGACGGTGGTCGCGGGCGCCTGGGGAGGGGCACCGGGCCGTTGCTGGTTGGCGGTGGGTCGCGGCGGCGCGGATTTGGCGGGAGCGGGCCGCTCGCGCGCCGGGGGCTGCGCGGCCGGCTGCTGCATTGCCCGCGGCCGCTGTTGTGCGGCGGGTTGCTGGGTGGGCCGTTGCGGCGCGACGGTGGCGGGCTGCGGCTGAGCCCGCGCCCGGCCGGGCGATGCGGCTGAAGCCGGCTGCGGTTGCGGCTGCTGCGGCGGTGGAGTCTTAGGCTCCGAGGCGTCGGCGGCAGCGGCCGGCGGCTGCGCCGGTGTTGGGCGAGGGGGCTGCTGCGCGGAACGCGGTGCCGGTGTCGGCCGGGCGGCCTGAGGCGGGGCGGCGGCGGGACGGGCCTGGGGCGCCTGCTGGCCGGCCTCGCGGGTCGGCACCGGCTGCGGTCGTCCGCGTGCGGCCTGGGCGCCGCGTTCGATGGCCCGCTCGATCACCACATCGGTCGATCCGCCGACCAGCAACAGGTGCTCGACGTTGTCGCGCCGGACAAGAACCAGCCTCCGCCGCGAATCGACGGGCAGGACGTCGGGCACCGAAAGCCGAGGAGCGCGATTGCGCGAACCGCCGAGTCGGAAGCCGCGACCGCTATAGACGCGCATCGCCAGACCGACGAGAAGCAGCGACAGTGCTCCGATGAGCAGAAGGATCAGGGCGACGATGACGATCCTGGCAGCGGTCTCGCCGATCGCGGGAGTGAGGAAATCCATGGGGTGCCTCAGCCTCGCCGTTGGTTGATGCCGGCTTTTTCGCACAAGCCCGGGTGAGGGCAAAGCCGGAAAGCGTCAATTTCGGCTGGTTTTGCAGGCCTGTAGACAGCATATCCTGACGAAACCGCGATGCGGCGGCGGCGGCCCGAATCGGCTAGGCTCCGGGGAAAAGCCGCCAATGTCGTTTGATCCACGCGTTGCCAGCGCCCATTTTGGGACACCATCGGCGGATGAGCGAATCTGCCGATGGCACCGCGACAGCCGGGCACGGATGCGAGACCTTGATGAATGACCAAG
>CAZSXA010000131.1:0-6677 GCA_964611195.1 uncultured Bauldia sp.
GGCGCCCCAAGCGACGTCGCGGATTACGACCGCCGACATCGGCGTTGGACCCGACTTCAAGCGGACGGCGCGCCACACGCGTCGCGTCCGGTTGCTGCGCTGGCTCCTGCCGGCCATCGTCGTTATCGGTGCCGGCGCCTACCTGCTCTCCGTCTCGATCCCGGATATCGACCTGCCGATCGAGTTCGACTCCGTGACCATCGACGGCGAGGGCGTCGTCATCGAGCGGCCACAGCTGGCCGACTACCAAGCGGACGGCGAGCCGTATACGCTGTCGGCTGCGCGGGCGATCCAGCGCAACGACAATCCGAACCAGTTGATCCTGGAAGAGGTCGTCGCCGAATATGTGCTCGACAACGGCGCTCGTGCGGAGTTCTTCGCGCCCGCCGGCGAGTACAATTCGTCAACGACGCTGATGGCGCTGTCGGGCGGCGTCGAGATGTCGATCGGCGACAGCGTGACGCTCAGTCTCGAGACGGTCACGGTCGATGTCCCGAACGGCACGATCAGCACCGACCGGCCGTTCCGGCTTGCTGCCGGCAACCTCCTTCTCACCGGCAACGATCTGATGATGACCGATTCCGATCTCACGATCGGCGGCGGCGTTCACACCGAGATCGGGGCCGACGGCGTGTCGGTTCCCCTGCCGATGCTGGGTGGCGGACAATGAGACGACTGATCGCGATCGCTGCCGTGCTCGCCTGCGGTCTCGCCGGCGCTGCTCTCGCCCAGCAGGGTGCCCCGATGTTCGGCGGGTTCCTGTCGCAGTCAGCGGATCCGATCTCGATCGATGCCGACTCCTTGTCATGGACGCAGCAGGACGGCCGCGACGTGCTCCAATACACCGGCGGCGTGGTCGCGACGCGCGGCGCGATGCGGATCGAGGCGGCGCGGCTGACCGTGTTCCTGCCGGCAGAAGGCAGCGACCGGACCTTCGACCGGATCGAGGCGTCGGGCAATGTCCGGGTCGATGCCGGAAGTCAGACCGCCGCCGCCGAGCTTGCGGTCATGGACATGGTGGCTCAGACAGTGGTGATGACCGGAACCGTTTCGATCTTCGACGGCGCGAACGAGATGGCGGGAAACCGTCTGACCATCGACCTCGCCACCGGCAACTGGCAGCTCGGGACCGGTGGCGACCGGGTCCGGACGGTCGTCAATCCGAATCAGGGCCAATGAGGCGACCGCGGCGACGACGCGCAGAACCGGAGGACGACTGGGACTACCCGGCGGAGTTCGAGCTTCAGCCCGGCCCCGAGCCGTCACGGATTTACCCCGGCGCCGGCGGCGACGGCTGGCTGGTCGCACGCCATCTCGGCAAGAGCTACCGGTCGAGCCGGGTCGTCGATGACGTTTCGCTGGCCCTCGCCCGCGGCGAAGCAGTCGGCCTGCTTGGCCCCAATGGCGCGGGCAAGACCACCGTCTTCTACCTGATCACCGGGCTCATCCGCGCCGACGAGGGGGCAATCGATCTCGACGGCTACGCCATCACGCGGCTGCCGATGTATCGCCGGGCACGGCTCGGCATCGGCTACCTGCCCCAGGAAGCCTCGATCTT
This sequence comes from uncultured Bauldia sp., assembly GCA_964611195.1. Classification (GTDB taxonomy): domain Bacteria; phylum Pseudomonadota; class Alphaproteobacteria; order Rhizobiales; family Kaistiaceae; genus JADLGL01. The sequence continues at coordinate 1,559 of CAZSXA010000131.1, forward strand.
CCGCGGCCTTTCGGTCGAGGCGAATATCCGCGCGATCCTCGAACTGGTGGAGAAGGACCGACGCGCGCGCGAAGAACAGCTCGATGCGCTGCTCGAGGAGTTCCATATCGAGCATCTCAGGAAATCGCCGGCGCGGGCGCTGTCGGGCGGCGAGCGGCGGCGCTGCGAGATCGCGCGCGCCATCGCCAGCCGGCCCTCCTTCATGCTGCTCGACGAGCCGTTCGCCGGCATCGACCCGATCGCGGTCGGCGATATCCACGCCCTCGTCCGTCACCTCACCGCGCGCGGCATCGGCGTGCTGGTGACCGACCACAATGTCCGCGAAACGCTGGGACTGGTTGAACGCGCCTACATCATCCATTCGGGGCGCGTGCTGATGGAAGGCACCCCGGACGAAATCCTCGCCAGCGAGGATGTGCGACGTCTTTACCTCGGCGACGAGTTTACCCTTTGACCGGGCGCGGCGATGCGCTAGGAAGGGGCAAGCAAGAATTAGACCAGTTCGGGGACGCGTACGCCCATGGCGTTGTCACTCAGGCCGGAACTCCGCACCAGCCAGACGCTGGTGATGACGCCGCAGCTGATGCAGGCCATCAAGCTGCTGCAACTCTCAAGCCTGGAATTGTCGGCCTTCGTCGAGGAAGAGCTCGAACGTAACCCATTGCTGGAGCGGGACGACACGTCCGACCGCGATGCGCCTCAGCCCGAGGCCGAGACCGGCTCCGGGAGCAGCGAACTCGAAATCAGCGGACCCGAAGCCATCGCCGAAGCCGCCGATGTGTCCGCCGGTCACGACCGTGACGAGGAGCATGCTCTGCCGGAACAGCCGGCGCCGCCTGCCGAGAACTGGGCCGACGGGCCGAGCCGGACGCCGATGCGGGCCGACGACTACAATCTCGAAGCCTTTGTCGCCGGGCGAACGTCACTCTACGACCACCTTTCCGAGCAGCTTGGCATCGTCGCCCCGGACCAGGCGACGCGGATGCTCGGCGCCCAGCTGATCGGGGAACTCGACGAAGCGGGCTATCTCCGCGCCGATCCTGCCGAACTGGCCGCCCGCCTCGGCGCCAGTCCGGCGCGGCTGGAAGACACCCTGAAGCTCCTCAAGACATTCGAACCAACCGGCGTCTTCGCCCACGATCTCTCGGAGTGCCTGGCGATCCAGCTGGCAGAAAAGAACCGGCTCGACCCCGCGATGGAGGCGCTTCTCGCCAATCTCGAACTGGTGGCAAAGCGCGATTTCGCCGGCCTTCGCGAGCGCTGCGGGGTCGACGACGCCGACCTTTCCGATATGCTTGCCGAGCTTCGCGCTCTCAATCCGAAGCCGGGCGCCGACTTCGACCCGCCCGCCGTCCACACCATCATCCCCGACATCCTGGTGACGCCGGCCCATGACGGGGGCTGGCGGATCGACCTCAACGCCGACGCCCTGCCGCGGCTACTGGTCAATCAGAGCTACTACGCCACCGTCTCGAAGTCAGCGCGGAAGGATACCGACAAGGCATTCCTCAGCGAGCGCTTTCAGACCGCACGCTGGCTGGTCGACAGCCTCGACCGCCGCGCCCGGACGATCCTGAAAGTGGCGACCGAGATCGTCCGCCAGCAGGACGGCTTCTTCGCCAAGGGCGTGGAGCATCTCCGCCCCTTGAACCTCAAGGCGGTTGCCGACGCGATCAACATGCACGAATCCACCGTCAGCCGGGTGACGTCGAACAAATACATGGCGACGACCCGGGGCCTCTTCGAACTCAAATACTTCTTCACCTCGGCCATTCCCGCGGCCGATGGCGGCACGGCGCACTCGGCCGAGGCGGTGCGTCACCGCATCAAGGCCCTTATCGACGCCGAGGCCGATCAGGTGCTTTCGGATGACGCGATCGTCGGTCTGCTGCGCCAGTCCGGAATCGACATCGCCCGTCGGACGGTCGCCAAATATCGCGAGGCAATGCGCATCCCCTCCTCCGTCGATCGACGTCGCCAACGCAAGGCGGGCGCGTGGGAGGCACGCGGAGACGTGCACAGGGCAGCGATTGACTCCGCCATGGCCGCTCCGTAGAAGGCGCGCGAAAGTCGGGCGACGCGAACGCCTCGTTCGCCGCCAACCACACGGCCGCCGCCGCAGGCAGGGACCGCCGGACAGGCAAATGACCAGCCGCAACGTTTCGCCTCCTGGCTGCCGACACGGCAGAACGCCTCCGGCTATTTAAGATCAGGGATCGACGGCGCGACCCCCCAGCACCTCCGTCACGGGACCAGGTATTTCATGGATCTCAGCGATCTGATCGGCAGCCAGTCGATCCTTCCTGCCGTCAAGGCAACGAGCAAGCGGCAGGCAATCCAGGAGCTCGCCGGCAAGGGCAAGGAACTGACCGGCCGCAAGGAGCGCGAGATCTTCGACGTCCTGATGGAGCGCGAGCGACTCGGATCCACCGGTATCGGTTCCGGCATCGCGATCCCGCACGGCAAGATCGCCGGGCTCGACGGCATCTACGGCGCTTTTGCAAGGCTTTCGCGGCCGGTCGATTTCGACGCCATCGACAACCAGCCGGTCGATCTGATGTTCCTGCTGCTCGCCCCTGAGGATTCGGGCGCCGATCACCTGAAGGCCCTCGCCCGCATCGCCCGGATCGTCCGTGAAAATGGCGTCCCGGAGCGGCTTCGCGAGGCGTCCGACGCGACCTCCCTCCACCGCATCCTGTCAGAAGGCGCAACGCCCTCCGCCGCCTGAGGCGCGCGCGGCTTGTTGATCGCGGGCGCCGCGCTAGATTCATGGGCGTGCGCCCAGAAGAGCTTCTCCATCCGACGCCCGCCGGGCTCTATTGCCCGATCGGCGATTTCCACATCGACCCGACCCGCGCCGTTCCGCGGGCGTTGATCACCCACGGCCACGCCGATCATGCCCGGCCCGGCCATGGTTCCGTTCTCGCTACCGCCGAGACATTGGCTGTCATGGCCGCACGCTACGGGCCGGGGCATGCCGCCACGACCCAGTCCATCGTCTATGGCGACACGTTGGCGCTTGGCGGCGTTGACGTCCGGTTCGAGCCGGCCGGACACGTGCTCGGCTCGGCGCAGATCATGGTCGAGGCCGGCGGACTGCGGATCGTCGCCTCCGGCGACTACAAACGGCAGGAGGACCCGACCTGCGCCGGGTTCGAGCCCATCCGCTGCGATGTGTTCATAACGGAGGCAACTTTCGGTCTTCCGGTCTTTCGTCATCCGGACGCCAGCGGCGAAGCCCGGCGGTTGCTGGCTTCCGTCGCGCAGTTCCCGGATCGCACGCACCTCGTGGGTGCCTATTCCTTAGGCAAGGCCCAGCGCATGATCCGCCTCATCCGCGATGCCGGCTATGACCGGCCGATCTTCATTCACGGCGCCCTGGAGGCTCTCTGCGCGCTTTATGAGGCGCATGGCGTAGCGCTCGGCCCGCTTCGGCCCGCCACGGACGACAGCCTCAGCCGCGCCGACTATGCCGGCGCCATCGTCGTCGGGCCGCCGGCCTCGATGAACGACCGCTGGGCGCGGCGCTTTGCCGACCCGCTGGACTGCTTCGCCTCGGGCTGGATGCGGATCCGCCAGCGCGCCAAGCAGGGCGGCGTCGAGCTGCCGCTGATCGTCTCCGACCATGGCGACTGGGACGAGTTGACGGCGACGATCCGCGATACCGGGGCCGGCGAGGTTTGGGTCACGCATGGCCGCGAGGAGGCGCTGGTGCGCTGGTGCGAGCTTGCCGGCATCCCGGCGCGGCCGCTCAACCTTGTCGGCTATGAGGACGAGGACGGCTCGTGAATCGCTTCGCCGCCCTCCTCGACCGGCTGGTCCTGACGCCGCAGCGAAACGTCAAGCTGAAGCTGATGGCGGACTATTTCGCGGCGACGCCCGACCCCGATCGCGGCTACGCCCTTGCCGCCCTTGCCGGCGATCTCTCGATCGCCAGCGTCAAGCCGGCGATGCTCCGGGCGCTGATCACCGAGCGGCTCGATCCGATCCTTTTCGGCTACTCCTACGACTATGTCGGCGATCTCGCCGAGACCATCGCGCTGGCGTGGCCGAAGGATACAAAGCCCACCCCGACCGAGAGCGATCCGGCTCCGGATCGAGGCGGGGAACTCCAGCTGGCCCTCACCCCCGCGGCGGAGGCACGCGGGCAGCAGGTTGATGCCAATCGATCGGACCTGCCGCTTCGAGAGATTGTCGAAACGCTCCAGAGCGCTTCCCGCTTCGACGGGCCGAAGCTGATGGCGGGCTGGCTCGACCAGCTCGACGCGACCGGGCGCTGGGGGCTGATCAAGCTGGTGACGGGCGGCCTTCGCGTCGGCGTCTCGGCGCGGCTGACCAAGCAGGCCCTCGCCGATTTCGGCGCCAGGTCGATCGACGAGATCGAGGAAGTCTGGCACGGCCTCGCGCCGCCCTATGTCGCGCTGTTCGATTGGCTCGAGGGCCGGGGCGAGCGGCCGCGCTCCGAGGCGCCGGCGCCGTTCCGGCCGGTGATGCTGGCGCATCCGATCGCGGACGGCGAGATCGCCGGCATCACGCCGGAAGACTACGCCGCGGAGTGGAAGTGGGACGGCATCCGGGTCCAGGCGGTCGCGGAAGCGGGCACGCGAAAGCTCTACTCCCGCACCGGCGACGACATCTCTCGCGCCTTTCCCGACGTGATCGAGGCGCTGGATTTCGAGGGCGCGATCGACGGCGAGGTGCTCGTCGGGCGCGTCTCAACGGGCGGCGTCGAGGTCGGCACGTTCGGCGAACTGCAGCAGCGGCTCAATCGGAAGACCGTCACGGGCAAGCAGCTCGACTCGTTCCCTGCCTTTGTCCGTGCCTATGACTGCCTTGTCGACGGCAAGGAAGATGTCCGATCGCTTCCCTTTCGCGAGCGGCGGGCTCGGCTCGAGGCCCTGATCGGTCGATCCGGAGAGCCCGGACGGCTCGACCTGTCGCCGCTCGTTCCGTTTCGCGACGCCGAGGAGCTTGCCGCGCTTCGGGCCGATCGTCCCGACCCTGTGATCGAGGGCCTGATGCTGAAGCGCTGGGACTCGGTCTACGAGGCCGGACGCCCAAGGGGTCCGTGGTTCAAATGGAAGCGTGATCCGCACATCGTCGACGCGGTGCTGATGTA
>CAZSXA010000132.1:0-6666 GCA_964611195.1 uncultured Bauldia sp.
CGTCAGCGATCGTCTCGAGGATCCGGAACATGGGGCGTGCGAGGAATCCGATGACCCGACACAAGCATTTCAAGCAACTCGTCCGTGCCCGCATGGAGAAGACGGGGGAGCGCTACGCCGCCGCCCGCCGACATGTGCTGGCCAGCCAGCCGGCCGCTGCGGCGGCCCCATTCTTTGCCGGCTCCGTTCCGGCAACCACCGCGCTTCGCTCCGTTCTGGCCAGCCGCGGCATGAAGGATCCGGCAACGGACCAACCGTTCAGCGAGGCAATGCTGTTCGGCCTCGCCGGAGGGGTAGGCATCGGCGTTTTCTCCTTCCTCTACGAGAAGGCCGACTTCGCCTCGTTCTTCGTTGGCGGCAGGCACCTTTGGCACGACGACGAGGCCTACCTCAAAACGGCCCTGGGTCGGCTCAGCATTTCGACCGACATCCGTGAAACGGGCAGCGCCAAGGCCGCCGAGCGCGACCTTCGCGAGCTCCTCGAGCGCGGGCCATGCATTGCCTGGGTGGACCAGGGCCTGCTGCCGCACCGAGCCGTCGGCAATGAGATGGCCGGCGGCGGGTACTATGTGGTGACGGTCCACGAGCTCGACGCCGACGGCAACGCCGTCATCGGCGACCTGGCCGACCGCCCGATCGCTGTTCGGGCGGATGACCTTCAGGCGGCAAGAGGTCGAATCAAGAAATACCGCCATCGGCTTCTTTCGATTGCCGAAACGCCGAAGACCTCCGACGTCGCTGTTGCCTTCGCGAGCGGGCTCGGCGCCTGCCATGACGGCCTTCTCGGCGAGGGCGCGGTGGAGAAGTCCAGGCGCAATTTCACGCTGAATGCCCTCGACGACTGGGCGAAGGACCTCGTCGGCACGGGTGCGAAATCATGGTCGCACCGCTTCCCGCGTGGTCATCGGCTGTGGGCCGGGCTAACGATGCTCTACGAGTTCGTCGAACTGGCCGGAACCGGCGGTGGCCTCTGCCGATCGCTGTTCGCCGACGGCCTTGATGAGGCCGCCTCACGCACCGGCGAGGACCATCTCGCCGACCTCGCCAGCGGCTACCGAGCGCTCGGAGAAGCATGGAGCGAGCTTGCTGTCGCAGCGCTGCCGGGGCGCGAGGGCCCGCTCGCGAACGCCCGGGAACTGATGACCGAGCGTGCCGAGCTGCGGGCGAGCGCACCGGACGAGATCGGGCGGATCAACGCGATCGGACAGGAGCTGGAGCGCATCGCCGCGGAAAGCGCGCGCGCCTTCCCGCTTGACGAGTCCCGATGCGCAGACCTTCGGCAGGAGCTGAGTACGCGCCTCGACGCAATCCTTTCGGAGGAAGTGCGGTTGCACCAGATGATGGCCGCGTTTGCAGGGCGCGAGGCCGCCTAGCCGGCGCGGCGAAGACGCTCGTCGATCGGCGGCAGCGCTTCCATCACGCGAGCGCGGGGGAAGATCGCGGTCGCGGTCGTTCCCTCGCGAAGACGCGACGTCAGGCGGAACTCGCCGTCATGGGTCCGCATCAGCGCCTGCACGATGGGAAGGCCGAGGCCGGTCCCGTCCTCGGCGCTCTTGATGGCGACCGAGCCCTGACCGAAGGCCGACAGAACGATCGGGATCTCCTCCTCGGGAATGCCCGGCCCGTTGTCGGCGACGGAGAGGTATTGCCCGCCGCTCGACGTCCAGCCGACCCGGACTTTGATCTCGCCGCCGGCCTGGGTGAACTTCACCGCGTTCGACAGGAGATTGAGCGTCACCTGGCGGACGGCGCGGGGGTCGGCCCACAGACGCGGCATCTCCTTCTCGGTCTCAAGCTCGATGGAGATGTTCTTGTTGCGCGCCTTCAGCTGGATGAGGTGGCGGCACTCCTCCGCCAGATGCGCGAGGTTGAGCGGTTCCTCATGCAGCTTGTGCCGGCCTGCCTCGATCCGAGACAGATCCAGTATCTCGTTGATCAGATTGAGCAAATGCTCGCCGCTGGCATGTATGTCACTGGCGTAGTCCTTGTAGGAGGCATTGCCGATCGGCCCCAGCACCTCGTTCTTCATCACTTCGGAGAAGCCGAGGATGGCGTTCAGCGGCGTCCGCAGTTCATGGCTCATCGTGGCGAGGAAGCGCGACTTGGCGAGGTTCGCCTCCTCCGCCCGTCGACGTGACTCGTCGGAGACGGCCTTCGCGGTCTCGAGCTCGCCGATGAGCTGGTCCTTCTCGGCGCGCGACTGAAGCGCAGCCAGGGTCGCGGAATAGAAGCGGCCGGAGAGCAGCAGGAAGAATCCCTCGGCCCCCACCGCGAGCGTCGCCATTGCGTAGTAGAGCGGTTCGCCGCGACCGACGAAAACGATCGCGGCGGCGATGACGACCGGGAGCGTGCCGGCGATCGCGGCCGGCGGGACCGTCGACGCCAGCATCGTGCCCACCGATACGATCATGATCGTCACGGCGAACTCGAAAACATCAAGGCCGGGCGTCATCTGAGTCCCGAAAGAGAGCACCAGAATCCCCGACCAAGCGACACCTTGAACGAGTTCCAGCACGATGAAGCGGCGGACCCAGATCCGAATCTTGACGGAGGTCGGCGAAAGCCTTTGGAAACGCCGGTAGACGAAGAACGAGACCGCGTGGGCGACGAGAACCGTTGCCGCCCAGACCGCGGACGCGACCACATCGACCCACAGCAGTGCCGTGGCGGCGACGAGCACGACGAGCAGCGGCATCGCATAGGCGGCCGCGACCCGGTTTCGTGCAAGCGAGAGCGCCAGTTCGTAGTCGAACGCTGGCCGCGTGCCGCTGCTCGACGTCAGCCGCTCGCGCTGTTCCTTGACGGTGCGCGCGACCATGCGGCGGCGCTCGGCGCGCTGCCGATTGATGGCGGTCTTGTCGCCCTGTCTGTAGCTGGCTGACATGTGAGCAACGCCCCTGTCGCCCGTTCTCAAATGCGGGCGGTCGGTGCCGGAAGCTCGCTGAAAACGCTTAAGATCGCCCTCAGGAGCGTAGTTAATGGACCGACAAGCCGATCACGGCATGGACGCGCTTCCGCAATTGCTGAAGCGCATTGGCGGCTGCAGGCTGTGCGTGGAGTCGCCGCGCGGGCGCCCCTTGCCGCACGAACCACGGCCGGTATTGCGGGCGTCCGTAACTGCCCGGCTCTGCGTTTCGAGCCAGGCGCCGGGCACGCGCGTCCACGCGACGGGACTGCCCTTCAACGATCCCTCCGGCGATCGGCTGCGAAGCTGGATGGCGGTCGATCGCGATACCTTCTACGACGCTTCGCGCGTCGCGATCGTGCCGATGGGCTTCTGCTTCCCCGGCCTCGACGCCAAGGGTGGCGACCTTCCGCCCCGGCCCGAATGCCGTGCGACGTGGCACGATCAGGTCTATGCGACCCTTCCCAACCTTCGCTTCCTGTTGGCGATCGGCGGCTACGCGCACCGCTATCATCTCGGCTCGGAAGCCGCCGGCGGCGTGACCGAGACCGTGCGGCGCTGGCGCGAGTTCATCGCCGAGCCCATCGGTCCCTCGGGCGCGCGGGTCCTGCCCCTTCCCCACCCGTCCTGGCGCAACACCGGCTGGCTGAAGCGAAACCCGTGGTTCGAGGACGAGGTGATCCCGGTCCTTCGGGCGGAAGTGGCTGCGGCGATTGCCACCGGAATGCCGCTCTCGAACGAGACGGATGATCGACGCGAATAGAACGATGATCTATGATGGAACCCTCGGACGGCGCTTTGCGCAATATGTTTGCGCGGCCGGCCAGTTCGATCGTGAAAGGGACCACGCATCATGGTCGACCGTCTCGACCGCAAGATCATGCAGATCCTTCAGGAGGACGCCACGATACCCGTGGCCGAGATCGGCCGCCGGGTCGGGCTGTCGACGACTCCGTGCTGGCGGCGGATCCAGAAGCTCGAGGAGGAAGGCGTCATCACCGGGCGCGTGGCGCTGCTCGACCCGAAAAAGGTCAACGTCAATGTGACCGCCTTCGTGTCGATTACCACCAATCAGCACAACGACGAATGGCTGCGGCGTTTCGCCGAGGTCATCCGCGACTTCCCCGAGGTAGTGGAGTTCTACCGGATGGCCGGCCAGGTCGACTACCTGCTGCGTGTCGTGGTGCCCGACATCGAAGCCTTCGACGGCTTCTACAAACGGCTCATCGCCAAGATCGACATCGCGGACGTCTCGACCGCGTTCGCGATGGAGCAGATCAAGTACACGACCGAACTGCCGCTCAGCTATCTGCCGCTCGGCAAGTCGAAGGAGAAGGCCGACTAGGCGAGGCCGATGCGTGCCAGCTGCTTGGGGTCGGTCAGTTCCTTCACGGCGTCGCGCCCGATCCAGCGCTGCGTCTTGTCGTCCGAAGCCGCCAGGCGCTCGGCCAACGCCAGTGCAGGGCCGTGGAGCTCCGCCGAGCGCTTGCCGATCTGCCGCAGCGCCCAGTTGACCGCCTTCTTCACGAAGTTGCGGCCATCGGTGGAGGCTCGTTCGATCAGTTCGAGAAACGGCAGAAGCACCGGGTCCGGCTGCTTCTTCGCGTGCACGGCATATCCGGCAATCATCGCAAAGGCGGCACGCCGGACGAATTCGCGGTCGTCGGCCGCCCACTGCTCCGTCTTCTCGGCGACGTAGGGCGTCGCTGCGAAGAGCTTCATGCAGGCCTGATCGCAGAGGTCCCAGGAATCGAAATCGGCGGCCCAGGCATCCATCTGCTGCGGCGTTACCTGCTTAGGGTCATCGATGAGCGCGGCGAGGATGCGCGCCTCGTGCTTGCCGGTGGCCCACAGCGCCGCCGCCAGATCGTGCCTGCGGCGATAGCGCCGCGCGATCGGCCGGAGCGTCGTCATCGAGACACCGAAGGCGTGGTCGGCATTGATGCCGAAGCGCGCCATGCCGGCACGGTTCTCCTCGGAGCCGAGGCCCGCAAGCTCCTTCAGGATCGCGTCCACTTCGTCCTTCGCGCTCGGCATATCGACCCGTTCCCGCCTCGCCCGGCACGATCGATAACCCGTCGCTTTGGCCGTCGCCAGTCGCCACCGTTTGACCGAAGGCTTCGTCCCTCCTATCTGCGCCCTTTCGCGAAGGGACCCAGCAATGAGCGAAGTTCGGCGGAACGCCATCCTTCCCGTCCTCGGCACGATCAAGGATCCGGCGAGCGGATCAGACATCGTCTCGGCGGGCCTTGTGTCGGAGATCGCGATCGATGGCGGTCGCGTCGCGTTCTCGATCACCACGTCGCCTGAGCGTGCCGCAGAAATGGCCGACGTGCGCGCACGCGCCGAGGCGGCCGTCCGCGATCTGCCGGGCGTCGAGCACGTCGCGGTGGTGCTGACGGCGGAGGCGAGCCCGCCCTCTGCCGCGCGTCCGTCCGTAGCTTCGCCTGCCACAACCCCCGGCGCCGAGAGACCGCGATCGCGCCAGCCGATGGCCGGCGCCAAGGCCGGTGTTCCCGGCGTCGAGGCGATCATCGCGGTGGCGAGCGGCAAGGGCGGCGTCGGCAAGTCAACGACCGCGGTCAATCTCGCGCTCGGCCTTGCCGCGAGCGGCCTCAAGGTGGGTATCCTCGATGCCGATATCTACGGCCCGTCGCTTCCGCGCCTCCTCAATCTCACCGAGAAGCCCGAGCAGCTCGAAGGCAAAATCCTCAAACCGCTCGAGGCCCACGGCCTCAAGGTGATGTCCATCGGCTTCCTCATCGATGAAGGCACGCCGATGATCTGGCGTGGGCCGATGGTGATCTCGGCGCTGACCCAGCTGTTGCGCGAAGTCGCCTGGGGCGAGCTCGATGTCCTTGTCGTCGATATGCCGCCTGGAACCGGCGACGCTCAGCTGACGATGGCGCAACAGGTGCCGCTCGCCGGCGCGGTCATCATCTCGACGCCGCAGGACCTTGCCCTGATCGACGCCCGGCGCGGTCTGGCGATGTTCCAGAAGGTCGACGTGCCGGTGCTTGGTATCGTCGAAAACATGAGCACCTTCATCTGCCCGCATTGCGGGGAGACTACGGACCTCTTCGGCCATGGCGGCGCGCATGAGGAAGCCGTGCGTCTGGGGGTTCCGTTCCTCGGCGAAATCCCGCTCGACATCGCGATCCGGCGAACTTCGGACGATGGCGTGCCGATCATCGCGGCACAGCCTTCGAGCCCGCTCGCGGCGGCCTACCAGGCCGTCGCCAACGCCACCGCCGCCGAACTGGCCGCACGGCGCGAAGGGAATCGCCGGCCGCCGCGCATCGTCATCGAATGACGCCTTCTCCTTAGCCTTTCGTTCACTCTGCCGGCCCGGTTCCCGCGCCGATTAACCCGCTGGAGTCGGCTTCAGCGCTAGCACTCCGACTGAGAACGAGGCGCGAGGCGCCCACAGGCAGTGCGTAGGCGGAGCAGATGGACGATTCAGTGCAGGATCACGTCACCCTTGGCCAGGTCGCGGCGGTCAACGGGTCGCACGCGAAGATCAGCCTCAACGAAGACGGTGCCCGCAAGATCACGATCGGTCGGCTGCTCGAGATCGGCTCGGGCAACTCCGCCGTCGTCTGCGTCGTCACCGATGTCGCCAGCCGGTCCGACCACCCATCCGAACGGGTGACCGCCGATGTCGATCTGCTCGGCGAAATCGTCCGCGGCGAGGGCGACCGGTTCCAGCGGGGCATCAGCGAGTATCCGGTGATTGGCGGGCCGGTCGAGATGCTCGGCGG
>CAZSXA010000133.1:0-6652 GCA_964611195.1 uncultured Bauldia sp.
CGAGTTGTCGCGGTTGTCGCCCATGAAGAAGTAGTGCCCTTCGGGTACTTCGAAGACCTGGGTGTTGTCGTAGGGTCCGTTGCGCGTGTTGTCGAGAATGTCGTGGGTGACACCGTTCGGCAGCGTTTCGCGATAGCGCAGCGTGCCGAAGCTGCTGCTCGGATCGCCCTCGAGGAGTTCCAGTTCCACCGGCTCGTCGTTGATGTAGAGCAGCCCGTCGGTGACCTGGATGCGATCGCCGGGCAGACCGATCAGGCGTTTGATGAAGTCCGTGTCTCCATCCTGCCCCTTGAAAACGACGACGTCCCCCCGTTCCGGATCGTTGGCGAAAACGCGATCATCGCCGAAAATGTCCGGCGAGAACGGAAAGGAATACTGGCTGTAGCCATAGGCGTATTTGGAGACGAACAGGAAGTCGCCGACGAGCAGCGTGTCTTCCATCGACCCGGAGGGAATCGAGAAGGGTTGGAACAGGAACGTCCGCACCAGAAGCGCCAGGATGAGCGCCTGGATGACGATCTTGAAAGTGTCCCACACACCGCTGCTGCGCTTTGCCTTCTGGCCTTGTTCGATGTCCTCGTCGGCCACGCCCATAAACTCGCTCCGTGGGGAAGAAGCCCGGTCCCCGGGCCGGCCCGGTGATAGCCGCTCACCGAACCCGGCGCAACGCGGCGCCGGCCGGGCAATCATTAAACATCGGACAGGTTCGGCAACTCCTCGATGATCACAAAGGCTTGTGCGATCGGGAAGTCGTCCGTGATCGTCAGATGGATGCTCGGCTGGTGACCGGTCGGTACCATCGCCTCAAGACGCCGCGCAGCGCCGCCGGTCAGCTGCATTGTCGGCCGACCCGACGGCAGATTGACCACACCCATATCGCGCCAGAACACCCCGGCACGAAAGCCGGTGCCGAGCGCCTTCGAGCATGCCTCCTTGGAGGCGAACCGTTTGGCATAAGAGGCCGCCCGCTCTGCTCGCCGGTCGGACTTCCGCTGCTCGATCTCTGTGAAGATGCGCTGAATGAAGCGATCGCCGAAGCGCTCGATCGAGCGGTCGATGCGCCGAATGTCGATGATGTCGCTGCCGAGACCGATGATCACGCGGTCGTATCCTTCGCTGCCGCGGCCATGCGGGCGTGGTCCATGTGGCTCCGCATGCCCCGTATGGCGGCCTCGAGACCGACGAAGATCGCCTCGCCGACGATGAAGTGGCCGATGTTCAGCTCGCGGATCTGCGGCAGAGCCGCAATCGGACCGACCGTGTCGTAGGTGAGGCCGTGTCCGGCATGGACCTCGAGTCCGAGCTCCGCGCCAAGCCGCGCCGCCTCGGTGATGCGCGCCAGCTGGGTGTCGGCGTCGGAGGCGCCGGCGTGGGCGGCATCGCAATAGGCACCGGTGTGAAGTTCGACAACAGGTGCCCGGAGAGCGACCGCCGCCTCGAGCTGGCGTCGCTCGGGCTCGATGAACAACGAAACACGGACGCCCGCCTGACTGAGCGCCGCGACGATGGGGCCGATCTGCGCCACACCGCCGGCGACGTCGAGGCCGCCCTCGGTGGTGCGTTCCTCGCGGCGCTCCGGCACGATACAGGCGGCGTGCGGGCGATGGCGAATGGCGATTTCCATCATCTCTGCGGTAGCCGCCATTTCAAGATTAAGCGGCAGCGGGATGTGCCTGCTCAGCTGCTCGATATCGCGGTCGGTGATATGGCGACGGTCTTCGCGAAGATGCGCGGTGATGCCATCGGCACCGGCCTCGACGGCAATTTCCGCGGCACGCAGCGGGTCGGGATAGCTGCTGCCCCGCGCGTTGCGGATCGTTGCCACGTGATCGATGTTCACGCCAAGGCGAAGGGGTGCCCGCGTCATCGCTGTTTCAATCCGCCTCGACAGTGGTCTCAGCGTCGCGACGCTCGGCCAGACGCTCGCGCCTGTTCCGCTGATAGCTGCCAAGCGAAGCGCGCACCGCGAAGTAGGACAGGAAGCCGAGAACCAGTGCAAGTGGGACGGCGCCGATCATCATCGGCTCCAGGACGGGGGCGATGGCGTCCCAGCCATTGGAGAGAATGCCTTCGGTGAAATCGTCGGGCAGTTCTTCCTGCGGCCCGTCCTGCCACAAGCTCTGGATCCAGCTGCCGATGCGGAAATCGGCAAGCCATATGAGCGGAAAGGTCAGCGGGTTGCCGACCGCCGTCCCGATCGCAGCCGCCAGCATGTTGCCGCGGGCAATGAACGCGATGACGAAGCTAAGGAGGAAATGAAACCCGATGAACGGCGTGCATGAGGCAACGACTCCGGAGGCGAACCCGGCCGCGACCGTATGCGGCGACCCGGACAGACGGAGAACGCGCTTGCCGAAATACCGGAACGACCGGCCATAAGTCCTTCGCGGGAGGAAGAATAGTCTTATCCTCTCGGAGAGCTCCGGTTGGTTTCGACGTCGAAACAGCACCGTTTCCCCCTGCCCGTCTTTCGGCCGGCGATCAGCCGTCCACCCTTGAAGCCGCACTCACGACCCGCTGCTCACGAAGTTCGCTTAGCACCCTCGTCAGGTGCTTCAAATCCGCAACCTCCAGGTCGATGACCATCTCCGAAAAATCCTGCTCGGACCGCGTGATGGCTATGTTCGATATATTGGCTTTGGAGCCGCCGATCACCTGCGCCACGTCCGCGAGCGTGCCAGGCTCGTTGCGACCGGTCACCGTGATGCGGGCGGGGAAGCGAAGATCGCTGCTGGCGTCGACGTCCCAGCGGACATCGATCCAGCGGTCGGTCTGATCGTCGAACTCCTTCAGTGCGGGCGATTGGATCGGGTAGATCGTGACGCCTTCCCCGGGCGTCATGATGCCGACGATGCGGTCGCCGGGAACGGCCCCCGTGCCGGGTGCAAATCGGACAGCCACATCGCCCTCGACGCCGCGAATCGGGATCGCGGGCGCTTTCGGTTTTCGCTGAAGGGTGAGCCGCCGGCGCTTGACATTGGCCGCCGGCTTCTCGTGATCGGGATGGACGGCGCGCAGGACGTTCTCGGCCGGCACCTCGCCGCGGCCGACGGCAGCGAGCATGTCCTCCAGGTCGTGGTGGGCGAGGCGCGGCAAGACCTCTTCGACCTCCGCCTCGTCGAAATCCTGCTTCGCGGCCTTGAAGGCGCGCAGCAGAACCTGCCGGCCGAGCCCCGCATATTGGCGGCGGATGGCCGAGCGTGCGGCGCGGCGAATTGCCGAGCGCGCCTTGCCGGTGACGACGACGTTCTCCCACGCGACCTGCGGCACCTGGTTCTTGGCGCCGATGATCTCGACCTCGTCGCCATTGCGGAGCTCGCTGGTGAGCGGCATCTGCCGCCCGTTGATTCGGCAGCCGATCGCGGTGTTGCCGATATCGGTGTGGACGGCGTAGGCGAAGTCGATCGGCGTGGCGCCGCGGGGCAGCGCAATCAGTCGCCCCTTCGGGGTGAAGCAGAACACCTGGTCCTGGAAGAGCTCAAGCTTGGTGTGCTCCAGAAACTCCTCCGGCGTGTCGCCCTCGGCCAGCATCTCGATCGTGCGGCGGAGCCATTCATAAGCGCGCACCTCGGCGGCGAAACCGTTCGCCAGCGCGCCGCCATTGCCATTCGTCGCGCTCGCCCCATTGCCGCTGATGCCGTCCTTGTAGAGCGCGTGAGCGGCAATGCCGTACTCGGCAAGGCGATGCATCATCTCGGTACGGATCTGGAGTTCGACGCGTTGGTGACGGGGGCCGATCACCGTGGTGTGGATCGAGTGATACTCGTTCTGCTTCGGCGTCGAGATGTAGTCTTTGAAGCGGCCGGGAACGCTCGACCAGGTCGTGTGAATGACGCCGAGCGCTGCGTAGCATTCCTCGACCGTGCCGACGATGACGCGGAAGCCGAAGATGTCGGAGAGCTGCTCGAAGCTGACGGCCTTCCGCTCCATCTTGCGGAATATCGAATAGGGCCGCTTCTGCCGGCCGATGATCCGCGCATCGATGCCGCGTTCCTCGAACCTTCGCGCAAGGTCGGCCTCGATCTCGGCGATCAGTCCCTCCTGCTCCAGCCCGAGCTCGGCAAGACGCCGGACGATCGTCGCATGGGCCTCGGGGTTGACGACACGGAAGGCGAGCTCCTCGAGCTCCTCACGCATGTCCTGCATGCCCATGCGTCCGGCCAGCGGCGCATAGATCTCAAGCGTTTCCTCCGCGATCGGCACGCGCTTTTCCGCCGGCATGTAGCGGAGCGTCCGCATGTTGTGCAGTCGGTCGGCGAGCTTGACCAGCAGGACGCGGATGTCTGCGGAAATCGCGAGGAGGAGCTTGCGAAGGTTCTCCGCTTGCGCCGCCTTCTTGGAGACGAGATCGAGCTTCTTGATCTTGGTGAGGCCCTCGACCAGCCGGCCGATATCGGCGCCGAACAGCTGATCGATCTCGCTGCGGGTGGCGTCCGTGTCCTCGATGGTGTCGTGGAGGAGGCCGACGGCGATGGTCGCGTCGTCGAGCTTCAGATCCGTGAGGATCGCCGCGACTTCCAGGGGATGCGAGAAATAGGGGTCGCCACTGGCGCGCTTCTGCGTGCCATGCTTCTGCATGGCATAGACATAGGCTTTGTTCAAAAGAGCTTCGTCAGCGCCGGGGTTATACCGTGTGACCCGCTCCACCAGCTCATATTGACGCATGGCACTCTTGGCGCATTCGCATGCGCCGCCCCGATCGCTCTCAGGCGCGCTCGACCGCGATCGGGACTATCATAGGCTTTGGCGCCGCCGGCTCAAAGGCCCGGAGGCGCTAGTAGTCGTCGGACTTGTCCGGCGGAACGACGCTCTCCAAACCGCGCAGCAACTCTTCCTCCGACATCCGGTCGAAGGTCAGGTTGCCGTCATCGGCCGGCGGCGGCGTCGGCTGATCGGGCTGCGATTCGTCGGTCACCATCGGCGCCGGCTCCGCTTCCGGCTCGTCGACCTCGACATGGCGCTGCAACGAGTGAATGAGATCCTCCTTGAGATCGGCCGGCGAGACCGTCTCCTCGGCGATCTCGCGGAGCGCGATCACGGGGTTCTTGTCGTTGTCGCGCGGCAAGGTCGGCGGCGAACCCGCCGAAATCATGCGCGAGCGGTGTGCGGAAAGCAGTACGAGGTCAAAGCGATTTGTAACCTTGTCGACGCAATCTTCGACGGTAACGCGCGCCATCCATCAGTTCCTGTGCTCGGGGGAAACGTGAATCCCCTCAATAGGGTCGCGTCCGCTGCTTTGCAAGGGCGAGGCTCTGTGGCCACAATTCCGTGACAATGACCTGCCAGCCTCCTAACCATAACGAGCGCCTGTTTGCGGCGCTGTGAATATACTGCGTTTGAGCAAAGCATATGTTTGATCCAAGGGAAAAGATCGCGCTCTTCGTCGATGGAGCAAACCTCTATGCGGCGGCGAAGTCTCTGGGCTTCGATATCGATTACAAACGACTGCTGGCCTACTTCCAGGACAACGGCTACCTCCTCCGCGCCTACTACTACACGGCTCTCGCCGATGATCAGGAGTACTCCTCGATCCGGCCGCTCATCGATTGGCTCGAGTACAATGGCTACACCGTCGTCACCAAGCCGACCAAGGAGTTCGTCGATAGCTCCGGCCGCCGAAAGATCAAGGGAAACATGGACATGGAGCTCGCCATCGACGTGATGGAAGTGGCTGATACCATTGACCATGTCGTGCTGTTTTCGGGCGATGGCGACTTCCGATCGCTGGTGGAGGCGGTGCAGCGCCGCGGCCGCAAGGTCAGCGTCGTTTCGACGCTGTCGACCCAGCCGCCGATGATCGCGGACGAGCTGCGGCGCCAGGCCGACCATTTCATCGATATCGTCGCGCTTCGCGACCAGATCGGCCGGGAGGGCTCAGATCGCCCGCCGCGTCAGGAGCGCGATGTCGAGGCCGAGGCCGCGTTCGAGGATGAGCTTGCCGAAGACTTCTGAGCCGCCGGCCCGTTGAGCGCGCTGCAATCCGAGCCGCCGGCGGACTGTCCGTTGTGCCCGCGGCTTGCCGCGTTCCGGCATCATTGGCGCGCCGCCGAGCCCGGCTGGTTCAACGCGCCCGTCCCGACCTTTGGCGTGTCCGACGCGCGCCTGCTCGTCGTCGGCCTCGCACCCGGCCTTCGCGGTGCCAACCGGACGGGACGGCCGTTCACCGGGGACTATGCGGGCGAGCTTCTCTACACGACGCTATCACGCTTCGGGTTCGCAGCAGGCAAATACGAAGCACGTACCGATGACGGCTTCACATTGGTCGATGCGGCGGTCTCCAATGCGGTCCGCTGCGTGCCGCCTGAGAACAAGCCGACACCTGCCGAGATTCGGACCTGCCGGCCCTTTCTCGAGGCTACGATCGCTGGCATGCCACGGCTTCGCGCCATCCTCGCGCTCGGCAAGATCGCCCACGACAGTGTCGCGGCGGTGCTCGGCCTGAAGGCCGCGGCGGCGAAGTTCGCCCACGGCGCCAGGCACGAAGCGGGCGCGGTGAAGCTGTTTGACAGCTATCACTGCTCGCGGCTCAACACGAACACCGGGCGCCTGACCGAGGCGATGTTTGCCGATGTCGTGGGCGGGATTCGGCGGCACCTCGACACCTAGCCGCGCTCCTTGAGGAGCCGCGACTTTTCACGGTTCCAACTCCGCT
>CAZSXA010000134.1:0-6501 GCA_964611195.1 uncultured Bauldia sp.
CTGACGCATGGCTTGGGTGTCAGTGCGTCGCGGCGCGGCGAAGTTGCGCTCCGCTTCGAGCGCGGGCGTGTCCGCACCGTCGAGGTCGGCGGCCGGATACAGGCGGCGGAGTAGCGCCCGATCCTAGTCCTCGATTGCGATCGCCGCGTCGTGACCGCTGAGCTTCGCCAACGCGCGCAGGCGCCGCATGACGCGATCACCGGCGAGCGGCCCGAGGTCGGGCGGCAGCACCAGGGTCAGCTGCTCTTCGCGCATTTCGACGCGCGTCTGCTGGATGACACCGGGCATCGCCGCCGAAATCATGTGGGCAACCCGGATCGTTCCGCCGAGAAGCCGGGCGCGCTCGATGAGGCGCGGCGAAGCGAGTTCACGAAGGCGCGGCGAGGTCGATTCGGAGCCGATGCCTTCGTGGCGGTAGTAGACGGTCAGCGCCAGGAACGCGCGGCCCGGGTGGTCGATGCCGATCAGGCCGGCATTGGCGATCATGTTGAGGCTTTGCAGCCCACGGTACTCTGGATGCGCCCGCCAGCCGATGTCGGCGAGCATGCAGGCGGCCTTGCGCAGCCGCACCTCTTCCGCCGCCTCGTCGATCTTCAGCGCCGAGAACACGCCATCCGTCCACTCGGCAAGCTCGAAGGAGTGACGCGGCGACCGCGAGCGCAGAATGGAGAACTCCTCCGCCGCCACGAGCAGCGGATCTTCGGCGCGCTTGCCGATATCGAGGAGATCGAAGAGGTGCCCCTCGCGAAGCCCGAGCGCGGACATGACGATGCGGGAAGGCTTCATCGTCTCGATGATTTCGGCGAGGACGACCGCGCCCATCGGCAGTAGCTGACGACGGCTCTTCGAGATCGCTTCGATCGAATCGAGCGACTCGACGTCGTGCTTGGCGATCATGCGGCAGAACTCGAGGGCTTCCTGCGCCTCGATCGCGTAGTGATGCATGACCCGGAGCGGATAACCGGTCTGCTGCATGTGCAGCCGGGCGAGCGAGCGCCAGGTTCCGCCGATGGCGTAGAACGGCCGGCGCTTGCCTCGGGACAGCACCTTCGAGTTGCCGAGCGCCTTGGAGGCAATCTTCTCCGCCTTGCCGCGGTCACCGTCGGAGGCGTCCTCGAGCGACAGCCCGCCGAGCGGGAAGGTCTCGCCCGAGCCCATCTCGGTGCCGCTGACCTCGACCAGTTCGAGACTGCCACCGCCGAGATCGCCGCAGATGCCGTCGGCATTGCGGATGCCGGAAATGATGCCCAAAGCCGAGAGCCGCGCTTCCTCTCGTCCGGTGAGGACCGTCGTCTCGGCGCCGGTCAGCCGCTCGACTTCCTCGATAAACTCCGCACCGTTCTCGGCGTCGCGCACGGCGGCAGTCGCCAGCACGTCAACGCGGCCGACGCCCATCTGTCGGTTGAGCGCGGCGAAGCGCCGGATCGACTTCAGCGCCATCTCCACCGACTCGTCGGCGAGACGCCCCGAGGCCGAGACGCCGCGACCGAGACCGCAAAGCGCCTTCTCGTTGAAGAGTTGCGTTGGGGCGCGGCTCAGCTGCTCGTAGACGACAAGGCGAACCGAGTTCGACCCTATGTCGATGACCGCGACCGGCGTAGCGCCCTTGATCCGATCCAGCGCCGGCTCGGGCCCCTCACCTTCAAGCGCCGTCAGACTGGCGTCGGATTGTCTTGGGTGCGTTAAGCTTGAGAGATTTGCCACGCCCTGAAAGGCTCGGATTGGTCATGAAGTAATCATGGGCGTTAAAGCGTTTTTCGCCCTTGCGCGGCAAGACCCGAACCGCCGTTCCATCGGGCCGGACGCTCCAGGATTGCTGGTTATCCGCCAGATTGGCGACCAGGATCTGCTCCAGCACCTGTTGATGAACGGTCGGGTTGAGAAGTTGAACGACAGCCTCGACCCGGCGGTCGAGATTTCGCGGCATCAGATCGGGCGAGCCGATATAGACGATCGCTTCAGGTGACGGCAGGCCCGCACCGTTGCCGAAGCAGAAAATGCGCGAGTGCTCCAGGAAGCGCCCGACGATCGAGCGCACCCGGATGCGGTCCGACAGGCCGTTGATCCCCGGCCGCAGACAGCAGATGCCGCGTACGATGAGGTCGACCTCGACGCCGGCCTGGCTGGCCCGGTAGAGCGCATCGATGATCTCCGCATCGACGAGCGAGTTCATCTTCATCCAGATCTGCCCGGGGCGACCGTTCTTCACATGATCGGTCTCCGCAGCAATCAGTTCGAGCATCCGGCCGCGCAGCATGGTTGGCGAGATCGACAGGCGCTCCAGGTCGGTCGGCTCCGAGTAGCCGGTGATGAAGTTGAAGACGCGCCCGACGTCGCGCCCGATCACGGGATCGGCCGAGAAGAAGGAGAGGTCGGTGTAGATGCGCGCCGTCACCGGATGATAGTTGCCTGTGCCGATGTGAACGTAGGTCTGGAGGCGACCCGACTCGCGCCGGACGATGAGCGACAGCTTTGCGTGCGTCTTCAGCTCGAGGAAGCCATAGACGACCTGCACGCCGGCGCGTTCGAGATCGCGCGCCCAGCGGATATTGGCCTCCTCGTCGAAACGGGCCTTGAGCTCGACCAGCGCCGTCACGTTCTTGCCGGCATCAGCCGCCTCGATCAGAGCGCGGACGATCGGCGAGTCGTTCGACGTCCGGTAGAGGGTCTGCTTGATCGCGACGACATCGGGATCGGCGGCTGCCTGGCGGAGAAACTGCAGCACGACATCGAATGATTCGTACGGGTGGTGGACGATGATGTCCTTCTGCCCGATGGCGGCAAAGCAATCGCCGCCATTGTCGCGGATGCGCTCCGGGAACCGTGCTGTGAACGGCTCGAACTTCAGATGCGGTCGATCGATGGCGACCAGCTCGGAGAGGTCGTTGAGGGCAAGGACGCCGCGCACCAGGAAGACATCCTCTGTCCCGACCCCGGTCTCGCGGCTCACCATCTGGCGAAGCTGCTCGGGCATCGAGGCTTCGATCTCGAGACGAATTACCGACCCCTTGCGGCGGCGCTTGAGCGCGCTCTCGAACAGCCGCACCAGATCCTCCGCTTCCTCTTCGATCTCGATGTCGGAGTCGCGGATGACGCGGAAAGCGCCCGTGCCCTCAACCCGGTAGCCGGGGAAAAGCACGTCGGTGAACAGCGAGATGGTCTGCTCGAGGCTGATGAAGCGATCAACGCCGGGCTCGTCCTCGGGCAGCTTGATGAAGCGCGCCTGGGTCAATGGCACGCGGACGAGCGCCGCCACGGGCGCCTGTGCCTTCGGGCCGACGAGTTGAAAGGCGAGCGAGAAGCCGAGATTGGGGATGAACGGAAATGGATGCGCCGGGTCGATCGCCAGCGGCGTCAGGACCGGGAAGATCGATTCCAGGAACTGCACGCGCAGCCAGTCGCGCTCCTTCGGCGTGAGCTCATCCCCATCGACGAGGATGATTCCCGTGTCGGCGAGCTCGGTGCGGAGCGTCGCCCAGACGCCCTGCTGATCGGCGGCGAGCGCCGCCACACCTTCCCCGACGAGGCGCAGCTGTTCGCCCGGCGTGCGACCGTCATCGCTGGTGTTCTCGACGCCCTCGCGCAACTGGCCCTTGAGGCCGGCGACGCGGACCATGAAGAACTCGTCGAGATTGTTGGCCGAGATCGACAGGAACCGGAGACGTTCGAGAAGCGGGTGACGCGTGGTCGCCGCCTCCTCCAGGACGCGCCGGTTGAAGTGCAGCCACGATATCTCGCGATTGACGAACCGCTCCGGGCTCGAACGGAGCGCAATGCCCTCCGCTGCCGGATCGGGTGCCGCTTCCTCGGCGACGCGCTCTTCGGTTGTCGTCTGGTCCATCTCGAGTTCCCTTCTGGCGCGACCCTACACCAACGAATGTGACTATTTCGCTTCTCCAGGGACAGCCTGGTCAAAACCGGCCAGGCCGGCGAGCGCCTCGGCGGCGAGCGGCCGGGTCGGGCTGCGGCCTGTGGCGAGCGACAGACGGTCGATGCGGTCGACGATCTCCGATGCGGCGGCGAATGAGCGTTCCATGCGCCGCGACAGGAACTCAAGCACGGTCGCATCCGGCTTGATCTGGCGGTCTGCGAAGAGCTTCACCAGCACCATCCGAAGCAATGGCTCGTCCGGGGCCGCGAGCGCAACCGGACGGGCGGAGCGGAGCCGCGACAGGAGGTCCGGCAGCACGCACCACCGGCCTGGATCCGCCCGACGCGCCGTCATCAGCATCGACCCGCCGGCGGCGCGGATATCGTTGATGAGATGGAAGAGGCTTTGCTCGGCGTCCGGCGCGCGGTCGATGTCTTCGACGGCAATCGGCCCGGTCGCCGCGAGGCGGCTCCAGTCAAGCGCGCCGAGCTCCGATGCATGGAGGATGCGGCCGCCGCTCGCCTCCGACCATATCGCCGCCAGGTGCGACTTGCCGGCGCCTTCCGGCCCGCAGACGAGCAGTAGATCCGACGACCAGTCCGGCCAGGCTTCGACCGCGGCGAACGCCTCGCGATTGCCCTCCCCGATGACGAAGTCCTCGCGGCCGAGGGACGGTGGAAGCCCGAGGCCGAGCGTGAGCTGCGGCGCCTCGGCCATTACTCGGCCGACGGCTTGTCGCCCCCCTCGGGCGCGGACTCCACCGGTGCGCCGCCGCCATAGAACGGGCTGGCGAGATACTGGCGGATCGCGAAGCGGACCAGCACAGCGACCATCGCCGCCGCGGGAACGGCAATCAGCGTACCGACGAAGCCGAACAGCAGCGTGAAGGCGAACAGGGCGAAGATCAGCCAGACCGGGTGGAGGCCGACGCTGCCGCCGACCAGCTTCGGCTGGAGGTAGTTCGTCTCCGCCAGCTGGCCGATGCCGAAGATGATCGCGGTGACGATCACCATGAGCCAGTTGCCTTCCGGTGCCCATTGCGCCAGCGCGACGCCGACCGAGGCGGCGATACCGATGAAGGTGCCGACGAAGGGGATGAACGAGAAGAAGCCGGCGATGAGACCGATCACCAGGCCGAAATTCAGCCCGATCGCCGCCAGCGAGGCAGCGTAGAAGACCGAGAGGATGAGGACGACCAGCCCCTGCCCGCGGACGAATCCGGAAAGCACCGTCGTCATCTCATGGCCGAGCACGCGCAGGGTGCCGGCGTGTTGGCGTGGCAGCATTGCGTCGATCGCGGCGATCATCCGATCCCAGTCGTAGAGCAGGTAGAAGGCGACGACCGGCGTGATCAGCAACAGCGAGAAGATACCGACCAGCGCCTGCCCGCCGCTCCAGATCGAACCGAGGATCCCCAGAATCCAATCCGCCCCCGAGCCGACGAAACCGGCAACCTGTTCGGGGAGATTGTCGCCTTCGATGCCCAGATAGCCGGCAACTTCGCTCTCCAGCAGCGGCTGAACCAGCTCCTGAAGGTCGGCGATGAGATCCGGGATGCGCTCGACCAGCCGCGTCAATTGATCGATGAGCGCCGGTATCAGCAGTAGGAGAGCGCCGATGAACAACGCCAGGAAGAGAAGAAGGATGAGCAGCGTTGCGACGAGGCGCGAAAGCCCGCGCTTCTCAAACCAATCGGCAACCGGATCGAGCAGATAGGCGAGCGCCATGCCGGCCACGAAGGGCAGCAGGATCGACGAGAAGACACTGAGGAAGACGATCGCGGCGACAAGGATGATCAGCCAGAAGACGAGCTGACGCTGCCAGTTCTGGATCGGATGTACTGGTGTCTCGCGCTCTTCCGGCACCTTGCGCCCCTCAGTCATTCGTCATGTGCCGCGCCCAGTCGCTCAGATAGGCGGCGGCCGAACCGATGGTCAACACGCCCACCAGCCAGGTGAGCCAGTTGCGCAGATCGCCGAGTCCTGCCGAGAACGCGAGGTCGCCGATCACCACGGCGGCGAGGACGATCTGGCCGGCGGTGTTGAACTTGCTGATGATCAGCGGCTTGACCTCGATCGGCCGCTCCATGATCCAGGCGAGGATCACGCCGCCGATGATGAAGATGTCGCGGCTGACGACAATCACCGCAAGCCAGCCGGCCATCTCGCTGATCAGTGCCAGCGACAGGTAGATCGAAACCAGCAGTGCCTTGTCGGCAATCGGGTCGAGATAGGTTCCGAGTTCGGAGCGAAGGTTGTATTGCCGGGCTATGAAGCCATCGATACCGTCGCTGATTCCGGCGATCACGAACACCGCAAACGCCGCGACGAAGGCGCCATCGCTGATGAACCAGACAATCACCGGGACCAGCAGCAGCCGGCCGACGGTGATCAGATTGGGAATCGTCACCCGCAGTCCTTTGTCGGTCGTTGGTCGCGCTGAGATAGCGTATTGCACCGGCAGGGGAAATGGCGACGTGTCCGTGCCGAAGGTCCCTCTCCGCGACGGCCGGCACGATGGCTGAACCCGCCGGGTCCGGATCCGGGCGGAGCTATGCGGACGCTGGCGTCGATATCGATGCCGGCAACCGCCTCGTCGAATGCCCTCTTGATGTTGTCTTCGTTCCCCAG
>CAZSXA010000135.1:0-6497 GCA_964611195.1 uncultured Bauldia sp.
TGGCGCTGCGAAACTGGATAGGCGGCTAACCGATTGACGGCGCAAGACCGGCGGCTGCCGGGCTTGCCATTGCCGACGGTTCAATCGAGAGTACGGCCCGGTCGCCTCCGCGACGGCACCGAAGAATAAGAACCACTTGGCGCCGGCAGCATGATCGGAATTGTCATCGTTACCCATGGTCGGCTCGCGACCGAGTTCCGCGCGGCCGTGGAGCATGTCGTCGGCGAGCAGGAGGCGATGGAGGCGGTGACGATCGGCCCCGAGGACGACATGGACCAGCGCCGCCGCGACATCGTCGAGGCGATCGCCAAGGTCGACCGTGGCAACGGCGTTATCATCCTCACCGACATGTTCGGCGGAACGCCCTGCAATCTCGCCATTTCGGTGATGGAAGCCGGCCGTGTCGAGGTGATCGCAGGGCTCAACCTGCCGATGCTGATCAAGGCGGTGCGCGTCCGTGGCGAGACGACGCTCGAAGAGGCCGTCAACACATCCGCCGATGCCGGCCGCAAATATGTGAGCGTCGCCAGCCAGGTCCTCGCCGGGATATGAGCGCGGAACCACCCGAGGCGCCCGAGCCGCGGGAGATCGCGATCGTCAACAAGCGCGGCCTCCATGCCCGCGCAGCAGCCAAATTCGTCCAGACCGTCGAGCGCTTCGACGCCAATGTGACCGTCGTCCGGGACGGCCATAGCGTCGGCGGCGATTCCATCATGGGGCTGATGATGCTCGCCGCCGCGCCCGGCACCAGCGTGATGGTGGCAGCGAGCGGGCGGGAGGCGCGCGAGGCGCTCGACGCCATCGAGGCGCTGCTGAAATCGGGATTCGGCGAGGACGAGTAGAGGCTTAGGCCGATTTCCCGGCCGCGGTTGCCGCAGCGCCGCCGGATCGGTATTGTTGCCGCGATCCAATCATCCAATGCTGAGCGCATGACTTGTGGCCGCCAGGCCGCGTAAGCGGTCCGGACCCGCGCCTTTGTTTGTTCAACGCGCCCGCACGTCCCAACCAGGAGAATGCACCAACATGTCTTCCGTCACTACGGTCAAATCGCAGCATGAAGGCGCCGACTACGTCGTCAAGGACATTGCCCTCGCCGACTGGGGCCGCAAGGAAATCGAGATCGCCGAGACCGAAATGCCCGGCCTCGTCGCGGTCCGCGAGGAATACGGCTCGCAGCAGCCCCTGAAGGGCGCGCGCATTGCCGGCTCGCTGCACATGACCATCCAGACGGCGGTGCTGATCGAGACGCTGGCGGCGCTCGGCGCCGACATCCGCTGGGCCTCGTGCAACATCTACTCGACCCAGGATCACGCCGCGGCAGCGATCGCCGATGGCGGCACGCCCGTCTTCGCCGTCAAGGGCGAGACGCTGGAGGAGTATTGGAGCTATATTCGCCGCATCTTCGAGTGGTCGGACGGCGGCACGCCGAACATGATCCTCGACGATGGCGGCGACGCCACGCTGTTCATCATCCTCGGCGCCCGCGCCGAAACCGGCGATACGGCGTTCCTCGACAAGGCCGAGAACGAGGAGGAGGAAGTCCTCTTCGCGCTGATCAAGCGGACGCTCACCGAGAAGCCCGGCTGGTTCTCCGAGGTCGCCAAGAACATCCAGGGCGTCACGGAGGAGACGACCACCGGCGTTCACCGCCTCTACGAGATGCAGAAGGCCGGCACGCTTCCCTTCCCGGCGATCAACGTCAACGACTCCGTCACTAAGTCGAAATTCGACAATCTCTATGGCTGCCGCGAGAGCCTGGTCGACGGCATCCGCCGCGCCACCGACGTAATGATGGCCGGCAAGATCGCGATGGTCGCCGGCTATGGGGATGTCGGCAAGGGTTCGGCCGCAG
The DNA here is from genome assembly GCA_964611195.1 of uncultured Bauldia sp. Classification (GTDB taxonomy): domain Bacteria; phylum Pseudomonadota; class Alphaproteobacteria; order Rhizobiales; family Kaistiaceae; genus JADLGL01. The sequence continues at coordinate 1,853 of CAZSXA010000135.1, forward strand.
GCCTTCGCAATGCCGGCTGCCGCGTCATGGTCTCGGAAATAGATCCGATCTGCGCGTTGCAGGCCGCGATGGAAGGCTATGAGGTCGTCACGATGGAAGAGGCGGCGCCTCAGGCCGACATCTTCGTCACCGCCACCGGCAATGTCGACGTCATCACCGCCGACCATATGCGGGCGATGAAGGATCGCGCGATTGTCTGCAATATCGGCCATTTCGATTCCGAGATTCAGGTCGCGGCGCTGAAGAATTACAAGTGGACAAACATCAAGCCGCAGGTCGACGAGATCGAATTCCCCGACGGCACGCACATCATCCTCCTGTCGGAAGGCCGTCTGGTGAACCTCGGCAACGCCATGGGCCATCCGAGCTTCGTGATGTCGAACTCCTTCACCAACCAGGTGCTGGCGCAGATCGAGCTCTACACGCGGCCCGACGCCTACGAGAACAAGGTCTACGTGCTGCCGAAGCATCTCGACGAGCGGGTTGCGGCGCTGCATCTGGAGAAGATCGGTGTCCATCTCACCAAGCTCTCCGACAAGCAGTCGACCTACATCAACGTGCCGAGCGAAGGTCCGTTCAAGCCGGACCACTACCGCTACTAGGCAGCGTTATCCTGTGTTCGTGGACCCCGCCCAAGGGCGGGGTTCATGCCGATTCGCGGAACGGCTAAAGTGAACTGATTCGCGGTCTGCCGTGTCGCGTCGGGCGATGGCCGCGAGTTACGTCCACGATAATGGCGGGGGCCGGACTCGTTGCTTCGGCGACACGCGAAGAGTCGAGCATTCGACGCGAAACACACCGCGGTACTGACGGCATCGGTGGCCCTGGTCACCCTTTCCGCGAGCGAGGCGTCGGCGCAATCGCCCGGATCGTCAGGGCTTGGCGCGGGCGAGGTGATCATGCTCGCCGCGCTGGTCGGAACCGTCGCCTTTGCCGTCATCAGCGCCATCGCCCTCAACCGCACGCGTTCGCGGGTCGAGGCAGAGAACGCCCGGCTGACGGAGGAGAACCGTTCCCTCCGCGCCAGCGCCGATCGGGCGGAAAGCCTCATCAACGCCGATGACGAACGCATCGTCGTCTGGGAGGAGCGCGGCTCCGGCCCGATCGTCCTCGGCGAGATCCCCGCAACCCGAGGCGTCCCCGCCGATCGCGCCGCCTTTGTCGGCTTCGGTGCCTGGCTCGACCCGGCGTCGGCATCCCAGCTCGACCGCGCGGTCGACGCGCTCCGCCGCAGCGGACATGCCTTCACGCTGGCGCTTAAGGCGCAGTCGGGCGCCGATCTCGAAGCGCGCGGCCGCACCGTCGGTGGGCGCGCCGTGGTGCGCTTCCGCATTCTCGGCGGCGACCGGCTGGCGCTCGCGGCGCTGCAGATCAAGCACAGGGCGCAGAGCGCTGAGCTCGACGCCATCCGCGGTGCGCTGGAGGGCGCGCGGCTGCCGACCTGGATCCGGGATGCCGACGGCAAGCTCGTCTGGGTCAACCAGGCCTATCGCGAGGTCGTCGAGGCGGACGGCGATCCCGGCGCCGCCCTCACCGCCGAGCTCGTCGATGAGGCCGGTCGGGCGGCAATCGTACAGGGGCACAAGACGGAGCCGGTCTTCCACCAGAGGATGAGCGTGGTCTCGGCCGGGAACCGCCTCGTCTTCGATATCGTCGACGTCGTCACCGGTTCGGGCAGCGCCGGCGTTGCCATCGACGCCACCAAGGTCGAGGCGTCCGAGGCGCAGCTCAAGCGCGTCATCGAGTTCCACGCCAGAACGCTCGACCAGCTGGCGACCGCCGTCGCAATCTTCGGGCCGGACCGCCGGCTGCGTTCCTACAATGCCGCCTATGCCGCGCTCTTCAGTCTCGATCCGCAGCTGCTCGAATCGATGCCGGAGGAAGGCGTCATCCTCGACCAGCTGCGTGCCGCCCGTAAACTGCCCGAGCAGGCCGATTTCCGCAGCTGGAAGAACGAGATGCAGTCGGCCTATCGGGCCGTGGAAGCGCGCGAATATATGTGGCACCTGCCGGAGGGTCAGACCCTTCGCGTTATAGCGAACCCGCATCCCGACGGCGGTGTCACCTGGGTCTATGAGAACGTGACCGAGCGGCTGGATCTCGAGACCCGCTACAACTCCCTGATCCGCGTTCAGGGCGAGACACTCGATCATCTCCGCGAAGGCGTCGCGGTGTTCGGCTCCGACGGCAAGGTGCGCCTCAACAATCCGGCGTTCGCGTCGATCTGGAACCTCAATGAGGAATCGCTCGCCGAGCGGCCGCATGTCTCGGACGTCGTCGCCGCCTGCCGCCCGCTGCTCCCCGGAGGCTCGGAACTCGATCGCCTGACCACGTCGATCGCCGGCGTCGACGAGACCCGCGCCACGATCTCCGGACGGATGGAACGGATTGACGGCCGCATCATCGACTATGCCACGGTGCCGCTGCCGGAAGGGCAGACGATGGTGACGTTCGTCGACATCACCGATTCCGTCCAGGTCGAGCGCGCCCTCGTCGATCGCAACGAGGCGCTGGAAGCCGCGGATCGGCTGAAGAACGAATTCATCCAGCACGTCTCCTACGAGCTACGCTCGCCGCTCACCAACATCATCGGCTTCACGCAGCTTCTCGCCGACGCCGACATCGGTCCGCTCAACGAGCGGCAGCGCGAGTATATCGGCTACATCATGACGTCGAGCGGCTCGCTGCTGGCGATCATCAACGACATCCTCGACCTTGCGACGATCGACGCCGGCATCATGGAGCTCGACCTCGCGGAGATCGAGCTCTCGGACGCGATCGACGCGGCGATCGAGGGCGTTCAGGACCGCATCGCCGACAAGCACATCAAGGTGGAGAAGCAGATCGCGCACGGAACGGGCTCGCTCGTGGCCGACGAGAAGCGTCTCCGCCAGATCCTCTACAACCTCCTCTCCAACGCCATCGGCTTTTCCGGCGAAGGCGGCACGATCGCGGTTTCGGCTCGCCGCCATGACGGCAATGTCGAACTCGCCGTAGAGGACGAAGGCGTCGGCATCCCCGACGATTTCATCGGTCTCGTGTTCGACCGCTTCCAGTCGCGTGCCGGCGGGTCGGCACGCGGCGGCGTCGGGCTCGGCCTCGCGATCGTCAAGAGCTTCGTCGAACTGCATGGCGGCTCTGTCGGCATCGAGCCCGGTCGCAACAAGGGAACGGTGGTGCGGATCACGCTGCCGGTGCAGCCGACGCCGGTTGGCATCGCCGCCGAATGATTCCGAGCCACGCGCGATGACCTCGCCGGCCTGGCCGTTCCCGACGATCCTTCATGGCGAAGCCGCGACCGTCGCTCTCGCGGAGACCGTTGCGGCGTTCCTCAGGGTCGGCGACGTCATCGGCCTCACCGGCGAGATCGGCGCCGGCAAGACGACCTTCGCGAGAGCGGTGATCCAGCGGCTTGCCCGGCAAGCCATCGACGTGCCGAGCCCGACCTTCACGCTGGTGCAATCCTACCCCGATCTGACACCGCCGATCGCGCATTTCGACCTTTACCGGCTCGGAAGTGCCGACGACCTCGCCGAGCTCGGCTTCGACGAAGCGGCCGAAAGCAGCGCCGTTCTCGTCGAGTGGCCGGAGCGAGCCGGGGCCGCGATGCCGGAGGACGCGCTGATAATCACTCTCGACGGCGGCGGCGACCGGCGTCGCGCAACGATCGGCGGCGGCGGGAGCTGGCAACACCGCCTCGGGACCTTCCCCTCAACATTCCCCTGACCGCGGTGGGTTGTCCGCCGCCTCCGGTTCTGTCCCGCCTCGGCGTCTGATATCAGGCTGACCGAGGGGACGGGACGAATCGACCACGCAATGACGGAGCGCTTCAAGCCGAAGAGCGCGATGGTGCTGGCCGCAGGGCTCGGCACGCGGATGCGGCCGCTGTCGGACACCACGCCCAAGCCGCTGATCGAGGTCGGCGGCAGGGCGCTGATCGACCATGCGCTCGACCGGCTGGCAGAAGCCGGCGTCGAGCACGCCGTCGTCAACGTCCACCATCTCGCCGAGCAGATCATCGAGCATGTCGCAGGTCGCCGCCAACCGGAGGTGACGATATCGGACGAACGCGATGCGCTGCTTGAAACCGGGGGCGGTGTCGTGAAGGCGCTGCCGCTGCTCGGCACCGATCCCTTCTTCATTCTCAACTCCGATTCGTTCTGGACCGAGGGGCCGCGGCCGAACCTTGCGGCTCTCGCCCAAGCCTGGGATGCCTGGCGCATGGATGCCTTGATGCTGCTCGCACCCACCGTCTCCGCGATCGGCTATGACGGCCGCGGCGATTTCTTCATGGACGAGATCGGCCGTCTGATGCCCCGCACGGAAACCGACGTTGCGCCGTTCGTCTATACCGGCGTCGGGATCGCCGAGCCGACGGCGATGTTCGCCGATGCGCCGGACGGGCCGTTCTCCCTCAACATGCTCATCGACCGGATCAGCGAGGCGGGCCGCCTGTTCGGCATGCGGATCGACGGAACCTGGTTCCATGTCGGCACGCCGGGCGCGATCGAGGAGGCCGAGCGCGCCCTCGTCGAAACGGGCGTCTGAAGCGATGGCGCGCCCCAACGTCTTCACCATTCCCTTCGGGGTTCCCTTCCTTCCGACGCTTGCCGACGCGCTGCTCTCCGGGCGGTTCGGCGCGCTC
>CAZSXA010000136.1:0-6492 GCA_964611195.1 uncultured Bauldia sp.
AGGGCGCTCACCTCCGGAGTCGCGCGGCCTTCGGCGATCTCCTGGCGGATGTCGGCGGCGACTTCCTCAAGCGGCGGGACGTCGCCTTCGATGACTTCGGAGACGTGCACAAGCGTCGCTCCGGAGCGGCCTTCGACGATCTCGGTACCGCCTTCCTCCATCGCGAAGGCAGCTTCGGCGACGGCCGGATCGAACAGGCCGGTGCGAGCGACCGTGCCGAGGCTGGTCGGGGCAATCTCACCGTCGGCGACGAGTTCCTCGTAGGTCGAACCCGCCGCCAGCAGATCGGCAATTCGATTGGCCTCGTCGCGGGTGGCGAAGATGAGCTGCGAGACGGTCCGCTGCTCTGGCGTACCGAGCTCGGCGCGCCTGTCCTCATAGGCGGCCGCTACCTCCTCGTCGGTGACGTTCTCCGGCTCGGCGAGCCGGGCCGGCGTGACCTCGAGGAGATCGACCGTGCGAAGCTCAGGGGCCTGCCAGCGACCGGCATTGTCCTGGAAGAACGCGTTCAGTTCCTCCTCGCTCGGCTCGGCATTGCCGGCATCGTCGAGGAGGTCGGGTCCGAGGATCGCGTAGTTGACGACGCGCTCCTCCAGGAAAAAGGATTCAAGCAAGTCGGCGTAGGCGGGGGGAAGCGGCGTCTCGGGCGAAACGACCGCGCGGGCGATCTGGCTCCGGAGCACCTGCTGACGTTCTTCCTCGATCAGGTCGTCCTGGGTCAGGCCCGTGGAGCGAAGGTAGTTGTCGAGAACGGTCTGATTGAACTGGCCGTCGGAGGTCTGGAACCGCGGCTGGCGGGCGATTTCAAGCGCAACCGCTTCGTCGGAGACGCCGAGCCCGAGATTCTCGATGCGGTCGTCGAGGGCAGCGCGCTGAAGCATGTCGCCCAGCACGGCCCCAGGGAGCCCCGCGGCGGCGGCCTGAGCTGGCGAGACGAACTGGCCGGCCTGCGCATACTGGTTCAGCGTCGCCTGATAGGCGTCGGCGAACTCCTGGACGCCGATTTCCTGGGAGCCGACGCGGGCGACATTGTTCTCCCGGCCGGTGAAGCTCAAGCCGAAGGCGAGCAGGCCGATGATGAGCAGGCCGAAGACAATGAGGCCTATCGGCGAAGCCGCAAACGATCTCAGGCTATTGAGCATTCAGTCCTCGCTGGGCCGCGGGGCGGCTGTTTGAAGAGCGCGCGGATCATATGAACGGCCTCTGGTCGCGGCAAGGCGAAGATTTCGCGGCCACAACACCCCGGTTTCGGGTCCGTTCGGGCCACTTGTGCCGCCGTGTTTTTTTGATAGGCCTGCGCGGCACCAGCGGGTGGGTGACGGCCGATCCGCGCGAAACGCGAGAGGATCGACAGGTATGGCGTCCATCAAGTCGCTCGTTGCCGGAAATTGGAAGATGAACGGCTCCAAGGCCAGTCTCGTCGAAATCGAGACCGTGCGGGATGCGGTCAAGGCCGAGACCGATGTCGAGGTCGCTGTCTGCCCGCCGGCGACACTGATCTCGCGCGCTTCGGTGATCCTCTCCAGTTCGGCGATCCGAGTCGGGGGGCAGGATTGCCATGCTGCCGCGAGCGGCGCGCATACCGGCGACATCGCCGCCGAGATGCTGGCCGATGCCGGCGCCGAGATGGTCATCGTCGGCCATTCCGAGCGCCGCGCCGATCACGGCGAGGACGACGCCACGGTCCGCTCCAAGGCCGAGGCGGCCTGGCGCGCCGGTCTCACCGCTATCCTCTGCGTCGGCGAGAGCGAGGAGGAGCGCCGCGCCGGCAACGAACTCAAGGTGGTCGAGGGGCAGCTCTCAGGCTCGGTTCCCGACGGGGCGACGCCTGCGAATCTCGTGATCGCCTATGAGCCGGTCTGGGCCATCGGCACCGGCCTGACGCCGACGGGGGATGACATCCGCGCCATGCATGCCCACATCAGGGCCGAACTCGGCAAGCGGTTCGGCGCCGACGCGGAAGGGATTCGCATCCTCTACGGCGGTTCGGTCAAACCGGACAATGCGGCCGAGATTTTTGCCGTCGAGGGCGTCAATGGGGCGCTTGTCGGCGGCGCAAGCCTCAAAGCGGCCGACTTCATGGCCATCATCAACGCCGCGCAATAGTCGCTTCGGCTGGTAGCGCGGTCGCAGCGCTTGGTGTAGAAGCCGCGCCGAACCCTGCCTCGGCCGACCGGGAACCATGGAAACAGTCGTCCTCGTCATTCACCTGATGCTGGTTGCGGCCATGATCGCGATCATCCTGATGCAGCGCTCCGAAGGCGGTGCGTTGGGGATCGGCGGCGGCGGCAATTTCATGGCCGCCCGCGGCACCGGCAACATCCTTACCCGAACGACGACGATCCTCGCCGCCGGCTTCTTCCTGACCTCGATCGCGCTCACCTTCATTGCGCGGAACGATGCCTCCGATTCCGGGCTGTTCGAGAACCTTCCCGCCAACCAGATCAACGAGAACGCTGCCGAAGACCGACCGGAAGGCGGCGTTCTGAACCTCCTTGGCGGCGGCGCCGAGGATACGCCTGCCGTGCCCGACGATGCCGGCGATGGCGCGGCGGCCCCTGACGAAGGCGGGGATGCGGGCGATCCGATCGCCATCCCGGGCGATGCCGGAGAAGGCGGCGCCGGAGACGGCGGCGCAGCCCCGGTTGTGATTCCGAATAATTAGCCGCCGAGGGTTTTTCCGCGCTGTGGCGATTTAGAGCGTTTCCCTCACTGGGAATCGTCTAAGATGAGGGCCCATGGCGCGGTATATCTTCATCACCGGCGGCGTGGTCTCCTCACTCGGCAAGGGCATCGCATCCGCAGCGCTCGGGGCGCTTCTGGAAGCCCGGGGCTATCGGGTCCGGCTACGGAAGCTCGATCCCTATCTCAACGTCGATCCGGGGACGATGAGCCCCTATCAGCACGGCGAGGTGTACGTCACCGACGACGGCGCCGAGACGGACCTCGATCTCGGTCACTATGAGCGCTTCACCGGCCGCCCGGCGAACCGGATGGACAACATCACCACCGGCCGCATCTATCAGGAGATCATTGCCCGCGAGCGCCGCGGCGACTACCTCGGCGGCACCGTCCAGGTCGTCCCGCACGTCACCGACGCCATCAAGGCGTTTGTCGGGGAGGGAAATGACGGCTTCGATTTCGTGCTTTGCGAGATCGGCGGCACCGTCGGCGACATCGAGGGCCTGCCGTTCTTCGAGGCAATCCGCCAGTTCGCCAATGAGGTCCCGCGCGACCACGCCGCCTTCGTCCATCTGACGCTGGTGCCGTTCATCCCGTCGGCGGGCGAACTCAAGACCAAGCCGACGCAGCACTCGGTCAAGGAACTCCGCTCGATCGGCATCCAGCCTAACGTTCTCCTGGTTCGCTCCGATCGGCCGATTCCGGCCGAGGAGCGGCGGAAGCTGTCGCTGTTCACGAATGTCCGGCCGTCGGCGGTCATCCAGGCGCTCGACGCGCCCAACATCTATGACGTACCGGCAGCCTATCACGCCGAGGGGCTGGATACGGAGGTGCTTGCCGCGCTGGCCGTTACCGATGCGCCCGAGCCCGACCTAAGCCGCTGGGATTCGATCAGCCACGCGATCCATCACCCGGAAGGCGAGGTGACGATCGCGCTCATCGGCAAGTACACGGTGCTGAAGGACGCCTACAAATCGCTCGTCGAGGCGCTGCACCATGGCGGCATCGCCAACAATGTCCGGGTCAATGTCGAGTGGATCGAGTCGGAGGTGTTCGAGGAGGAGGATCCGGCACCGCGGCTGGAATCCGTCGACGGCATCCTCGTCCCGGGCGGCTTTGGCGAGCGCGGATCGGAGGGGAAGATCGAGGCGGCGCGCTTTGCCCGCATCCATGACATTCCCTATTTCGGCATCTGCTTCGGCATGCAGATGGCCGTGATCGAAGCGGCGCGGAACCTCGCCGGAATCGAGAAGGCGAACTCCTCCGAGTTCGGGGAAACCCCTGATCCGGTGGTCGGCCTGATGACCGAATGGCTTCGTGGCAACATGCTTGAGAAACGCGCCGCGGCCGGCGATCTCGGCGGCACGATGCGGCTTGGCGCCTATCCTGCGGTTCTGGAGAAGGGTAGTCGCATCGCCGAGATTTACGACGCTGCGGAGATCGCGGAGCGGCATCGCCACCGATACGAGGTCAATATCGACTACCGCGATCGGCTGGAGGCGACGGGCCTTCGCTTCTGTGCGATGTCACCGGATGGCGTTCTTCCCGAGGCAATCGAGTATCCGGACCACTCCTGGTTCATCGGCGTCCAGTACCATCCGGAGCTCTTGTCGCGCCCCTTCGCGCCGCATCCGTTGTTCGCTTCATTCATCGCTGCGGCCAAAGAACAGAGCCGGCTCGTGTAGCGATGGCTGGCGCGCGTGGATAGGCTGTTCGAATGACATCGCCCGGCTCGACACACGCTGAAGTCGTCATAGGGGCGGCGCGGTTCGGAAACCGGCTGCCGCTGGCGTTGATTGCCGGGCCATGCCAGCTCGAAAGCCGTGGCCATGCCTTCGAGATGGCCGGGCGGCTGAAGGAAATGACGAACGCTCTCGGCATTCCCTTCGTTTTCAAGACCTCGTTCGACAAGGCCAATAGAACCAGCGTTTCCGGCCAGCGTGGCGTCGGCCTCGAAGCGGCGCTGCCGATCTTTGCCGACCTTCGCGCCGAGCTCAATGTGCCGGTGCTCACCGACGTCCATCTGCCCGAGCAGTGCGAGCCGGTCGCAGAGGTCGTCGACTGTCTGCAGATCCCCGCGTTCCTCTGTCGTCAGACCGATCTGCTGCTGGCGGCTGGCGCCACCGGAAAGCCGGTCAACGTCAAGAAGGGTCAGTTTCTGGCGCCGTGGGACATGCGGCCCGTCCTCGGCAAGCTGACCGCCGGCGGATGCCATGACGTGCTCCTCACCGAGCGCGGGGCGAGCTTCGGGTACAACACGCTGATCAGCGACATGCGGTCGCTGCCGATCATGGCCGAACTTGGGGCGCCGGTGATCTTCGACGCCACGCATTCGGTCCAGCAGCCGGGCGGGCAGGGGAGCTCGACCGGCGGCGAACGGCGTTTCGTGCCGGTACTGGCGCGAGCGGCGGTGGCGGTCGGCGTCGCCGGCGTCTTCATCGAGACGCACGAGGATCCCGACAACGCGCCGTCGGACGGGCCGAACATGGTGCCGCTCGACGAGATGCCGGCGCTGGTCGAGCAGCTGATGGCGTTCGACCGCGTGGCGAAGGGCCGCTAGCGCCCGCGATAGGGCGCGATGCCCGGGTCGGTCAGCCAGATGCCGTCCGGCGGCGATCCGGTCTGCCAAAAGACGTCGATCGGGATACCGCCGCGCGGGTTCCAGTAGCCGCCGATCCTCAGCCATTTGGGGTCGAGCAGGTCCGCAATCCGCTTGCCGATGCCGACCGTGACGTCCTCGTGGAAGGCGCCGTGATTGCGGAAGGCGGCGAGATAGAGTTTCAGCGACTTCGATTCCAGGAGCCAGGCGCCCGGCACATAGTCGATCACCAGGATGCCGAAATCGGGCTGGCCGGTGACCGGGCAGAGCGACGTGAACTCCGGCGCGGTGAAGCGCGCCACGAAATCCGTGTCGGCATGCGGATTGGGAACGCGGTCGAGAGTGGCGTCTTCCGGGCGGTCAGGGATTGCCGCCGGCCGGCCGAGCTGCGGTTCGGTGTCGCTCATCGCCTCGCTCTAGGCCGCGCCGCCCGGCGGCACAAGCCGGCGCGAATGGGCATCCCAGCGCCAGCAATCATGGCCCCGGAGATGTGTGCCGGCCCACCAGCGGTCGACGCCGTTGACCGTTATCGCATCGGCCTCGCCGGCGAGAACGGAGCGCCCGAAGGGCGTGATCGAAAGCGGGCTGGCAAGATAGGCCTCGACATCGCCGGGCTCGCCCTGACAGGGGAAGATGGTTTCGAGACCGCCGACGAGCGGCTCGGACGCGTTCGCCAGATCGTCGAGCAGCCGGAACGCGCTCCAGTCGCCCATGAAGGGGGCGTCCTCGCTCGCGAGCAGGCGGGTGAAGACCTCGCGTGGGGTGAGGCCGCCGGGCGCAATCGCCGCAACCATCGTACGCTCGGATCGCGACAGACCACCGCGGAGTGCCGGCAGTTCCTCGACGAAACGGCCAAGGGCGGGACGAAGGAAGCGGAACGCGCCGGTCGTCGAGCGGAGCTGCGCGGCGAGGCCTTCAGGGGTCGGCATCTCCAGAGCCTTCCATAGGGATGCGCCGGTTTCGAGCATCGTTGCGTCCAGATCGACCGCGGCTTCGGCGAAGCGGAGAACCGTCTCTGGCGACTGTGTCGCAAGGAAGTCGTCGGCCTGAACCAGCGACACGCCCTCATGCCTCCGCTCTTCGTGTAAAACGTTCAGTATCTGAAGGAGTTGCAGCTGATCGTAAAGGTCATGCTCGAGCCATATCGTGATCGTGTCGAACATTCCGTGAGCGAGAATCACGGCCTCGCGCATCAACAGATCGGCCCGCGC
>CAZSXA010000137.1:0-6490 GCA_964611195.1 uncultured Bauldia sp.
TGGTGGAGCCGAGGGGAGTCGAACCCCTGACCTCCGCATTGCGAACGCGGCGCTCTCCCAACTGAGCTACGGCCCCGACCGGTCAACGGTCGGCGGCATTTACGGTGCGCCGGGAAAGGGTGTCAAGCAAGGCCGCAGCGGTGGCGAAGACGGCCGTTCGCAGGTCGTCGCCACGCTTCGTCCGGGCGCCGACCCGGGCGCGGCCGTGCACCCATCGAGCCCGCCGACCCTTTCAAATCATTGGACGGAAAGGCGGCGCGCCTTGCGGCGGCAGGGCGGCGTCGCTAAATCAACGGCGCCGCGCGACAGGTCGGAAGCCCAATATGCAAGCCGTTCTCGATGTTCTGTTCATAGCGATCGAGATCTACATCTACGTCATCGTTGCGAGCGCGATCTTCTCCTGGCTCTACGCCTTCAACGTCATCAATCCGCGCAACCAGCTCGTGGCGACGATCGGCCAGTTCCTCTACGCCGTCACCGAGCCGGCGCTGCGGCCGATCCGCCGGGTACTTCCCAATCTCGGCGGTATCGACATCTCGCCGATCGTGTTGATCCTCGGCCTGATCCTGATCCGCCAGATTCTCTGGCGCTACGTCTATTTCAACGTCTTCTAGCGGACGCGACCGACGGTGATCATCAGAGCCGTCCGCCAAGGTCCTCGATCATTTCCAGCACCGACTCGGGCCGGATTCGGAAGTCGAAGCTGGATTCGCGCGTGACGTTGCCGGAGGCGTCGGGGTCGGCCCCACCGACGACGAGGCCGTAGCGAAGCCCGCCGAAATCGGCGATCGCGGCATAGGCGGTCCCGCCGCCGGGCTGCTCGAAGCGGTCGTGGATCAACTCGACGATAACCGTCCCGGGATGGCAGATGGCGGTGTTGGCGAGCCCGGCGCCGTGCGGCGCGACGATGATTTCGGCGCCGGCGTAAAGGCTCATCTGCTCGGCGAAGGAGAGTGTTTCGGCACGGATCGCCTCGAAGCCGAGCGGCGCCAGCGTCCCCGTCACCTCGTCCTCGTTCAGGAGCCGGCGGACCTTCGCGCCGGAACGCGAGACGAACAGTCGGCGCTTTCGCTCCTTGGTCGCGGCGACCCGGGTCCGGAGATCGTCGAAGAACGGAATGACCGATCGCGATATCCGGTCGGTGCCGGGCCGTATCCGGTCGGAGAAGAGCAACTCGCCGGGCGTCCGGACATTGCCGCCCGGTTGCGCGATGCGGTCGTTGGAAACGCCTGCCAGCGCCAGGGACTGCCTGTGGAACGGCGCCTCGAGCGGCGGGCAGAGCAGCTTGCGATGCTCACCGGTCTGACGCCACACCGCAATCTTCGGCAGGCATTCGATCAGCCAGTGAAAGTAGTTGCCGTAGATCGAGGAACTCAGCAGGAAGAAGTCGCCCTCCAGCACAACCGGTGGCTCTATCGCGGCCTCGAGCGGCGCGCCCACCCGCGCGAGCGCCTGCACCTGCTTCTTCTTCAACGCAGCAAAGCCGGGGACCTTTCTGAGCTGCTTGTTTGCGGAGGCCGTCTCGCGAACGATCGTGTTGTCGGGTGCGACGACCACCATCCCCGGCCACAGACAGGTGGCGTCCTCGATCCGGTAGCAGGCCCGCGGCGGCACCGGGGAGCGCGCGGCGAAGGCGGCGACATCCCTTTCCCAGCGCGCAGCCGCCCGTCCCTCCACTTCAGGCGAATCAAAGCGGACGGGAAACGGCGACGACGGCCGCGACGTTCCCTCGACAGCATCGGCGATGACGGTCACGCCTTCGACCTCGCGCGCCGGTTTGCTGACGAAACGGATGGTCTCCTTCATCGGCGCGGCCCCCTCCCGAAGCGCTGCTTGTCGACGGCATCTGCGGCGCACATAGTGGTCCCTGGGCTCGCCCCACTTCCACTAAAGACCTCGAACCGGACAGCGTCCTTATCTGCAATGACCGAGCCGTTTCTAGCGACATCCGACGGCATCCGCATCGCGATTCGGCTGACGCCATCCAGTTCCGCCGATCGAATCGAGGGGCCCGCGAAACGCGCGGATGGCCTCGTGGTCGTCGCCGTCCGGGTCCGTGCCGTCCCGGAGCATGGCCGTGCCAACAGGGCGCTTGAATCGCTGTTGGCCAAAGCGCTGCGGGTCTCGAAATCCAGCGTCGCGGTCACGGGCGGGACGACGTCGCGGCTCAAGCAACTCACCGTCAAGGGTGATCCGTCGGCGCTGCTGGACTCGGCTCGTCGGCTATGGCCATCTTCCGGGCAGAGCGAGGGAGGCAGCTGATGCGAACGAGAAGGCCGATCGCGGCTCTTGCCGCGGCTTTCGCCACTTTGCCGGCACTGACGAACGGCGCCGCCGCGCAGCAGAGCGAATACACCTCCGTCGCACTCGAGAGCTGCCAGCAGATGCAGTCGGATCCGGAGGATATGCTGGAATCTGGCCGCTGGATCTGCGCCGGCTATCTCGGCATCCCGGTCCAGTTGGTCGAAAGCGACCTTCGTTTCTTCGTCTCCTATGGCGTCAGCCCGGAGGGCCAGCTTGCGGCCCAGCAGACGCTTCCGCCATTCAACTACGTCAACGACACGCTCGAGTGGCGGGTCGACGAGACCGGCGTGCCTTATGCGACGATCCTCCGCTTCTTCGCCGATTTCGGCGACGGTTCGCCGGAGCGTCAGGTGCTGGTCGTCACCCGCATCGCCGACGAGGGCGGCGTCTGCCATATCGCCTATGTCAACGCCTCGGCCAATGACGATGCCAACGCGCTCGCGCGCCAGGCGGCAGACCTGATGGCGCGGAACTTCACCTGCGACTTCCACGTTGCGCTGTGGATAGGCGATCGCGGCGACCTCTGACCGGTCTCCGCCGAAGAGCGGAGGCTGCGTGGACGACCGGGAAGCGAACCAGGAACAGCACCTGAAACGTGCGCTGAGCACGCCGATGCTCAGCCTCTATGGCGCCGGCACCATCGTCGGCGCCGGCATCTATGTGCTCATCGGCGAGGTCGCCGGTGAAGCCGGCTACTGGACGCCGGTTGCGTTCCTTGTTGCCGCGCTGGTCGCCTCCGTCACCGGCGCGGTCTATGCCGAGCTCTCGTCCCGACATCCCGGCGCCGGCGGACCTGTGGCTTATTCCAACGCCGCGTTCGGTCTCTCCTGGCTCGCGGTGGGGATCGGCTGGGCAATCGTTGCCACCGGCGTTGTTTCTTCGGCGACGATTCTGTCTGGCTTCGTCGGCTATCTCGGCATCTTCGTCGACCTGCCCGACTGGCTCGTCATCACCGTTCTCGCCCTCGTGCTTGGCGGCGTCGCGGCCGCCGGCGTCAAGGAGTCGGCATGGCTGATGGCCATCACCACCACAGCGGGGGTCGTCGGCCTCATCCTCGTGATGGTCGCCGGATACGGCTCCGGTGGCTCGCTTGGCGATACCTTTGGCGAAGCCGCGCCGATCACCGACATGGCGACCGTCACCGCCATCCTGGCCGCGGCATTCCTCGGGTTCTATGCCTTCATCGGCTTCGAGGACCTTGTCCATATGAGCGAAGAGGCGCGCGAACCGAGGAAGGGACTGCCGCGCGCCATTGTCATCGCGCTCGCCGTGTCGGCCGTGCTCTACGTGCTGACCGCGGTCGCCGCCCTCCTCCTCGTGTCGCCGGACGAGCTCTCCGGCGCCACGGCGCCCCTTGTCACCACGGTCGAGGCCGCCGGCTGGCCTGGCTGGCCGCTCGGCATTCTCAGCCTGATGGTGATCGTCAACGGTGCCATGGCACAGATCATCATGGCGACGCGCGTCATCTACAGCCTTCGCAAATGGGGCGGCGCACCCGACTGGCTGGGTCGGCCGCATCCGCGCACCGGCACACCCATCTTCGGGACGGTCGTCGTTACGGCAACCGTGCTCGGCCTCGCGATCGCCGTGCCGCTGAAGTCGCTCGCCTCGATCACCAGCTTCATCATGCTGGCGGTCTTCTTCATCTCGAATTTGTCGCTGATTGTCCTGGAGCGTCGGAAGAGCGAGGCGCCGTTCGACGTTCCGACATGGCTGCCATATCTCGGCGCGGCGCTCTGCGTTGGCCTCGCGGCAGCGCAGCTGCTTCTCTCCGGTGGCGGCGAGTAGCGGCCCGCGTCAGCGGGTCCGCGACCAGGCGAAGGCGACCTTGGCAAGAACGGTCTTGCCGAACTGCTCGGTCGAGCGCGCGACGCGGCGACCGCCGGCATTGCGATAGAAGCGGCAGGCCGGCTCGTTGTCGGCAAGCGCCCAGACGACGGTGGTCTCGTAGCCGTAGCGCGCGAGTTCGCGTCGGGCGGCGAGGAAGAGCTGGGTGCCCAGCCCGACGCCCTGATATTCCGGCAGAAGGTAGATTTCGTAGACCTCGCCCTTCTGGGTGAGGTCGCGCGCGCGGTTGGGCCCGAAGGTGGCGTAGCCGGCGACGGTTCCGCCGACCTCGAGCACCAGCACCGCGGTACCGCGGCGAATCGCTCGGCTCCACCAGCGCGGCCCTCTGCGGGCGATCATGCGGGCGAGTTCCTGGGCCGGAATCAGGCCCTCATAGGCGTAGCGCCACGAGGCGTCGTGGACGGCGGTAATGCCTGCCACATCATCAATCTCGGCCCGCCGGACGTCGATCGCCAAGGTGCTCATGAGGGTCAGGATATGTCGGGCGAACGGACGGGGGAAGTCACTTTGAGGAGCGCCCCGCCGAAATTTGCGAGTGTGTCATTTGGGCTCCTGCAAGCTGGGCGCTGGCGCAGACGCACGCGCCTCGCCATATTGTGCGGCGAACCCGATGGGAGATTCCGAACTTGGCCGAAGCGCCCCTGACGTTTCACAAGATGAACGGTGCCGGAAACGAGATTCTGGTGCTCGACCTCCGCGCCCAGCCCTTTCCGCTGGAGCCTGAGGAGGTGCGCGAAATCGCCGCCGCTCCGGGCATGGCCTTCGATCAGCTGATGGCGGTCCTGCCGCCCAAGGCTAGCGGGATCGATGCCGAGCTCCGCATCTACAATCGCGACGGCTCGCCCTCGGGCGCCTGCGGCAACGGCACCCGCTGCGTCGCGGCGCTGTTCTTCGCCGAATCGGGGAACGGCGAGGTCCGCTTCGAGACCGATGCCGGTGTCCTCCCCGCGGTCCGCGATGGCAGCGGCGCGATCACCGTCGACATGGGCGAGCCCCGCTTTCGCTGGGAGGACATCCCGCTGGCCGAGCCGTTCCATGATCTGCGTGCCATCGAGCTCCAGATCGGGCCGATCGACGCGCCGTTCCTGCACAGCCCGACGGTGCTGTCGATGGGCAACCCGCATGCGATCTTCTGGGTCGACGACGTCGATTCCTACCTGCTGGAGCAGCTGGGGCCGCTGATCGAGAACCACCCCGTCTTCCCCGAACGGGCCAATGTCACGCTCGCCGAGGTCGAGGCGCCGGACCGGATCAAGCTCCGCGTCTGGGAACGCGGCGCCGGCCTCACCAAGGCATGCGGCTCCGCGGCCTGCGCCGCCGCCGTCGCGGGAGCATGGACGAAGCGCACCGGACGCAAGGTCACGGCGGTCCTCCCCGGCGGCGAGCTTCAGATCGAATGGCGCGAAAGCGACAATCACGTCCTGATGACCGGCCCGTGGGAGCTTGAGCAAAGCGGTTTCCTCGAAGTCTCGGCCTGACCTCCACGAACAGCCCGATTGGCAAACGGCGGCGCGACAAACTATGTACCGAGCGCCGGTCCCGCACGGAAAACGCCATGCCTGATATCGTCACCTTCGGGTGCCGCCTCAACACGCTCGAATCCGAGGTGATCGCCGCCCGCGCCGAGGAAGCGAGTGGGGCAGACGCCGTCGTCGTCAACACCTGCGCCGTCACCGGCGAGGCGGTGCGGCAGGCCCGCCAGGCAATCCGCAAGGCGCGGCGCGAGCGGCCGGAGGCGCGGATCATCGTCACCGGATGTGCGGCGCAGACCGAGCCGGAGCTCTTCGCGGCAATGCCCGAGGTCGATCTCGTCCTCGGCAACGAGGAGAAGCTCGAGGCCGCCAGCTATCGCCCGCCCAACGATTTCGGCGGCGGCGCCGAGGAGAAGATCCGCGTCAACGACATCATGGAGGCGCGCGAGACGGCAGGGCATCTCGTCGCCGGCTTTGCCGATCGCGCCCGCGCCTTCGTCCAGATCCAGAACGGCTGCGATCATCGCTGCACCTTCTGCATCATTCCGTTCGGCCGCGGTCCGTCCCGTTCGGTGCCGATGGGCGCGGTGGTTGATCAGGTGCGCGGCCTCGTCGAGGCCGGCCATGCCGAGCTCGTCCTCACCGGTGTCGACCTCACCGCCTATGGCGCCGACCTCCCCGGCCGCCCGAGCCTCGGCCGCCTCGTCCGCACGATCCTCCGCGAGGTGCCGGACCTGCCGCGGCTGCGGCTGTCGTCGATCGACTCGATCGAGGTCGACGACCAGCTGATCCGGGCGATCGCCGAGGAGGGGCGGCTGATGCCGCATTTCCATCTGTCGCTGCAATCCGGGGACGATCTCATCTTG
>CAZSXA010000138.1:0-6471 GCA_964611195.1 uncultured Bauldia sp.
GCTGTGGTGATGATGTCAGGCGTCACACCGAAATAGTCGGCGCCGAAATTGGCGCCCAGTCGCCCATAGCCGGTAATGACCTCGTCGAAGATCAGCAGGATGCCGTGCTTGTCGCAGATTTCGCGGAGCCGCTTGAGGTAGCCTTTCGGGGGCAACAGGACGCCCGTCGAGCCGGCGATCGGTTCGACGATCACGGCCGAAATCGTCGACGGATCGTGCAGCGCGACGATGCGCTCAAGGTCCTCGGCGAGCTCGACGCCATGCTCCGGCAGACCCTTCGTGAAGGCGTTCCGCGACAGGTCGTGCGTATGGCGGAGATGGTCGACGCCGCCGATCATCGGGCCGAATGTGCGGCGCGCCGGCGTGATGCCGCTCACCGAGAGGCCGCCATAATTGACACCGTGATAGGCGCGCTCGCGGCCGATCCAGCGATAGCGTCCGGCATCCCCGCGTGCGCGGTGATAGGCGTTGGCGATCTTCAGCGCCGACTCCACCGCCTCCGAGCCGGAGTTCGTGAAGAACATGTGATCGAACGCCGCCGGGAAATATTGCGTCACGCGCGAGGCGAGTTCGAACACCTTCGGATGCCCGAACATGAAGGCCGGGGCATAGTCGAGTTCGCCTGCCTGCTGGCGGATCGCCTCGACGATCCGCGGCCGGTTGTGGCCGGCATTGCAGCACCATAGGCCGCCCGTGCCGTCGAGGATCTGGCGGCCGTCATCGGTCGTGTAGTGGACGCCGTCGGCGCCGACGAGCATGCGCGGCGCCTGCTTGAACTGCCGGTTCGGCGTGAACGGCATCCAATAGGCTTCGAGATTGTTCGGGATCGGCTGCGATGTCATGATGACTTCTTGCGCGGAAACGGGGGCCGGTCGTCGTCGGCGGGCTCTCTAGAAATCGACGGCAGGCTAGCGGTGGCTTGCCGCGCGTCAAGCGCCGATCGGGAGGAGACGCTGTACCAGCATCGGCAGGGGTTCGGCTTCATCCCGGGATCGCTGATGGTCCTAGGCGTCGCCGCCATGACGATCGGCACGGTCTTCGTTCCGCTGCTGATCGTCGGCCTGATCCCGATGCTGTGGGCCGCCTGGACGTTCTCGGAGTTCAACATCACCGTCAATTCCAGCCATCTCGAATGGTCGTTCCGGGGCGGTTTCTGGCACAAGAAGGTTGCGCTCTCGGAGATCGAGCAGGCCAAGCCGGTGCGGAACCGCTGGTGGTATGGCTGGGGCATCCACCTGACGCCGCGCGGTTGGCTCTACAACGTCCAGGGCCTCTCCGCCGTGGAGGTCGTGACGAAATCGGGTCACCGCTTCCGCGTCGGCACCGAAAAGCCGGAGGAGCTCGCGGAGGAGATCGAGCGCCGGCGCAACCAACTCCGGCGTTAGGCTAGCCCGCGATATCGGTCCGGAACTGCGCGCCGGGCCAGTTGATCCGCGACACCGCCTCATAGGCGCGCTCGCGTGCCTCGTCCGCCGTCGCGGCCGTCGCCGTCACCGCGAGCACCCGGCCGCCGGACGCAGTCAGCCGGCCGTCGCCGGACAGGGATGTGCCGGCCTGAAACACCACGACGCCCGGCAGGGATTCGGCGGCCTCGATGCCGGATATTTCGCCGCCCTTCTCGTACGCGCCCGGATAGCCGGAATTCGCCATCACCACCGTGACCGCGTGGTCGCTCGACCATGACGGGGTGGCGGAGTCGAGTTCCCCGTCGGCGCAACGAGACAGGAGATCAACGAGGTCGTCGCCGAGGCGCGGCATGAGGACCTGACATTCCGGATCGCCGAACCGGACATTGTATTCGATCAGCTTGGGGCCTTCGGGGGTGATCATCAGTCCGGCATAAAGAACGCCGCGATAGGGCGTCCCCCGGGACGCCATTGCGTCGATGGTCGGCTGGACGATGGTTTTCATCGCGGTCTTGGCGAGTTCGGGCGAGAGCGTCGGCGCCGGCGAGATCGCCCCCATCCCCCCGGTATTGGGCCCCCGGTCGCCGTCGAGCGCGCGCTTGTAGTCCTGCGCCGTGCCGAACAGGGTGGCGCGGCGTCCATCGCAAAGCGCGAAGAGCGACGCTTCGGTTCCGGTCAGCGCCTCCTCGATGACGACGCTTGCACCATCCGACGCAAACGCCGCCGCGACGGCCTTCATCGCATCGTCGACCGTTTCGGCCACCGTCACGCCCTTGCCGGCGGCAAGCCCGTCGGCTTTGACCACGATAGGCGCGCCGTTTTCGCGGATGTAGGCGTCGGCCTCCGCCCGATCGGAACAGGCGGCATAGCGCGCCGTCGGGATGCCGGCTTCGTCGCAGAGCCGCTTGGTGAAGCTCTTCGAGCCCTCCAATGCTGCGGCAGCGCCGCTGGGCCCGAAGGTCGGGATGCCGGCTTCGGTGAGCGTGTCGGCAAGGCCGCCGACCAGGGGCTGCTCCGGACCGATGACCGCGAGATCGATCCGTTTCTCCATGCCGAAGGCGAGGATGCCGGCCTGATCGGTCGGGTCGATGCGGACTTGCTCCGCGAGCGCCCCGATACCCGGATTGCCGGGCGCGGCATAGAGACGCCCGAGCCTTGGCGACTGGGCGATCTTCCAGGCGAGGGCGTGCTCGCGGCCGCCGGAACCGATGAGAAGAATATTCATGTCCCGGTGGGTAGCCGGCTGGGCCGGGCTTGCCAATCGCTTGGCTCCCTCACCCATGGTACCGACCACAGAATGGCGGATCACAATTCAACAAGCAGCGCGGCGCGTATGCCCGATGCACGGCCGGACAACTGGGTCGAGCGGGTCATCCCGACATCGCTGCTGCCCTATTCCCGGCTTGCGCGCTGGGATCGGCCGATCGGCTGGTGGCTCCTCTTGCTGCCCTGCTGGTGGTCGGCGACCCTGGCCGCCGATTCTCTCGGGCGTTCCTATCCCGACGCCTGGCATATGGTGCTCTTCCTCATCGGCGCTATCGCCATGCGCGGCGCCGGCTGCACCTACAACGACATCGTCGATCGCGAGCTCGATGCGTCGGTAGCGCGAACGCGGGTGCGCCCGCTGCCGAGCGGCGCGATCAGCGTCGCGGCGGCCTGGGTCTTCCTCGTGCTTCAGGCATTGCTCGGGCTTGCCGTCCTTCTCCAGTTCAACGCGCTCACGATCTGGCTCGGCCTCGCTTCGCTCGGCGTGGTCGCGCTCTATCCGTTTCTGAAACGGATCACCGACTGGCCGCAGCTCGGCCTCGGGCTCGCGTTCTCGTGGGGCGCGCTGGTCGGCTGGACGGCCGAGGCAGGGGGTTTCGAACTGGCGCCGCTGCTTCTCTACGTCGCCGGCATCCTGTGGACGATCGGCTACGACACCATCTACGCGGTCCAGGACATCGAGGACGACGCCCTCATCGGCATCCGCTCGACGGCGCGGCTGTTCGGCGAGCGAGCCGGCGTGGCGGTGGCCGGTTTCTATGGCGGTGCGGTTACGCTGTTCGCTGTGGCGCTCGTGGCCGCGGGGGCGTCCTGGCCGGCCTATGTCGGGCTTGCGGCCGGCGGCACCCAGCTCGGTTGGCAGGTGTCGCGACTGGGCGACGGGGAAGGTCGGACGGCGCTGATGCTGTTTCGCTCGAACAGGACATTCGGCCTGATCGTGCTCGTCGGTCTGCTTGCGAGCGCCGCCGTCTCGGGATGAGCGCTAGTCGCGGGCGATGATTTCCGCGCCGTCAGCGCGGCTCATCGCGCGCCGCCATCCGGGCTTCCGCCGGGCAAGGAAGCGTGGACGTCGGTTGGCGAAATAGGAGTGAAGCCGCCGCGGCTTCGGCGTTTCGGCCTTGACGCCGCCTGGCTCGCCGAACGGCTCCGACACAGAGCCGTCCGCCTCGATCAGCAGCATCGGCAGGGCGAGCGCTTTCGACCATGCCTGCCAATCGGCCGCGATATCCTCGGGGTTGGCGGTCGCAGTAATGGGTACCGACAGCGCCGGATCGGAATGGTGGAGTTCGAGAACCACGCCGGTAATCCCTTGCTCATTCGCCTCAATCCGGACCGCGATGCCGCGGAAGGACGAGATCGGGAGCGACCGTGACCCGAGCGCGCCGCGAAGGACGACGCGGTCGCGGTCGATGGCGGCGGTCGTTGCGGCTTCCGGCGGCTTGCCCTGTTGGGGAAGGGCAATGCGCGCCGGAAGCGCAAACGGGTCCAGCCCGCCATGATGATCGGCTCCGGCGGTTTCGCCGGAAGCTGCTTGACGTCTCAATTCGCCTCTCCATTCGGTCCGTTGACCGGACCTTGTTCCGGGGCGTTTTCCGCTCCTCGGATGGCGCTGAACCTACGCGGCCAGCCTTTGGGTCGGCTTAATCGACGCGGTTAAATTTGAGTGATTTCCGAGAGGGTTAGCGAGGCGTGACCGGCGACGGTTAGCGGATCGTCACCGCGCTCACAGCACTTTGCCGGGGTTGAGGATGCCGGCCGGATCGAGCGTCGCCTTGATGCGGCGCATCACGTCCATCTCGACCGGCGAACGAACGGTCGGCAGGAGGTCGCGTTTCATCTGGCCGACGCCGTGCTCGGCGGCGATCGAGCCGTTGTGCCGGGCGACGAGCTCGAAGACGACGGCGTTGATTTCGTCTGCGCGGGCCCGGAACGCTTCGCCATCTCCGCCGACCGGCTGGCTGATATTGAAGTGGATGTTGCCGTCGCCGACATGGCCGAACGGCACCGGCCGGGCGCCCGGCGCCAGCGCAGTGACGGCTGCGTCGGCCTCCGCGATGAAGCCGGGGATGGCGCCGATCGGCACGGAGACATCGTGCTTGATGGAAACGCCCTCGGGGCGCTGGACGTCGCTCAGCGACAGCCGCATCCGCCAGAACTGGTCGGCTTCGGCAGGCGACGCGGCAATCCGTCCCGCGACCCCTCCTTCGGCGAGGATGGCGCCGAGATCGCTCCGCGCCGCCTCGGCCGACCGGCCGGACGAGATCTCGGCGAGGGCATACCAGGGGTGCGGCTCGCCCAGCGGTTCGACGGCTCCGTCGAGATGCCGGAGGCAGAAGTCGATGCAGATCCGCGGAATGAGCTCGAACGACGTCAGTTCCTGGCCGACACGGGCCCGCGCGGCATGGAAGAGCGCGACCGCAGCGGCCGGATCGGCGCGGCCGACGAACGCGGTCGCCTTGCCCCTGGGCGCCGGCGAGAGCTTCAAGGCCGCCGCCGTGATGACCCCGAGCGTTCCCTCCGCACCGATGAAGAGCTGCTTCAGATCGTAGCCGGAATTGTCCTTCCTGAGAGTGCGAAGGCCATCGATCCGCTCGCCGTTCGCCAGAACCACCTCAAGCCCCAGCACCAGATTTCGGGCATTGCCATGCGCGAGCACGGCGACTCCGCCCGCATTGGAGGAGATGTTGCCGCCGATCTGACAGGTCTCCATCGAGCCGATCGCCAGCGGGAAGAGCCGATCGACATCGGCCGCGGCCCGGCGCGCGTCGGCAAGGGTGACGCCTGCCTCGACGATCATCGAATCGTCGGCCGCGTCCACCAGGCGAATACGGGTGAGGCGTTCCAGCGAGAGCAGGACCTGTCCGCCGCTCCGGTCGGGAATCTGGCCGCCGACGAGGCCGGTATTGCCGCCCTGCGGCACGATCGGCGTTCCGGTCTTCGTCGCAAGCCGGAGAATGGCTGCGACCTCATCCGCCGAGCCGGGGCGGAGCAGAAGCGGCGTCGTCCCGTGGAAGACGCCGCGAAGCTCGTGCAGGAACGGCGCCTCCGGCGGTGGCGCTATGAGGGCATTCGATTCGCCGACAATCGTGACAAATCGCGCGATCAGGTCATCGCTAACCGGCGCTGAATCATCCATCTGGTGGCCTGCTTTGGCTCCCTTGTCCCTCCGCGCGGCCTCTCGGCGGCCGCACGCCCCACTCAGTTGCCTGCGTCGTCCGCTGATGCAATAGAGGCGCCCTACAGCAGGGGACGGCAATGGCGGAAAGCAACAACCTCATGCGCGGAAAACGCGGCCTCGTGGTCGGCGTTGCGAACAATCGCTCGCTCGCCTGGGGGATCGTCAAGGCGTGCCGGGATGCCGGCGCGGAGATCGCGCTCACCTACCAGGGCGACACGATGAAGAAGCGCGTCGAGCCACTGGCGAAGGAGATCGGGGCACTCCTTGCCGGCAATTGCGACGTCACCGACCCGGAGAGCATCGACGCGGTGTTCTCCGAGATCGAGCGCGCATGGGGGTCGCTCGATTTCATCGTCCACGCCGTTGCCTTCTCCGACAAGGCCGAACTGACCGGCCGCTATGTCGACACGACGTCGGCCAATTTCGACCGGACGATGAACATCTCCTGCTACTCGCTGGTGGCGCTCGCCAAGCGCGCCGAGCCGCTGATGCGGGATGGCGGCTCGATCGTGACGCTGACCTTCTACGGCGCCGAGAAATGGGTTCCGCACTACAACGTCATGGGTGTCGCCAAGGCGGCGCTGGAGGCGAGCGTGCGCTATCTCGCCGCCGACCTCGGCC
>CAZSXA010000139.1:0-3265 GCA_964611195.1 uncultured Bauldia sp.
AAAATGCGCAAACTGACACGTTATAGTAGAGTACGCCAATCTATGCACTTGAAAGGTGCATCCACTAACGGAGCGCCGCGGCGATGTTGCCGCCGTCGACTGTCGTGACGCTCGCGGTCGTCTTCAGTGCGAGCGCCTGATGAAGGAACGCCTGTGCCACATCCTCGGCGGTTACCTCGAGCCCGAGCAGATTGCCCGACAGGTAGTCCTGCTCGTCCAAGCCGCGTGCGGCAGAGCGTTCCGCGATCATCGCATCCGTCAGAATGCCCGAGCGTATCCGGTCGGCATTGACTGAATTGGACCGGATGCCGACCGAACCGTACTCGAGAGCGTATTGTCTGGACAGGAACAACGTCGCCGCCTTTGGCAGACCATAGGCGCCGAACTCCGGCCCAGGATTGACCGCCTGTTTGGAAGCGTTAAACAACAGCGCGCCGCCCGTCTGCTGTGCAAGCATGATCCGCACCGCGGATTGAGCGACGATCTGATGGCCGAAGAAGTTGACCTCAAAACTCCGCCGCAGCGTTGCGTCGTCGATCTCGCCGATCCTCCCTCTCCAGGCGGCGCCGGCATTCGAGACCAGAATATCAACCCCGCCATAGCGCTCGACGATTTCGCTGAATGCGCGATCGACCGAACCCCTATCCGTAACGTCGCACTGGACTCCAACCGCAGTCTCACCAAGCTCCGCGGCAACGTTGCGGGCGTGGCCGTCATCGAGATCGAGCACCGCCACCTCGGCGCCGTTCACTGCGAACAGGCGCGCGATCGCTGCCCCGATCGTTCCGGCCCCGCCGGTGACCGCTGCGACCTGGCCTTGCAGAGGTTTTGACGCCTTGCCGAGCTTGGCCTGCTCCAGCGACCAGTACTCCATTTTGAAGAGTTCCGACTCTGGCAGCGGTGAAAACCGTCCGATGGTCTCAGCATCCGAAATCGTACGGATTGTCGCCTCAGCGATATCGGCTGCGATCGCTGCCGCGCGAGCGCTCGACCCGACGCCGAACAGCCCCACGCCTGGCACCAGGACCACGCGCGGAAACGGATCGAGCATGGTCTTGGGAGCGCTGGGATCGGCATCATTCGCAGCGAAGTACTTGGCGTACTCGGCCGTATAGTCGGCTACCGCGTCGCTGACCGCATCCGTGAAGGCGGCAAGTCCGCCGACCTCCGGCGGTGGCACCACGAGAGGCTTGTTCTTGGTTCGGATGATGTGGTCCGGCGTGACGACGCCGCGACGGGCATAGTCGGCGACATCCGCCCCGTCGACGAAGTGGCGATCGCCACGGCGATGCTCGAGCACGACCCGGCGCCAAGCGCCTCCGCCCAGAGATTCGGCAAGGGCGCCGCGAATGATCGGGGCGATCTCGGAGAGATCAGGCAATGCTTGAGGCAAGGCGCGCGCCGGATACACCTTGCGCGGCTCGCCGGCGATCCGGTCCTCCGCGCGGGACACCATCTCGATCATCAGTTCGTACGCTTCGCGCGCGGTCTCGGCAAAGGTGAAGATGCCGTGCTTGTCGAGGATCATCCCCTTCGCCTCGGGCGCCGACTCGGAGGCCTCGGCCGCGGCTTTGGACAGGCCGAAGCCCGGCATGATGTAGGGAATGAAGATCATCTCATCCCCCCATACTTCGGCGGCGATGGCGGCGCTGTTCTCCTGGTCGACCAGGCTCAACACCGCATTGGCGTGGGTGTGATCGACGAACTTGTGGGGCAGGAAGGCATGAAACAGCGTCTCGATCGACGGCGTCGGCGCCTTGTTGTCGAGGAGCGCAAGCCTGGTCTGATTGACCATCTCCTCGTCGGATAACGCCTCCAGCGATCGCAGCCAGCGCAGCGGCGCGAGCCTCACCGCAGGAAGGCCGGCCGGCTCGATCGTGGCCATGTCCCAGCCCGAACCCTTCACGCAGATTACGTCCCGGTCATCGCCAATGCCGTCGGTGATTCGCGTCTTCACGGACGTGTTGCCACCACCGTGAAGGACGAGCGCCCGATCGGCGCCGAGAAGCCGTGTCGTGTAGACGCGGAGCGCCAAGTCGGCGGAGACGCCCTCCCCGGCATAGCGGGCAACCGCCGCTTCGGCCTCGGCATCGGACCATCGGCTCTTCATCGATGGGTTCCCGCGCCAAATCGGGCGGCGAGGTTCTCGGCGAATGGCGGCCGGACGATGCCGCTCTCGGTGATCAGGCCGACGACCAGGGCGTGCGGCGTCACGTCGAAGGCCGGGTTGCGAACGCCGATCCCGTCCGGTGCCGTGTGAATCCCGGCGAAGCCGAGCACTTCGTCATCGGCCCGCTGCTCGATCGGTATGTCGACCCCGCTCGGGCAATCGAGATCGATCGTCGAGGACGGGACCGCAGTGTAGAACGGCACGCCGAAGTGGTTGGCCAATACCGCCACGCCCAGTGTCCCGATCTTGTTCGCCACATCGCCATTGGCGGCGACGCGGTCTGCCCCGGTGATGACCAGATCGACCTCGCCCGCCTGCATCAGACTCGCCGCCATGGAGTCTGCAATCAGCGTTACGTCGACGCCGGCCTTGCTGAGTTCCCAGGCCGTCAGCCTGGCGCCCTGGAGCAAGGGTCTGGTCTCGTCGGCGAAGACTCGAAACCCGACTCCGCGCTCGTGGGCAAGATAGAGCGGCGCCGTTGCCGTTCCGATGCCGGTGGTGGCCAGCGCTCCGGCGTTGCAGTGGGTGAGTACAGTTGCGCCGTCCCCAATGAGCGGGAGCCCAGCGGCGCCGATGCCGCGGCAGAGCGCCTGATCCTCCGTGTGGATGCGCTTCGCTTCGTCGACGAGAGCATCGTGGATCTCGGCACCCGACGTGGCTGTGATCGCGCGTGCGCGGGCAAGCATCCTCCGCAGCGCCCAACCGAGATTGACCGCGGTCGGCCGAGCCGACGCCAACAAGCCAGCAAGGCGTTCGGCCTCAGCCACGAACGGCCCGGCCGACGCCTTGCGATACGCCTTGGTTGCGACGCAAAGGCCGTAGGCCGCCGCGACGCCGATCGCCGGAGCGCCTCTCACCTTGAGCGTGCGGATGGACTCGTGCACCTGCTCGGCGTCCTCCTGACGCTCCATTGCCACCTCATGCGGCAGGCGCGTTTGATCGAGAAGATGGAGCTCACCGTCGCGCCACTCGACTGTTGGCGGGAGGCGCTCAGCGGCTTGATCCTGCGTGCTCATGGTCTTCCGGCTCCCCTCAGCGGCGAGATCTCGCGCGCCAGTGCGCTGACCGCACTGATCGATCCGAAACGATCGCGCC
>CAZSXA010000139.1:3365-6432 GCA_964611195.1 uncultured Bauldia sp.
GAGATCTCGCGCGCCAGTGCGCTGACCGCACTGATCGATCCGAAACGATCGCGCCCGGTGACCATACGTCGGCCCATCTCAAGCGCCTGCTGCTCGATGACGGCGCGCGCCGTGAGGTCGGGAATGCCGGCAATGTCTGCCACCTTGGCGATGCCGACAATCCGCCGCATCATCTTGCAGGCGGCAAAGCCGACCGAATCAGACAACAGCCGCCGCATGAACCGCCGCCGGAAGGCCTCGGTGCTTCCACTGTCGAGGTCGCGCCCGATGAAAGACGCCTTGCCGGCGTCATCATGGGCACGCCAGAGATCCAGGAACTTCAACTCGAACTCGTTCCAGATCGCTTCGGCTGTTTCCAGCAACCACGATCGGTAGGGAACCGGATCGTTGCCCATGTCGCGCTGCCGCCAATTATGCGCGAAATAGGCGAGGTAAAGGTTACCGATGAGCGCACCGATGTCGAACCCCATCGGCCCGCAGAAAGCGAACTCCGGATCGATGACAAAGGTTTGGCTCTCGTTGCCCATGATCGAGCCGATATGGAGGTCGCCGTGGATCAACGCCTCCGCGCGCGTCATGAACGCGTACTTCATCTCGCCGACGGACGCCCTCACCTCGGGGTCCTTCTGAATGGATTCGATCGCCTCCCGAGGAAGTTCCGGATTGTAGTCGTTGGTGTCGGAATCGTCGTAGGGGTGGGTGAAGACGAAGTCCTCGGTGATCTTGCAGAGCTCGACGTTGATGGCGCCCCGGACCGCCTGCTTCTTAGACTCGGAGCCAAGATAAAGGTCGGACGTGTGAAACAGCGTCTGCGCGAGGTACGTCGACATGTGATCGGCGAGCAAGGGAAATCGCCGACCCTCAATCATCTCGCCGCGCAGGATGCGATGCTCGCGGAGGTTCTGCATGACGACGAGCGACATGTCGCTCGATGCGAAGTAGATCTCGGGGACGTGCTGCGGGCAGAGTTCACGGTGTGTCCTCAGCGCCGCAATCTCGAAGTCCATGCGGTGGCGCGACAGCGGCCACGATTCACCAACGATGCGGAGGAACGGCACAGCCTGCTTGACCGCCACCGTCTCGTCGGTGTTGGCGCGGTTCGTGACGATGTAGACGAAGTTGAGGTTGCCGTCGCCGACTTCATTGACCTCAAGATCATCGAACGACGAGAACCGCCTTCCCATCTCGGGCAGGGTGCTGAGATAGGAGGCCACACTCGCTTCGGTCAATTGCCGATAGGCCATCTGGAACCTCACATCGCCTGCGTTTGTGGCGGAGCGATCGCCCATCCGCAACGTCGATCGACGTTATCGGCAGGCTCGGGTGACACCTCGGTGACAGACTAACCTATTGACAGAACAGATCGTTTTCGGCACCCATAGGATATCCTAATGGGTTCAATAGATTGCGGCGCACGGATGCTCCCTCCAAGTGGGTCGGTGCGCCGACATTGTGTTAGCGCCCCTGCGGCGGCGACGCCGCGGCCACGAATGGAGGATTCATCATGGCTTGGAAGACCCCGAAGATCGCCGAAGTTTGCGTCGGCATGGAAATCAACATGTACGCTTGCGCGACCCGCAAGTAGTCATGTGACACCGTCGCGGCCTCGAGAGAAATCGCTCCATGTGCTTTTCGAATCGGGCCGCGGCGACATTACCTCAAACAGCCTGGTTACTCCGAGAAGCTGCCCACAGAGGCTGGCCGCCTAGCGCCTGCCTGCTCGCCCAACCTATCGTACGTTATCTGGTGTGAACGCCCCAGGCGGCACGTGCCCCTCAATGTAAGCGTGCTCGAGGGCGTCGAGTTGGACCCACAGAACATCGGTCTTAAACAAAAGCGCCCGGCAGACGGCCTCGCGCTTGGGTTCGGTACCCGCGTTCTCACGAACGAACCGCAGTGCAAAGTTGGCGTCCCGCGGTGCCTGCGTTAGACGCTTCCGGAAGTAAGCGAGCATCTCGTCGGTGAAGAAATCGTAGTTGGCAAGGAAGCCGGCAATACGTTGCTCGTGGATCGTTGGGGCAAACAGCTCCGTCAGTGACGACGCCACTGCCTCAAGCGGGCTTCGGTCGCGCACGAAGTTGACGTATGCGTCGACGGCGAACCGTGTCGCCGGCAAGATCCCCTCGGTTGACTCGACGTAATCGCGATCCAGGCCAAGGAAGTCGGTCAGCCTTAGCCAACGGTCGATGCCACCTTCCCCGCCGGGTTCGCCATCGTGGTCCGTGATCCGATGAATCCATTCTCGCCGGACCTCCCGGTCACGGAACTTTGCCAGTACGTGCGCATCCTTCACCGGGATGGAGCACTGATAGTAATAGCGGTTGAGCGCCCACGCCTGAATCTGACCGCGCGTTAGCTCGCCACCGTGCAGCAACTTATGGAAACGGTGGTGGTGATGGTAGCGCTCAGCGCCGATTTCGCGAAGGCGCGCCTCAAGCGCGTCCGCTGAAACCAAGGTACTTGTGTCGGATATGTCCATGGAGCGTCTCCCGATTAGTTCTTCCCGGCATTCTATCTTGCTCCGTTCAATCTGCTTGGCCGCCGCTTTCACGTGTTGACTTGGGTCAACCGAAGCGTGGCTGGGCGACGCTTTCCGCCGCGTCCCCCTGTTGAGACGTCACGCGACTTCGCGAGCGGGCTGCAGTGAGAAATCGTCGTGCAGCGGCCCGCCGCCAATGACAGCGGCTTAACCGCTCTGAGCAAAACCTCTGTAGCGGACCGATACGGGCGTTCAACTCGGTGTGCCTTGTTCCCGGCGCAGGCTCATGTGATCCACGCCGATAGCAGCGCCGTACTTCTGGTCATGCTCCAAGCAGTTTTGCCCACGCCGACACTATGGCATCCTGGACCCGCAAGGCAGGGTGGTCTGGTCACTAACGCCGAGAGGGTTGGGCGAACCAAAGGCATGGCACGACAAAGCGCGGAGCAGCGCAAAGTTGGAGCGGCACTGACCGGTCTCCTATGTGCAATCGGCGAGAAGCAAGACAGAAAAGCTTTCGCTGAACTATTTGCGCATTTCGCGCCTCGGCTGAAGAGCTACATCATTCGACTTGGAAGCGACGCGGGC
>CAZSXA010000140.1:0-4745 GCA_964611195.1 uncultured Bauldia sp.
TACCTGCCCTCCCTTTGTTCGGGCCAAAAGCTGTGGGGTTTCGGGCTCACCGAGATCGCGGCCTCGACAAACCTCCTGGTGTTGGCCCCGCGGTAGCTCGGGTCCCGAAAGCGTGGGTCCAATCGATCTAGAAGGTCCCGAAACCAGCCCGCTGTCTGACGGCCCCCGAGCAGTTCCCCCAGACAGTCCACATCCTGATGCGAAGCCAGTGCTTTGACGAGCGCAGTGGAACCGGTCCGCTGACTTGCAAGCACAAAGAACGGCAACGATACGGACCCTCACCACGATATCGGCACGACGATATCCGATCCGAACGGTGGCGGTACCCCCGACCTGATAGAAGGCGTCCGTGCTGTGGAGGAGCGGCAATGGCCGGTTGCCCAGCGGCGCCTGCGCCCGCCATCACCCCAACACAAGGACAGCCAGGCCGGCTGCGGCAACATAGACCGCGCATATGCGGGCCGTGGCGCGCAGCACGTCGCCCTCCCGGCCGCTCAGCCCGACCGTCGCATTGCCGGCGATGATGTTGTGCGGCGCGATCATGTTGCCGGCAGCCGCACCGAAACCTTGCGCCGCCAGCATCAGCACCGGCGGCAGAGAGAGCGCCGCGGCCGTCCCGACCTGGAACTCGGAGAAGAGTATGTTGGAGGCGGTCGCCGAGCCGCTGACGAAGGTCCCGAGGACGCCGACCAGCGGCGACAGCAGCGGCCAGACGGCGCCCGTTTCGGCGGCCTGCTCGGCCAATTCGGTGATCATGCCGGCATGCACCATCAGCCGCGCCATTGCGAGCATGGCGAGGAGGGCAAGCGCCACCAGCACGATTCGCTTCGCTGCCGCCGACAGCGCCGGCGCTATCTCGGCGGCATGACGGGTGATGACCGCGCTTGCGATGAGGCTGACAAGCAGCAGCGTCCCCGGATGATAGAACGGCTCGAACGATCCACCGAACACGTCCATCATTCGCCATTCGAGAACCACCGATTGCAGAGCGTCACCGACCGCGGGGACGAGGCGCGTGATCAGCACCGTCGCGAGGACGAGGAGATAGGGCGCGGCATCGCGGATCTGGATGCGGGCTCCGGACGTTGCCCCGCCCCGCCTTCTCCACCGCACGAGGAGCGCAAAGGCTGCGCCGCCGATAAGCGCGCCGCCAAGCGTCGGCAGTTCCGGTCCGGCCAGCGCCGCGATCGCGAGCGAGGGCAGGAGGAAGCAGGCCGCGGCGAGAGCGGACCAACCGATATCCCGACGCGACAGCGGCGTCTCGTCAGCAAGGCGCATCAGCGCCAGAAGAAGGACGACGCCGAACGCCGCGTGCAGCGCCGCCGTGGCGAGGCCGATTTCGTCCCCCGAAACTCCGGTGATCGAAGCTTGGGTCAGGACCGGCGTCCCGATCGCGCCGAAGGACACGCCGGCGGCGTGGCCGATGAGCGCCAGCGTGACGGCCTTAACCGGCTTGAATCCGAACCCGACCAGCAACGGAGCAGCGAGCGCCACCGGCGTGCCGAAACCGGCGGCGCCTTCGACGAAGAGACCGAAGAACCAGGCGATGAAGATCACCTGCAGACGCGGCGTTTCGGCGAGGGCGGAAAGGCCGTCGCGGATGCGCTCGATTGCCCCGACGCGGCGCTGGAACTCGAACAAGGCGAGCGCCGGAAAGATGATCCAGACGATACCGAGCGCCGAGTGCGCGGCCTCCAGCAACGCGCCGAAGACGGCCCCGAAGTCGCTTGTCCCACCATCGGTCGCGAAATCGAACGCCGCCAACCCGACCACGACGGTCAGGATCGCGCCGAGGAGACCTGCGACGGCGGCCGGCGTCCGTGAGGCGCCCATCAGTCCGAGCACGAGCAGGATGGGGCTGAGCGCGAGCACGAAGGTCAAGTTCCGCTGGCTCCTCTTCCCGCATGACTGAAGCTTCGGACGCCGTAGAGCATCTACACACGGCCGCCTCAAACGACTACATTCGGCCCATGATCTTTGGCCGCTTAGCCCGGTTTGCCGCACGCCGCGTCGCCTCCAGCCCGAAGGCGCGGGCGATGGCGGCCGCTGCTGCGAGGGAGGTCGCCGCCGAGGCGAAGACGGTGGCGCGCGAGAAGGACAAGCTGGGCGCCGCCAAGGCGTCTGCGACCCGCTTCGCCGGGCGGCTCAAGGGCGCCGCTTCCGGTCCGAAGTCCGACGGCGCCTAGAGCACTTCCCCAGCGCCTGACGCGCTACGGCCAGTCCCAGCGGCGCTGCACCGAGGCGAAGGTGAACGTAGCCGACCAGGCGATCAGCACCAGCCCATTAAGCGCCTCGATGCCGGTAAGGACCCGGATCGGCCCGAAGGGCACGACGTCGCCAACGCCGAGCGTGGTGAAGCTCGATATCGAGTAATAGAAATAGTCGAGCGCGGACCCGTCGAACGATCCGCCGATCGAGCCGAGCGCCGGCGCATCGTGCATCATGTAAAAGACGACCGCGTACCACGACACCTCGATCACATGAGCAATCATGATCATGATGATCGTGGCAAGCACTTGCCGATGGCGCGGAATCCCGAGCCGGCGCGAGACCCGAACCGACAGGTTCAGCATCTCGTAGTGGATGATTGCCGTCACGCCGACGGACAGCACCCCGAGCAGAACGACCCAGACCGTTTCCATGGAACGCTGATAGCGCAGGACGATCCGCTTCCGCCACTTCCCGAAAGGGGGATCGGAACGCGGCTTAGCCGACGAACAGCGTAATCATGTACACCGAATAAGCCGCCAGCATGACGAGTCCCGCCGGCCGGCCGATCCGTTTTGCCGCAAACAGAAGCACCACGAGGAATACGCTGGAGCCGAGCACCACGAGCGTGTCGGACTCGCCGAATCGCGCCGAGACGGAGATCGGCTGGATCAGTGTCGTGATGCCGAGAATGGCAAGCACGTTGAAGATGTTGCTGCCGATGACGTTGCCGAGCACGACGTCTGCGTGGCGCCGATAGGCGGCAACCACCGCCGTCGCGAGTTCAGGCAACGACGTTCCGATGGCAACGAGCGACAGCCCGATCACGGCATCCGACACGCCCAGTTCGCGGGCGATCGAGACAGACCCGTCGACGAGGAGATCGGCGCCGAAGACCAGCGCGGCGATGCCGCCGACGACGAGCGCGAAGGGCATCCACGGACGGTTGAACTTGATGTCCTCGAACTCCTCGACCTCCGATCCGTGGACCGAATCCGGCTCGCGCCGCTCCAGCCAATAGGAGGCGCCGAGATAGATGAGCAACGCAGCGAAAAGAACGCCGCCCTCGACCCTGCCGATCACGTCGCCCTGGACGAGGCCGAACAGCGCAAGAGACGCCAGAACCGCGACCATCGCATCCCGCACGGCGGTCCGCCGCCACGAGGCGATCGGAGCAATCAGCACGGCAAGGCCGAGGATCAGGAAGACGTTGGCGATGTTGCTGCCGACGACGTTGCCGAGCGCGATCTCCGGCGCGTCGTCGAGTGCCGCCTGGACCGCGACGAGCAGTTCGGGCGCCGAGGTACCGAACGCAACGATGGTGAGGCCGATGAGCAGCTTCGACAGGCCGAACCGCTCCGCGACCGCGACGCTTCCCCGCACGAGCCCCTCGCCGCCGACGAAGAGGAGGACGAGTCCGGCGATGACGGAAAGGATGTCTGCGAACATGGAGCCTTGTTCTGGCGGTCGGAGGGAAGCGAGGGCGTAGCCGAAGGGACGCCGGTCTGTCGATTCGTGGCGTTAAGTGGTTGGTGTCGAGACGGATGACAAGCGCACGGATCGGCGATTGTCGCGCGCGCCCCGGGTTGGCTTACCCCGCCAGCGCCGCCCCGGCCAGTCGCTCGAGCGAGACATAGTCGGTTTTACCGTTCCCGAGGAGCGGCATTTCGTCGACGCCGACGATTCTGGACGGCACAAGCAGCTCGGTGACGCCGGCGCTCCGCGCCGCCTTCCGGACGGAATCGACCGACAGCGCCGTATTGGTGGTGACGACCACGAGCGCTTCGCCCTTCCGCGGATCAGGCACGGCAACGACGGCATGAACGCCATCCGGATCGGCGTCGGTGACGAGTGCCTCGACCACCGACAGAGAAACCATCTCGCCGGCGATTTTCGCGAAACGCTTGGCCCGCCCGACGATGGTGATCGCCCCGTCCTCGTCCATCGTGACGATGTCGCCGGTGTCATGCCACCCGCCCGGCGGCGGCACCAATACGCCGGGACGGTCGTGGAAGTAGTAGCCGGCCATGATGTTGGGGCCGCGCACCATCAGCTTCTGCCCTGCATCGATTCCCTCGACCGGCTTGAGGTCGACCTCGACGCCGGGCAGCGGCGGACCGACCGTGCCGATGCGGTTGTCGTTGGGACGGTTGACTGCGATCACCGGCGAGGCCTCGGTGAGGCCGTAGCCCTCGAGCAGTTCGATGCCGCACCGCTCCTTCCAGAGCCGCCGCGTCGCGTCCTTCACCTTTTCCGCGCCGAGCACCATAAGGCGAAGGCTGTCGAAATCGCCCGGCTTCGACGACCGCGCCCACGCGGCGGCAAACGTATCGATCCCGATCATGATCGTCGCCTTAACCTCGCGCGCCAGCTTGGGGATCTCCTCGTAGTGCAGCGGCGAGGGGTACTGGACGCCGCGAAAGCCGACGACGAGCGGCAGCAGCAGCCCTGCCATCAGCCCGAAGGCATGAAAGACCGGCAGCGCGTTGAAGAGGACGTCCTCGGTAGCGTCTGCCTGACCGAGCCGCACCAGGCGG
>CAZSXA010000140.1:4755-6329 GCA_964611195.1 uncultured Bauldia sp.
ACGCGATCGAGGCGTTGGTCTGCTCGATATTGGAAAGGAGATTGGCGTGGGTAAGGGCCACGCCCTTGGGCTGACGTTCCGTGCCGGACGTGAAGAGGATCACGGCGATGTCGTCGGGTGGGCTCTTGTGCTGAGCGTGCACCTGCGCCGCCCGTCGCGCCTGCGTCAGCCCGCGCAAGCGGTCGAAGAGACCGACCTCCTCGCGGATGTCTTCGAGGTAGACGATGGTGAGCGCCTTCGCGAGCGCGGCGACCTTCTGCTCGAGCTTCGCCTGCTCGACGAAACGGCGCGACGTCACGACGATGTTCGCATTGACGCTCATCGCTGCCGCGACGAGGCCGGTGGCGCCCGCCGTGAAATTGAGCATCGCCGGCACACGGCCATAGGCGTTGAGCCCGAAGAATGTGACGGCGACCGCGTTGACGTTCGGCAGGAGAACGCCGACGCGCTCTCCTGGCTTGGTCCTTTCGGCAAGCTTGCGGCCGAGAACCAGGCTGCCCAACACAAGGCGGTTGTAGGTGAGCGGGTTGCGCTCCTGATCCTCGATCGCCGGCGACTTGCCCTTTCTTTCGGCGTTCTCGATCAGTGCTTCGAAAAGCGTACGATCCCAGCGCTTCGGGTCGACCGGTCTAAGGGTCGGCCAGGCTTTGTTCTCCAACGCGTGTCCTCCAGCCCCGCATTATGCTTTCCGCGGGTTAGCCTTAGAGTTTCGTCGGCTTCGCCTTCGGGCGCAAGTGATCGCGTTTGACCGTAGCGGGACTACGCCAGCTGCGGGGCCTGGGTCCGACCGGCGACATCGGCGAGGGTGAAGCCGTCGAGATGAACGAGGAAGGCCTCGGTCGCGGAGCGCATCGCACCCATCAAGGCACATCTGGGCAGAAAGACGCACTGGCAAGGCCCCGGCCTCATGCACTCGACGACGCCGAGATCCGCTTCGATCACGCGGACAACATCCCCGACACTGATTTCGCTGGCCTGCTTTGCAAGCTGCACTCCTCCGCCGCGGCCGGGCCTTGTGCGAAGCATGCCGACGCCGGCCAGCTTCGCCGCGATCTTCATCACCTGCGACTTCGGCACGCGAAGCCGGACGGAGGCTTCCTCGATCGAAACCGGAGCGGGAGACTGAGCCAAGAGCATCGTGAAACGAAGCGCGAAGTCGCTGGCCCGGTTGAGTTTCATTGTGAGGTCCTTCCGCAACGGGGTTCTTGGCCCCGAACTAATTGCAAATCATTCATACTACATGCATGATATCATGGCACTGGAGGATCGCCGGGGCGGCCTGACGCCGCGCACCCGACAAGAGGATATGGTGAGGGGGAATTCGATGAAGAGCACGATCTATTCAGGAGGCATCCTGGCCAGCGCTGCAATCGCCATCGCCGCGACAATTGCAGTTGCCCAGGAAGGCCCGGGGGCGCGCGTCGGCCTGCCCGACTACTCCGACTATGAAATGTACCTCGAAGTGAACCGCCAGAACGGCACGCAGGTCATGCGCGTCTACGGCAACGACATCGCGATGCAGGGTCCGGGCGAGGACGGTCGCCTTGCTGATGGTGCGATTCTTATCGGTGAGG
>CAZSXA010000141.1:0-6304 GCA_964611195.1 uncultured Bauldia sp.
TGGGTGTTTGGACTTCAGGCGCGAGATATAGGGCGCGCGGTCGAGGCTTGCCACACTCTCACGTTTTCGTCACCGAGCCTGGCCTGCGCGTCGCGAGGAGCATGGCCTCGACACGACACGGACAGCCACGATACGAATGCCGCTCACCAACACGAATGCTATATAACTAGTTTACTAGAATTCTAGTTTGACAGTTCTTTAGAGAAGATGATTGGGGTTTCCCATCCTCCGGCTGGAAGGGAAGACACCGTTGCAGCAATCCTCGGTGAGGAAGGCGTTGAGGCTTCGTATGACGGCCGGGACGGGCCGCGAGAAGAGGTCGCGACCGATCCGTTCCTGTTCGACAAGACCGGCATCGACCAGCATGCGCAGATGATGCGCCAGGGTCGAAGGCGGCAAGTCGAGATCCTCGCGTATGGTGGTGACGTTCAGGCCGCCCTCGCCCGCCCGCACGAGCATCCGCAACACCGCGACCCGGTGTTCGTTCCCGAGCGCAGCGAACGCTGTTGCTGCTGTGACGTCATCCATACGACCTAAGTACCTAAGTTATTAGGCAGGTCAATCGGGATGTCAGCTTATTCAAGGGCTTTGTGGCTACCGAGGCAGCCGGTCCTCCTGCGAGTCGTGCTCGAACCACGGTGGCACGAAGTCGTGCACTTCCTCGCAGAGCTTGGCGAAGGCTTGCGCCTGATGCTGGGCGATCGCCTGGCCGATCTCCGGGGTTGCGGCGGCGGCGTCCCCGACCACGCCGGCCGCATTGAGATCTTCCGCCATCCAACCGAAAGCGACCGGCCCGTGCGCGCGCAACAACTCGTACTCCTCGCCGAGCAGCTCCTGCAACGAAACGAATGTTTCTGCCCGTTCCATCCGCACCAGCTCGGGGCGGATATAGAGCATCAGCGAAGTCTCGATCTGGCCGCCATGGATGCCGTGAACGATTTCGTCCTTCGCGACGAGTTCTTCCGGCACGCCGAAGCGCGACCACGACGTCGCCACCGCCAACACGCCGTAACGGCGGCGGAGATCGCGCGTCACGAGATCGAGCAGCGGGCTGTTGCCGCCATGTGCGTTGACGATGACAACCTTTCGGACGCCCGCCCGGATCGCGCTTTCGGCCGTCTCCCGGATGATTGCGGTCATCTCCGCCGTGCCTAGCGACACCACGCCGGGATAGCCAAGGTGTTCCTCCGACTTGCCAACCTCGATCATCGGCATCGCCGTGACCGGAATCTCGTCCGGTATCATCTCCATCGACAGCGCCGTCAGCGCCGAGCCGATGAGGCTGTCGGTGGCCAGGGGCAGATGCGGACCGTGCTGCTCGACGGCCCCCAGCGCGATGACGGCGATCCAGTCGGACGTGTCCGCCTCGGCGATCTCGGCGGTCGTCATCTCGGCCCAGATACGGCGCGGCACGCTCATTGCAGCCTCCAAGTCCTCAGGAATTCGTGCCACCTAGCACGCCGCCCCATCCGCTAACAGGCCGGCGCCCGGCCTTGAAGCCGACCGCAATCGCCATTACCGAACCCATCCGACGACGCTTGGCCCCGTTGATGCCGCGCGAAGAAACCAGAAGGTGACGCCTTGCCTCCCATGCGCCCGATCATGATCCGCGCCCTTGCCGCCGCATTCGCGCTCGGCGCGGCCGCGCCGGCTGCCGCACAGGACGAGGTGGTCTTCGCCACCAACTGGCTCGCCGAAGCCGAGCATGGCGGCTTCTACCAGGCGCTCGCCGACGGCACCTATGCCGAATACGGGCTCGACGTCACGATCATTCCCGGCGGCCCGATGGCGCCGAACCGCCAATTGCTGCTTTCCGGCCGTGCCGATTTCTACATGTCCGGCAACCTGCTGCAGCCGCTGAACGCGCTCGCCGCCGATGTCCCGCCGATCATCGAGGTCGCCGCGATCTTCCAGAAGGAGCCGCAGGTCTTCCTCGCTCATCCCGAATCCGGCGTCGAAACCTTGGCCGACCTCGCAGAGCTCGAGACGATCTTCATCGGCAACGACACCCGGGTGGCGATCTGGGAGTGGATGAAGGCGAACTGGCCGGAATTCTCCGACGAGCAGACACGGCCCTATGCGTTCACGCCGGCGCCATTCCTCGCCGACCCCAATTCGGCGCAGCAGGGCTATGTCACCTCGGAGCCTTTCACCATCCAGACCGTTGGTGGTTTCGAGCCGACGATCATCGCGCTCTCCGATTTCGGCTTCGACACGCCATCGACGATGATCGAAGTCCGCGTCGACTACATGGAGGCCAACCCCGACATCGTGCAGCGCTTCGTCGATGCCTCGATCATCGGCTGGTACAATTATCTCTATGGCGATCCGAGCCTCGGCAACGCCCTCATCAAGGAGCAGAACCCGGACATGAGCGACGCGCTCATCGCCCACGCCCGCGAACAGATGCTCGAGCGCGGCATCGTCGATTCCGGCGTCGCGCTCGAAGGCGGAATCGGCTGCTTCGACGACGACAAGGTGCGCTCGTTCTATGATGCGATGGTCGAGGCCGGCGTCACCGAGCCGGGGCTCGACCTCTCGACGCTCTACACCAACCGCTTCGTCTGTAATGGCGTCGGGCTGGAACTGAAGGCGGAACTCACTGACTGACGCATCCGGCAGCGCTTCCCTTGCCCGTCCCCTGGTTGCCCTCGATCGCGTCGGCAAGACCTACAGGAACGGCACGGTTGCGCTGAAGGACGCCAGCCTGGCGCTCAACGACGGCGAGTTCCTCGGCGTCATCGGCCCGTCCGGCTGCGGCAAGTCCACGCTGCTTCGCATCCTCGCCGGTCTCGGCGAGGCGACGAGAGGGACCATCGCCTGGCGCCCCGGCAGCGAGCCCGACAAGGCTCGCGGCTCGGTCGGCTTCGTTTTCCAGGATCCGACACTGATGCCGTGGGCGAGCGTCCGCGACAATGTCCACCTGCCGCACCGGCTCATCGGCAGCGATGATGCTGAGGCGGGCGCGGCGGTCGAGGAGGCGCTCGAACTCGTCGGGCTCACCGGCTTCGCCGATGCGTTCCCGCGGGAGCTCTCGGGCGGCATGCGCATGCGCGTCGCGATCGCGCGAGCCCTCTCGACGAAGCCCCGCCTCCTCCTTCTCGACGAGCCCTTCGCCGCGCTCGACGAGATCACGCGCTTCCGACTCAATGATGAGCTTCTGGCACTCTGGCATCGCTTCGGCTGGACCGTCATATTCGTCAGCCACTCGGTTTTCGAATCCGCCTATCTATCGACGCGAATCCTGCTCATGACCCCACGCCCGGGGCATGTCGGCGCCGAGGTGACGGTCGACGCGCCCTACCCGCGTGCAGCCGACTACCGCACAAGCGCCGGCTACAACGCCGTCTGCCGCGCTATCTCGGCAAAGCTCGACGTGTTGATGGCCGGTATCGCTGAGGCGCCAAAACAATGAGCCCCCGCGCGCTCCGCATCGCCGTACCGGCCGGCGCGTTCGCGCTGCTCCTCGTGCTCTGGCAGATCGCGGCGACGGCCACTGAGGCCTATTTCTTGCCGAGCCCGATCTCCGTGGTCGAGACACTGATCGACGACTGGGACATCCTCGGCCCGGCGCTGCTGGTGACGCTTCGCATCACGCTGCTGGCGCTTCTCCTCGCAATCATCGGCGGCGTGGCCCTGGCCGTGGCGATGGCGCAGTCGCGCCTCGCCGAGTTGGCGATCTATCCCTATGCGGTCGTGCTCCAGGTGACGCCGATCGTCGCCATCGCGCCGATCCTCATCGTCTGGATCGACGACACCGAGACGATGCTCCTGATCCTTGCCTGGATCGTCGCTTTCTTTCCGGTCCTCGGAAACACGCTTGCCGGCCTCAAATCGGTCGACCACAACCTCCTCAATCTCTTCGAGCTTTATGGCGCCGGCCGCTGGCAGACGCTGCGGTTTCTGAAAGCGCCGGCGGCGCTCCCCTATTTCCTGACCGGTCTCAGGATCGCCGGCGGCCTTGCCCTCATCGCGGCTGTGGTTGCGGAGTTCGCCGCCGGAACGGGCGGGGCGCAATCAGGCCTCGCCTACCGGATCTACATGGCGCAGTTCACCCTCAACGCCCCGCGCACCTTCGCGGCGCTGCTTCTCCTCGCGCTGACCGGAGTCGCCATCTTCGTCGTCACCGGCCTGATCGCACGCCGTGTTCTGCGCCGCTGGCACGAAAGCGCCGTCCCAAGAGAGAACTGAGCCGGCAAAGACTTCATCGCCGTCAATTGACTGTGACTTCCGCCCGCGCGAACATGATGGCTGGGGGCCACGACATGAGCCGCGACCATCAGAAATCACTGGCCGTTAGAATGGCGGCTGCGAGCCGCGTCTATCGCGCGCGGATCGGTGCTTTGCTTGCCGATATCGGGTTGCACGCCGGGCAGGAAGGCGTCCTGAAAGCACTCGACCGCAAGGACGGCCAGTCGATGAGCGAGCTCGCCACGGCACTTGGCGTCCAACCACCGACGGTGACGAAGATGGTCGGCCGCCTCACCTCGGCCGGCTACATCGAACGCCGCAGTTCCGAAGCCGACGGCCGGCTCGCCCACGTCTATCTCACTGACGAGGGGCGCGCGGCGCTCACCAAGATCGACCGTATGCTGAAGCGCATCGACCGCCAGGCCTTTGCCGGCATCGACGGCAAGGACCAGAAGAAGCTCGGCCGTATGCTGCGCCGCGTCGCCCGCAATCTCGGCGACGAAACGGCCGGAGATGCGGCCTGACCTTTCACAGGGAGCGGGGCTGCCATGTTGGCATCGCCTTGTCGCCGTCGCGCCTTGCCCCTAGAAGGGCCTTCCGCAAGACCCTGTTTGACCTGAAGAGGCGACCGACATGCGTAGCGATCACTCGTCTGCCCTTGCTCCAGCCCTGATGCCGACGAGCCTCAATCCGGCGCTTCGCACTGCGCTCCTCGTCGGCCTCGGCATCGGCATCCTGACGCTCTCGGCCAAGGTCCAGGTTCCGTTCTGGCCGGTGCCGATGACGATGACGACCTTTGCCGTCATCCTGATCGCTGCGGCCTATGGCTCACGGCTCGGCGTTGCCACGATCGTCGCCTATATCGCCGCCGGATTTGCCGGCCTTCCGGTCTTCGCCGGCCCGATCGCCGGCCCGGCCTATCTCGTCGGCACCACCGCGGGCTTCATTTGGGGCTACATCCCCGCCGCTCTCGTCGTCGGCTTCGCCGCCGACCGCGGCTGGGATCGCTCGATCCCCAAACTTGGCCTCGCAATGTTCGTCGGCGACGCGCTGATCTTCATTCTCGGTTTCGTCTGGCTCGCCTGGCTGGCGGAGTTTTCGAGCGGCGCCAACGGCATCGGCGCCGCCGGCGCCTGGGAGAACGGCGTCGAGCCCTTCATCCTCGGCGACCTCCTCAAGATCGCCATCGCCGCGCTCATGGTGCCGGCCGGGTGGTCGATGCTTCAGCGCGGCCGCGGGCACTAGGCTTCTAATGCACGGGGACCGGCTCGTCGGTCCCCGGTAGCCCGAACAGCGGCATCGCGATCGGCTTCGGATCGCTGACCAGCCACACCGGATCCTCGATGATCACGCCGGGCCGGAGCGGCCGCACGACATCGCCGGCCCGCTCCACGGTGTTGAAGAACTGCGA
Source organism: uncultured Bauldia sp. (assembly GCA_964611195.1). Lineage (GTDB taxonomy): Bacteria > Pseudomonadota > Alphaproteobacteria > Rhizobiales > Kaistiaceae > JADLGL01. Next base: position 5,603 of record CAZSXA010000141.1, read on the forward strand.
GACGAAGTCGAACTCGTAGTCGACGCCCCACTGGCCGACATAGAGGCCGACGGCATCTGCAAGCGCCGGATCGGCGATGCCAATGCCGCCGAAATAGGTCCAGCGCTCGAACTGGCCGAGCTGGAAGGCCGGCGGCGGGTCGTCGAGATAGAAGCGGACATAGGCCGGGTCGAAGTAGTTCGGCCCCAGCAGATAGTCTGCGCCCACGATCTCCATCACCCGCTTCTGGTCTGCGACATGTTCCTCGAAGCCGCGATAGCGCCGGGTAACGTCGCTGTAGCGCTCGATCGTCAGCCTGTTCTCGAGAACCAGGAAGTAGAAGCCGGCCATGGCCAGAAGCCCGACCGGTACCGCCAGTCGCCGCGACCATGTGACTACAGGCCGCCAGCGCCCGCTGCCGCCGTCGGCAATGCCGATCGCGGCATAGATCGCGCCCAGCCAGATCAATGTCGCGAACCAGTGCGCCCCGATCCACTCCTGCAGCGAGTGCCAGGAGAAGAACAAGAGCATCGGCACGGGCGTCAGCAACAGGAGCGTGCGGCCGGCATCCTGACGCCAGCCAGGGCGGAGGAGGACGACTGTCCCCGAGGCCGCAAGGATCATCGTCGGCGGCATCAGCAGCACCGGCCACAACGACAGGAACTGGAAGAAGCTGCCGACCTGAACGGTGTCGAACTGGCTGCGTCCGAGTTGGAAGGTGAA
>CAZSXA010000142.1:0-6263 GCA_964611195.1 uncultured Bauldia sp.
GGCCGGGAGGGGCTGACGCCGCGCGAACTCGCCGACCGCAACGTGCCGCGCTTTCAGGACATGGTCCGCGCGCTCGATTGCTCCAATCAGGACTTCATCCGCACCTCCGAAGCACGCCATTACACGTCGGTGCAGGAAATCTGGCGTCGGATCGAGGCGAATGGCGACCTCTACAAGGACACCTATTCCGGCTGGTACTCGGTGCGCGACGAAGCCTACTACGCCGAAGCCGAAACCGAGCTTCGCGTCGACGGCATCCGCTACGGCCCGCAAGGCACGCCGGTCGAATGGGTGGAGGAGGAGAGCTACTTCTTCCGCCTCTCTGCCTATCAGGATCGACTGCTCGACCTCTATCGCAAACTGCCCGGTTTCATCGGCCCCGAGGAACGGCGCAACGAGGTCGTGAGCTTCGTCGAGTCCGGCCTCCGCGATCTTTCGATGTCGCGCACGACCTTCACCTGGGGCGTCCCGGTGCCGGACGATCCGAAGCACGTGATGTATGTCTGGTCGACGCGCTCACCAACTACATCACCGGCGTCGGCTTCCCGGACGAGGAGGGGGATTTCGCGCGCTATTGGCCGGCCGATCTCCACGTCATCGGCAAGGACATCGTGCGTTTCCACGCGGTCTACTGGCCGGCGTTCCTGATGTCGGCCGGCGTCGCGGTGCCGCATCGTGTGTTCGCCCACGGCTTCCTGTTCAACCGCGGTGAGAAAATGTCGAAGTCGGTCGGCAATGTGGTCGACCCGTTCAATCTCATCGACCACTATGGCGTCGATCAGGTGCGCTATTTCTTTCTGCGCGAAGTGCCGTTCGGCCAGGACGGCAGCTACAGCGTCGAGGCCATCACCAACCGCATCAATGCCGACCTCGCCAACGACCTCGGCAATCTTGCCCAGCGCTCGCTGTCGATGATTGCGCGCAACTGCGGCGGCGCCGTTCCGGAACCGGGTGCGCTGGCGCCTGCCGACGAGGCACTGCTCAAGCGCGCCGATGCGTTGCTCGAGACCTGCCGCACGGCAATGGAGGCGCAGCAGATCCACCGGGCGCTCGCCGACATCTGGCTCGTCGTCGGCGAAGCCAACCGCTATTTCGCCGAGGCCGCTCCGTGGGAGCTCAAGAAGACCGATCCGAAGCGGATGAACACCGTTCTCTACGTCACCGCCGAGGTCGTTCGCATCGTTTCGATTCTTGTGCAGCCGGTGATGCCCGGCGCTGCGGCAAAGCTCCTCGACCACCTCGGTGTTGGCACGGATGAGCGCGACTTCGCCGCGCTCGGCGCTGAAACCCGGCTGAACCCCGGAACGCCGCTGCCCGCACCGCAGCCCGTGTTTCCGCGGGTAGAGAAGCCTATCACCGAGCCTCAACCGAGCTGACCGCGATGCTCGTCGATAGCCACTGCCATCTCGACTTCCCGGACTACGACGCCGACCGCGACGAGGTGATTGCGCGGGCCGAAGCGGCGGGCGTCGGCAGAATGGTCACGATCTCGACGCGTGTTGCAGAGTTGCCGAAGCTGCTCGCCATCGCCGAAGCCCATGATGACATTTATTGCTCAGTCGGCACCCACCCGCACAACGCCGCCGAGGAGCCCGACGTCACCACCTCCGATCTCGTCGCTCATGCCGCGCACCCGAAAGTCGTCGCGATCGGCGAGGCGGGGCTCGACTACCACTACGACAACAGCCCGCGCGACGCGCAGGCAATCGGCTTTCGCCGTCACATCGCGGCGGCGCGCGAGACCGGTTTGCCGCTCATTATCCACGCGCGCGATGCTGACGACGACATCGCGGCGATCTTACGCGACGAAACGGAGAAGGGCGCCTTCCCTGCGATTTTGCACTGCTTCGCGTCTGGAAGGGAGCTCGCGATGACCGGGATTGAACTCGGTCACTACGTCTCGTTCTCCGGGATCATCACCTTCAAGAACGCGGCAGACCTTCGCGACATCGCGGCAGAGGTGCCGGCCGACCGGCTGCTCGTAGAGACCGACGCGCCCTATCTCGCGCCGACGCCCTATCGGGGCAAACGCAACGAGCCGTCCTATGTCGTTGAAACCGCGAAGGTTCTGGCGGAAACCCGCGGTGTCGCGCCTGAGGCCATCGCCGAGCAGACGACCGAGAACTTCTTCCGTCTGTTCACCAGGATCCCGCGTTGACCCGGAAGGCAACGCTCCGCTTCACCATTCTCGGATGCGGCGCGTCACCGGGTGTGCCGCGGATCAACGGCGACTGGGGCGCTTGCGATCCCGCAGAGCCGCGAAACCGACGAACCCGGAGCGCCGCTCTGGTCGAACTGCTCGGCGACGGCAAGCGGCCGACGCGCGTTGTCATCGACACCGGCCCGGACCTTCGCTCGCAACTGATCGCTGCGGGTGTCGATGCGATCGACGGCGTCGTTTACACCCACGCCCATGCCGACCATGTCCACGGCATCGACGACTTGCGGACGTTCTGGATGGTCCAACGTCAGCCCGTGCAGGTCTATACCGACGACGCGACGCAACGCCGGCTCGACGACGCCTTCGGCTACTGCTTCCGCACACAGCCCGGCAGCAGCTATCCGTCGTTCCTGGTGCGCAACAGGATCGAGCCGGGGACGCCGATCAAAGTCCGTGGACCAAGCGGGGCGATCGCTCTGCTGCCGTTTGAACAAACGCACGGCGATATCATCTCGGTCGGCTATCGCATCGGCCCGATCGCATACTCATGCGACTTCAACGACATTCCCGAACACAGCCTTCCGCCGCTGCGCGATCTCGATCTCTGGGTGCTCGATGCGCTACGCCACCGGCCGCATCCGAGCCACTGCACGATGGAAGAGGCAGTGGCCTGGGTCGAACGCATCACGCCGAAGCGCGCCTGGCTCACGCACATGACCAACGATCTCGACTACCAAACGTTGACCGACACGCTGCCCGACCATATTCGGCCGGCCTATGACGGGTTGTCGGTCGACGTTGAGATCATCGCTCGGGTTGTTCAGGAAACATCGGCAAGCCCATGAAAAATAAAGGAAAATACGGAGCCGCGCCCTTGGCGTCAGACACCCCATTTGGTTCCATAATATACCTTATGCGAATCGATCGTGAGGCTCTGAATGGCTGACGCTCAGGCCGAGATCGCCCGCCTCATCGAAGTCATGGCCGCGCTTCGTCACCCGGAGACCGGATGCCCTTGGGACCTCGAACAGACCTTTGAGACGATCGTCCCCTATACGATCGAGGAAGCCTATGAGGTCGCCGATGCCATCGAACGGCAGGATCTCGTCGATCTCAAGGACGAGCTCGGCGATTTGCTGCTGCAGGTCGTCTATCACGCGCGGCTCGCGGAAGAGGATGCGGCGTTCGCATTTGCCGATGTCGCGGCTGCCGTATCGGACAAGATGATCCGCCGACATCCGCATGTGTTCGGTGACACCGCGTCCGGCGGCACCGCGGGCGTCAGGAAGCGCTGGGCTGAGATCAAGGCCGAAGAGCGCGCAAGGAAGGCAACCGAGCCGACAAGCGCCCTCGGGGACGTGCCGGCCGCCCTTCCCGCTTTGACCCGCGCGGCAAAGCTCCAGAAGAAGGCCTCTGCCGTGGGTTTCGACTGGCCCGATGTGGACGGCGTCGTCGCCAAGGTCCACGAGGAACTCGCCGAGCTCGAAGCGGAGATCGCGGTCGACGAGCATGATCGCGATCGCACTCGGGCCGAGATCGGGGACCTGCTGTTCAGCGTCGCCAATCTTGCGCGGCATTTGAACGTCGATCCGGAGACTGCGCTCAGAGCGACCAACCGTAAGTTCGTCGACCGTTTTGCGTTTGTTGAGCAGGAGCTCCGAAACGCCGGCAAGACCGTTGAGAGCGCGGCGCTCGATGAGATGGACGAAGCCTGGAACGCCGCGAAGAAGGCCGAGAAGAGCTAGGCCGACTCTGCCGGCGTCGCCCGCCGCCGGGCGACAGCTTCAGGAAATGCTGCCCGGAACCGGTCGACCGACTTGTCGGCAACACGGACTTCGAGGTCGGTCGAGCCGTCCTCCGCCGTCGTCCGCTCCAGGATTTCACCGAGTTCATAGGCCTGGTGGATCTCAGCGAGCCGGTCGCCCTCCAGATGCAGGGAGAAACGCGCCCGCCGCCCGTGGAGCGCCGTCTCGATACGCTGAAGGAGAACGTCGACCCCCGCCCCTTGCGCTGCCGAAACCGGAATTGCCTCATTCGCGTCAGCGGCATGACGGAGCGCTTCAATGTCGTCGACAAGATCGATCTTGTTCCAGACCTCGAGCACATGGTCGTCCGCGGCATCGGCGTCGATCCCGAGTTGTCCCAGCACCGACGCAACATCGGCGGCCTGGGCGCTGCTGTCCGGATGCGCGATGTCGCGGACATGGAGAATGACATCCGCCTCCACGACCTCCTCCAGCGTCGCGCGAAACGCCGCGACAAGATGGGTCGGGAGATCGGAAATGAAACCAACCGTGTCGGAGATGATGACATCGGCGCCGTGCGGCAGCCGTGTGCGACGGAGCGTCGGATCCAGCGTCGCGAACAGGAGGTCTTTGGCCGAGGCGTCGGCCTTGGTCAGCGCATTGAACAGCGTCGACTTGCCGGCATTGGTGTATCCGACCAGGGCGACGACCGGCTGGGGCACGCGCTTGCGATTGTCGCGTTGAACACGCCGCGTCCGCACCACGGACGCTAGTTCCTTCTCGATCCGCGAAATCCGCTCCTGGATCTGCCGTCGGTCCGCCTCGATCTGGGTTTCGCCCGGGCCGCCGAGAAAGCCGTAGCCGCCGCGCTGACGCTCGAGGTGGGTCCACGACCGAACCAGCCGGCTCTTCTGGTAGTTGAGATGGGCGAGCTCGACCTGTAGCCGGCCTTCTTTGGTCTGCGCGCGCTCGCCGAAGATTTCGAGGATCAGCCCGGTCCGATCGATGACCTTGGCGTTCCAGGCCTTTTCGAGGTTGCGCTGCTGGACCGGCGTCAGCGGATGGTCGACGACCACGAGGTCGATCTCGTCGGCGGCGATGCGCTCGGCCAGTTCGGCGACCTTCCCTGCCCCCAGCAACGTTTTCGGGCGGAGGGCCGAGAGTTGAACGGCGAAGGCGTCGGCCACGTTGGAAATGACGGCTCGGGCAAGGCCCGCCGCTTCCTCCACGCGTGCCTCGACGCTCCGCGAGGCGCCCTCGCCCGCGGCGCCGCGCATGACAGGCACGATGACGAGCGCGGTCGCCCGGCTCGTTTCGGCCGGCTCCCGTGCTTCGTTGGGACTGAATTCATTCCCCGGTTGAAGTCTCGTCATCAGGGTCGAAGAGTTGGACTGGGGCGCCGGGCATCACCGTGGATATGGCGTGCTTGTAGACCAATTGCGAGTGTCCGTCGCGGCGCAGCAGAACGCAGAAATTGTCGAACCAGGTCACGACGCCCTGCAGCTTGACGCCGTTGACCAGGAAAACGGTCAACGGAACTTTGTTCTTGCGGACATGATTGAGGAAGGTGTCCTGAAGGTTCTGCGCACGCTCAGCCATGAGGTGTCCACTCTTTTTGCTTGGGGCGGATGCGGTTGTGGCGCGCTCCGTTTCGCCCGCGTCGGACGCGCGTTCAACCTCTATCCGAAACCGTCCGTTGGCGCCACCGGCCCGGCAAGCCGATCGCTTCGAGCCGCGTTGTCGATGAGGGCCGCGCGAAGCGTTGCCGCCATTTCTCCGGGCCCTCCGTTCCGGATGCTGTGTCCGTCGATTGAAGTCACTGGCGTCACGAGGGCCGTCGCCGAAGTGATGAATGCCTCCCGGGCGGCAAGCGCTTCCTCTAGGGAAAACCGTCGCTCTTCAAGCGTCAGACCGAGTTTCTCGGCGGCGCGGATGACCACGCCACGTGTGATGCCGCGAAGAATCTGCGCCGTCGTCGGCGCGGTGACGAGCGTCCCGTCCTCCGTGACGATCCAAGCATTGCTGGAGGCCCCTTCATTGACCATGCCCTCGCCGTCGACGAACCATGCTTCGGACGCGCCGGCCTCGACGGCGGCCTGCTTGGCGAGCGCGTTGGCAAGCAACGACACCGATTTGATGTCGACTCTCGCCCATCTCGTTTCCGGAACCGTGATGACAGAGACGCCGGTTTCGGCGCGCTTTGCCGCCATCGGATCGGCACTGCGCACCGTGACAACCAGCGTCGGCCGCGTACCGGGTGGCGGAAAGGCGTGATTGCGACGTGCGGCACCGCGAGTGACCTGCAGATAAAGGAGCCCGTTGGAGACATGGTTCCGGCGCGTCACCTCACGCATGAT
>CAZSXA010000143.1:0-6243 GCA_964611195.1 uncultured Bauldia sp.
ATCGCCGAAGGCCGCGCGACTCCGGAGGTGAGCGCCCTTTTCCTAGAGATCGAGGATGCGCGGGCAGCCGGCCTGACGCTCCCTGAAGTCGACGAACAGACCGGCCTCGATATCGAGACGGCGACGATCGACGACAACGGCAACGGCCCCGACGGAGGTTCGCAGGACCTGCCCGGCGGCAACGAACTCGTGACCAGCGTGTTCGAAAGCGATGTCGGCCTTGCCGATGCTGCAATCCGCCTCGATGGCGAGGCGGCCTATGTCTGGTACGAGGTCACCGAGGTCGCGCCCGAGAGGCAGCGCACGCTTGATGAGGTCCGTGATCAGGTCGTGGAAGCCTGGCGCGCCGATGCCGTCAGTCTGCGTCTTGAGGCGATTGCCGAATCAGCCGCCGGCCTTCTTCGCGGCGGTGAGCCGATCGACCAGATCGAGGCCAATCTCGGCATCGCCTTCCAGCAATCCGAGCCGCTCTTGAGAAGCTCCGATCCACCCGAAGGCACGACCGAGCAGTTCGTGCAGGCGGCGTTCGGTGGTCCGGTGGGTTTCGTCACCACGGCACCGGCGCCGGACGAGGGCATTATCGTCTTCAGAGTTGCCGACGTCACGATACCGGAAGGCGAACCCGGCGAGACCGGAGCAGCCGTCATCGCCGACCGACAGGGCCGGCTCGCAACCGACCTCATCAGCAGCTTCATAAATGATGTCGCCAACCGCGCCGACATCTTCAATGTCGGCATCAATCAGTCGCTGGTCGATCAGGTCGTCGGCCTGACACAGTAAGGTGCCGACGTGTTGATCGAGCCGAGCGAGCCGGAGTTCCACGACCGCTATGCGGCCGGCGAGAGCCAGGTGGTTTGGACCCGGCTGGTTGCGGACCTCGAGACGCCGGTCTCGGCGATGCTTAAGCTCTCGTCCGGTCGGCCGAACTGCTTTCTTCTGGAATCGGTCGAGGGCGGCGCCAATCGCGGGCGGTACTCGATGATCGGCATCGAGCCCGACCTCGTCTTTCGCGCCAACGGCCCCGAAGCCGAGGTGAACCGCGATCCGGCGAACTTCCCGGACCGTTTCACCGCCATGGGCGAGCCGACACTGGAGGCGCTGCGCGCCATCATCGCCGAATCCGCGATTGCCCTCCCCGATGCCCTGCCGCCGATGTCGGCGGGCATCTTCGGCTATCTCGGCTACGACACGGTGCGCCTCATCGAGAAGCTCCCAGATCCCAACCCCGATCCGATCGGCATTCCCGACAGCATCATGATCCGGCCGACGGTGATCGCGGTCTTTGACTCCGTGCGCGACGAGATCGTCGTGGTGACGCCCGTCCGCCCGACTGCGGACGAGCCGGCCGCCGCGGCTCACGCAAAGGCCGTCGAGCGCCTTACCGGCGTCCTCGATGCGCTCGACGCTCCGCTCGACAAGTCCGCCGATGGCCGTGACATCGACGCCGAGATCGAGACGCGGTCGAATACGCCCGAGCCGCGCTATCTGGAGATGGTCTCCAAGGCGAAGGACTACATCACCGCGGGCGACGTCTTTCAGGTCGTCCTGTCCCAGCGCTTCGAAGCGCCCTTCGAGCTACCGCCTTTCGCGCTCTACCGCGCGCTACGGCGCACCAACCCCTCGCCCTATCTCTTCTATCTCGATTTCGGGAGTTTCGCCGTCGCCGGATCGAGCCCCGAAATTCTGGTCAAGGTCCGCGACCGCGAGGTCACGATACGGCCGATCGCCGGCACGCGTCCGCGCGGCGAGACGCCGGAGACCGATCAGCGACTGGCGGAGGAACTGCTTGCCGATCCGAAGGAGCGCGCCGAGCACCTGATGCTGCTCGACCTCGGCCGCAACGACGTCGGCCGCGTGGCCGAGATCGGCTCGGTCGCCGTCACCGACCAGTTCTTCCTCGAATACTATTCGCAGGTCATGCACATCGTTTCCAACGTCGTCGGTCGCCTAGCGCCGGAGCACGACGCCCTCTCGGCCCTCGCCGCAGCCTTTCCAGCGGGAACGGTGTCCGGCGCGCCGAAAGTCCGCGCGATGGAGATCATCGACGAGCTGGAGCTTGAGAAGCGCGGGCTTTATGCCGGCTGTGTCGGCTACTTCTCGGCCTCGGGCGAGATGGATACCTGCATCGTACTGCGCACCGCGCTCATCAAGGATGGCACGATGTTCGTCCAGGCCGGCGCCGGCATCGTCGCGGACTCGGTGCCCCTCAAGGAGCAGGCCGAATGCGAGGCCAAGGCGAGAGCGCTTTTCCGCGCGGCAGAAGAAGCGGTAAGGTTCGCCGCGTCCGTCGGGAGAGGACAATGATCGCGATGCGTAAGGCACGCCGAGGGCGGCAATGACCATCCTCGTCATCGATAACTACGATTCCTTCACCTACAACCTCGTCCATTTCCTTGGCGAGCTCGGGGCGGAGCTTGCCGTCTATCGCAACGACAAGCTTTCGGCCGGCGAGGCGATTGCGATGAACCCGGAAGCGATTGTGCTGTCACCGGGGCCGTGCACGCCGAACGAGGCCGGCATCTGCCTCAACCTCGTCTCCTCCGCCAGCGTCGCCACGATCCCGACCTTCGGCGTCTGCCTCGGCCATCAGGCGATAGCGCAGGCGCTCGGCGCCGAGATCGTCGGCGCGCCGACGCTGATGCACGGCAAGCTGTCGACGATCTCGAACTCCGGCAAGGGCGTCTTTGCCGGCCTGCCACCGACCTTCGAGGCGACCCGCTATCATTCGCTCACCATCGATCCGGCGAGCCTGCCGAACTCGCTTGAGGCGAATGCCGAGACAAGCGATGGCGTGATCATGGGCATTGCCCACCGCAACCTTCCGATCCACGGCGTACAGTTCCATCCCGAAAGCATCGCTTCGGAACACGGCCACCGCATCCTTCGCAACTTCCTCGACATTGCCGGCGCCTGGAACCGCCAGCACCGGCCGCAGCGGTCGGTCGCGTGATGGCCGAGCTGAAGCCGATCATCGCCAAGCTCGCCGACGGCCAGCCGCTGTCGCGCCAGGAGGCCGAAGAGACCTTCGGACTCATCATGTCCGGCGAGGCGACGCCGAGCCAGATCGGCGGCATCCTGATGGCAATGCGCGTTCGCGGCGAGACCGTCGACGAGATCGCCGGCGCCGTCAGCGTCATGCGCGCCAAGATGCTGCCCGTCGACGCGCCGGATGACGCGATCGACATCGTCGGCACCGGCGGCGACGCCAAAGGAACGCTCAACATTTCGACGGCAACGGCTTTCGTCGTTGCGGGCGCCGGCGTGCCGGTGGCCAAGCACGGCAACCGCGCCCTCTCCTCCCGGTCTGGCGCGGCCGACGTTCTTGCTGCGCTCGGGGTCAATCTCGAGCTCGCGCCCGAGGCAATCTCGCGCTGCATCAAGGAAGCCGGCATCGGCTTCATGTTCGCCCCCGCCCATCACGCGGCGATGAAACATGTCGGCCCGAGCCGGGTGGAGCTCGGCACCCGCACGATCTTCAATCTCCTTGGGCCGCTGTCCAATCCCGCCGGTGTGAAGCGTCAGCTGCTCGGCGTCTTCTCGGCACATTGGGTCGAACCTCTCGCCCATGTCCTGCAGAGCCTCGGCACCGAACGCGCCTGGGTTGTCCATGGGGCCGGCGGCGCTGACGAACTCACGCTGGAGGGCCCCAACCAGATCGCAGAACTGAAGGACGGCGCCGTGCGCACCTTCGAACTCGGCCCCGTGGATGTCGATCTGCCGAGCGCACCGGTGGTTGCGCTGCGTGGTGGCGACGCCGAGGTCAACGCCGCGGCCCTGCGGGCCGTCCTTCACGGCGATGCCAATCCCTACCGGGACGTCGTCGTCCTCAACGCCGGCGCCGGTCTCGTGATCGCCGGAAGGGCCACCGACATCGCCGAAGGTGTCGCGCTCGCCAAGGCCTCGATCGATCAAGGCGCTGCGGCGGAACGGCTCGAACGGCTTGTCGCCGTCTCCAATGCGTGACAGACGGGGCGCCAAATGACCGACATTCTGAAAGAGATCGAGACCTCCAAGCGCGCCGAAATCGCGGCGGCGAAGTCGATCGTTCCGGAAGCCGAGATCAGGCGGAAGGCCGAGGATGCCGAACCGGCGCGCGGATTTCTGGCCGCGATCCGCACGAAGCTCGATGATGGCCGGCCCGCGCTGATCGCCGAGATCAAGAAGGCGAGCCCGTCGAAGGGCCTCATCCGCGAGGCGTTCATCCCCGCCGATCTCGCCAAGGCCTATGAGGAAGGCGGCGCGGCCTGCCTTTCGGTGCTGACCGACGCGCCGTTCTTCCAGGGCGGCAGGAACGACATGGTCGCCGCGCGCGAGGCAGTGGACCTGCCGGTGCTTCGCAAGGACTTCCTGTTCGAACCCTATCAGGTCTACGAGGCCAGGGCCTGGGGCGCCGACTGCGTCCTCATCATCATGGCCGCCGTCAACGACGAGGTCGCCGCGGAGCTTGAGGCCGTCGCCCTCTCCCTCGCCATGGACGTTCTCATCGAGGTCCATGACGACGAGGAACTGGAGCGTGCGCTCCGCCTTTCTTCGCCGATGATCGGCATCAACAACCGCGATCTCCACACCTTCGAGACGACGCTTGCCACCTCCGAACGTCTTGCCCCAAACGTGCCGGAAGACCGCGTCATGGTCGGCGAGAGCGGCATCTTCGCCCCCGCGGATCTCCGCCGCCTCGGCAAGGTCGGGATCCGCGCCTTTCTCGTCGGCGAAAGCCTGATGCGCCAGGCCGATGTTGCGGCGGCGACCGCGACGCTGATCAGTGGGCCGACGGCCGCCGCCAGCTGACCGGCGCTTCTTCGACGCTGTTCAGTCGGCAACGAGCCCTTTGCTCGCTACAAGTAGAAGCATGCGCGGGGAGCCACCGCGTCGAGGTTCGACATGTTCAAGATCATAGGCGCCGTCGTTGTTCTCGTTCCGCTCGTCTATTTCGGCGGTCCGTTGGTCTTTGAAGGAACAACGGATTCATGCGTCGCTTTGGAAGCGCGCGCGAATCGGGAGTTGCTGCAGTTCGTCGTCGGCGGCGACCCATCGGGCCTCGACCGGGAGTACGTCGCCCGCCTTCTCGATCGTGCGCTCAACCAGCCCGCATGGCTCGCCTGCACCAACTCTTATTGGGATTTGTGGTTCCGGTCGATCTGACCGGCCACCCTCGCTTCTCCTATCCTTTTGACCCGTCACGCGAAACCGGTAAGGTTTACGCAATGTTCAGGGCTTGCCGAACACAATAAGAACAGCTACGTTTGTTCGTGATTTGTACCGAGCGATTCCTCGGTTGGCTGGAGCCCGATACATGCTGACACGCAAGCAGCACGAGTTGCTGATGTTCATTCATGAGCGCCTGAAGGAGACCGGCATTCCGCCCTCCTTCGACGAGATGAAGGACGCGCTCGACCTGCGTTCGAAGTCCGGCATCCATCGGCTGATCAAGGCGCTGGAGGAGCGCGGCTTCATCCGCCGCCTTCCCAACCGCGCCCGGGCCCTGGAAGTCGTGCGCATGCCGGAGATGGCGGCGGGCGGCGGGGCCCGAAGCCGCGGCTTCTCGCCCGCCGTGATCGAGGGCGATCGCGGCAGAACCGCTCCGCCCCAACTGCAGCCGGCCGTCGCTGGCGAGGCGATGTCGGTGCCGGTCATGGGCCGCATCGCCGCCGGCACGCCGATCGAAGCGATCCAGACGCATTCGCATTCGATCACCGTTCCGCCGGAGATGCTCGGCGGCGGCGAACACTACGCCCTTGAAATCCGCGGCGATTCGATGATCGACGCCGGCATCTTCGACGGCGATACGGTACTGATCCGCAAATCAGATTCCGCCGATTCCGGCGACATCGTCGTTGCCCTCATCGACGACGAGGAGGCGACGCTGAAGCGCCTTCGCCGCAAGGGCGCCTCGATCGCGCTCGAGGCCGCCAACCCGTCCTATGAGACCCGTATCTTCGGTCCCGACCGCGTCCGCATCCAGGGCCGTCTCGTGGGGCTTATGAGGCGCTACTGATCGGACAGCGGCGGCATCCAGGGCCGCCGCAGTTCGGGCCGCGCCGTCACGATACGGAACGCCGGGCGCCCGTTGTCGACCTCTCCGTCGAGATAGAGGGCATGCGCACCGCCCGCAGCGAGTGCGGCGCCGTCTATGGCCGGCGCAACACAGTCCGCCGGCGCCGGGAGTGCTGTGACGACCAGTGCCGCCACTCGGCAGTCTTCGGCGAGGGCCTGCGGCGACGTCGGCATCGCCACCCGCCACGC
>CAZSXA010000144.1:0-6242 GCA_964611195.1 uncultured Bauldia sp.
AGCCCGGGTCGCTCTATCACGCCACCAAGGTCTTCGACACCGATCTGCTCTGGCTCTACTGCCGCACGCATGGGCTTCGGGTAACCGACCTCATGCAGGGGCCGGTTTATGGCCTGAGGACCGACGAGACCGACATCAACGAGCAGCTGATTCCGAACTTCCACTACGACGACATTTTCGGAACGGTGGTGAACCGCTTCCTGGTGCAGGCGGTCGCCGGGGTGCCGCTGACGGTTTATGGACGGGGCGGCCAGACGCGCGGCTATCTCAACATCATCGATACTCTGCAATGCGTGGAGCTTGCCGCCAGAACACCGCCGGCGGTTGGAGAGATGCGGATCTTCAATCAGTTCACCGAACAGTTCTCGATCGTCGAGATCGCCGAGCGCGTTCGGAATGCCGGGAAGCAATTGGGTTTCGACGTGGGGCTCCAATCCTTGTCCAATCCACGGAAGGAAAAGGAAGAGCATTACTACAACGCGGCCCACTCAGGTCTGCTCGAATTGGGGCTCCAGCCCCATCACATGACTGAAGATGTGCTCGCCGGAATGATGGAGAAGATCATTCCCTACCAGAACAGGATCGATCAATCGCGGATCCTTCCGCGCGTCGCCTGGTCCTGAACGTTATGGCGCTGAGTCCAGCCGCCCCGAGCGTCCCCGGCGGTGCGCTGCGGATTCCCATGGTGGATTTGAAGCGGCAGTACCAGCGCATCAAACCGCATATTGAGGCCGTCATTGCCGATGTGCTCGAGGATGCGCGCTTCGTTCTCGGTCCGCCCGTTGCGGCGCTGGAGCGGCGGTTGGCCGACTATGTCGGCTGCACCGAAGTCGTCAGCACATCCAGTGGGACCGACGCATTGCTGCTGCCGTTGATGGCGGCCGGGATAGGTCCGGGTGACGCTGTTTTTGTACCGTCCTTCACCTTCACCGCGACCCCCGAAGCTGCGGCGCGCGTCGGCGCGGAAGTCGTCTTCGTCGATGTGGTGGAGGATTCGTTCCACATCGATCCGACCGATCTCGAAGCAAAGATCGCCGAGGTGAAGGGATCAGCGCACCTTCGCGCGGCGGCCGTCATCTCGGTCGACCTGTTCGGCCTGCCGGTGGACTACGATGCAATTGCGGGGATTGTGGCGGCCCATGAGCTCTTCTGGATCTCCGACGGCGCGCAAGCATTCGGGGCTGGGTATGGCGACCGACGGGTCGGATCGCTGGCGCCGGTGACGGCAACGAGTTTCTTCCCCGCCAAGCCGCTTGGCTGCTACGGCGATGGCGGCGCGGTCTTCACCAACGACCCGGAACTGGCCAACCTCATCCGCTCCATCCGCACGCATGGCCATGGCGGGCAGAAATTCGAGGTCGTACGTATCGGGGCGAATGCCCGCCTGGATTCCGTGCAGGCCGCCATTCTTTCGGTAAAGATGGATGTGTTCGACGAGGAGCTGTCGCGGCGCGAGGAGATCGCGGCAGCGTATGACAAAGCCCTGTCCGATCTGGCGGTGGTGCCGGTGCGTGTCCCGGGGCGACGGTCGGCCTGGGCCAACTACACGATCAAGGTGAAAGGCCGCGACGCGCTCCGCGCCGCATTGGCGAATGTCGGCATCGCGTCGTCTGTGTTCTATCCAACACCGATGCATTTGCAGCCGGCCTACGCCAAATGGAGCAACGGCGTCGGATCTCTTCCCATGTCGGAAGCGCTTTGCGCGGAGGTGCTGACCTTGCCGCTGCATCCCTATCTTCTGGACAGCGAAGTCAACGACGTCGTCGCGGCGGTACGTGATCATCTGACCGCCGCGCCCGACGCTCAGTCAGTCGTCGCGGATGCGGCCTCGTAGGTCACTCCAGCAACCTCAAGAGCCGGGTCCGGCAGATCCAACGCCATCACGCG
The DNA here is from genome assembly GCA_964611195.1 of uncultured Bauldia sp. GTDB lineage: Bacteria > Pseudomonadota > Alphaproteobacteria > Rhizobiales > Kaistiaceae > JADLGL01. Next base: position 1,888 of record CAZSXA010000144.1, read on the forward strand.
AACGGTGTGGCCGGTTTCGACCAGCGTCGAAATCACCCGGCTGCACCGGTCGTTTCTGGCGATGCGCTTGTTCGCGAGAAACAAGACATGGCCCGCTGGCTTCGACATCACGCGGTCGACGGCATCAACAAGGATCTGGCGCTCGTTCTCCCAACTCAGGCGGGTTGCCGCTGCCTCGAGGCCTGACCGCCAGTCATCGCGCTCACGCTGCAGCACGGATTGGACAGCCGTCGCCATGCGCTTCGGATCGTTGTCGGCAACCACCGAGCCGCAATCGGCATCGCGAATGACCGACGTGATGCAGGGAAGGTCCGTGCTCACTACCGGCAACCGGCTCATGATGGCCTCGAACAAGCGGTTCGGGAGGCTTACCCGATGGTTGGGTGCATCGGGGTCGAGCACGATGAGCGCCATATCGGCACCGCTCCGGTAGGCAATGAAGTCATCCGGAGAACGCATATCGACACGATGAACGCGGTCGCCAACGCCGTGACGCGCGATCAATGCCGGCGCTGCTTCTTCGACCTCGCGAAAAGCGCCGCCCATAAGCACAAGATGGACCTCGCGGGGAAGCATGGCGAGGCAGCTCAGCGCCTTGTCGAGGAGGACGGGATCGGAGATGTCGTTGGGGTAGAGCAGCAAACGATCGCCCTCGCCGAGGCCGCAGTCGTCGAAGATACGGCGGTCGTTCACCGGGGCCTCAAACCGTCGGCAGTTGCGAAGCACCGTCGGCCGCGATGCGTCCACCTCTGTCTCGATCACGTCGGCAAGGCAGTCGCTGACCGTCAGGATCGTGTCGGCGCGCCGCATCATGTCGTAGTGACCGAGTTGCAGCAGGCGGGTCCTGGGGCATGCTGAGATCGCCTCGGCGTTGGCGCGATTGAGCGCGGCGAGATTGGGATGCTCGACGGCGTCGAAGATGAACGGCGCCCCCGTCCGGGCAATGACGGATCGGGCCGCTTCAAGCGCCAGAGCGTCGTGTGCGAAGCATAGGTCAACCGGTTGCTCGCCGAGAGCGGTATCGACTGCGTCGACGAACGCGAACACGCGATCGTAGTGTTTGAAGGCGGCGCGGCCACGCAGCAGCGCCTGTTGCAGGCCACTCTTCTTCGCTTCGACTTTGGCGAGGCGCGCGGACAGTCGTCGCTGCTTGTCCTTCGCGGCGGCGAGCGATTTGGTCAGCTTCTCCACGCGTACGCGTAGTTCGTCACGTTTCGCGTGAAGCTTGGCGAGGCGACTTCCAAACAGCAGCGCCATCCCGACTCCCGATCGATACATTGATGTTCGACACGCCGATGGCGCCGAAGGCATCGATCCCGGTTTGAACCTAACCCGGTTGAACCTGCGTTAGCGGATTTTGTTGGCGAAGTCCGCGCGACGACCCTTCGCCCTGTGGTCCGCCTCAGTCGGCGAACGCCGAGCGGAAGGCCAGCGCGAGCGGCGCGTCGACCGGGTGGCGCTCGGGCGTCGAGACCAAAGCGAGCGGCCTACCGCCGAAGCCGACGAAGGGCTCCAGGGCGTCGACCTCGAGGGGCAGGTCGAAGCTGCGGAGGATTCCGTCGTCGTCTTCAAGAACAGCCGAGCCAGCAAGAGGGTCGGCCCTCTCTTCGGCCGGCGGGCGCGCAGCTAGACGAAACCGCGACCGGCCGTGCTTGTCGCGCGACTCGAGGCGAACCAACGGAGCTGCCAGGTCGGCCACGCCGCCTTCGCGCGCCAGACGCTCGTCGAGCGCGACCAGCGGTGCAACACCGATCGCCTCCAGCTGCATTCGCGCCGTCTCGAGCCGGCTGCGCCCCTCGGCACTCGGTGTCTCCAAGACCAGGACGGTGGTGAGACCCGTCCTGCCGGCGACAGACGTTGCCGGCATGCCGGCGTGGCGGCAAGCATCCGCCAAGCCGGCGACCGTCGGCTTCTCCCAGCGGTAGCCGAAGCGGTCGAAGAAGCTCCGCCAAAACGGCCGGGCGCGGAGCCAATCCTCGTCGGCATCGGTCAGGTAGTTCACCCAGTCGCCGACAAGCCCTTTGCGCGCGCCCGAATCCGGGTCTTCTTCGGCGTGGTCCCGCCCGGTCAGGGCGTGGAAGCTCGCCCGATGCATGCAGGCTGCGACCGTCGCCGGGTCGTTGGCGACGCCGGCGAAGCGGCAAAGGGCGGCATAGGCCTCGGGAAAGCGCTGGTGGAGGCGCTCGTACTGCAGAAGGTGCACGTTCGGGTATCGCTCGGCGGTCAGGAAGCCTTCGAAGTAGCGCTGGGTCTTGGCCATGCAGCCCTCGACGGTCTCGTTGCGCCCCTTCATCCACTGCTGACGGCCGCGCCGGTGCGAGTTCAGCACGTCGCGCGGATCGCGAACGACGTAGACCATCCGGGCATCGGGCAGCAGCCGCGCCATCTCACCGAAGACGAGCGAGTTCACCGGGCCCTTGATGGCCACATGACCGCCCGCGGGCAGGCCGGGTGGGAGCACGCCGAGCAACAGTTCGGCGACCTTCTGCCGGTTCAGCGGACGCTCGCGATGGAAGTTGATCTCGACGGGAATCTCGCTGACCTGCGGATGCTGGTTGAGTGCGCGCCTGAGCCAGGTCGTACCGCCACGCGCGAAACCGGCGACAAAGATCAGGCGCGAGAAGTCGAAGGAGACTTGCGGGTCATCGATCGATCTGGGCTGTTCCGACATGATCAAAGAGGCACTTCAGGCCGTGTCGGCGTGTGCGACCAGGCTGCTGAACGCGCCCTCGAGCCACCGGCTCGGGTGGAAGGTGATGGCAAAGGACTGGCCACCATCGAGGAATTCGGACGTCCGGTTCGGAAGCTCCGGGTGGCCGTCGAACACCATGCGACAAATCTGGCCGTCGATCTGGGGATTGCGGGTCGCCTCGAAAGCGTAACCCAGCTTGTCGACACCAAAGGCCATGAGGAAGTCTACGGGATTGAAGTAGGGAGCGAGCGGCTTCAGTTCCGGATGCGCGCGCAGCGCCTGAAAGAAGGCCCGTGACAGAAAGTTGCCGTGGCCGGTCACGGTCCGCCAGCGCCCGAAGCTCTCCTGGAAGCCGGCGTGAATCCGCGCCAGCTCTTCGCTGCCGCCGAGGAAGAACTGACGCAAGGCCGGCGTTTGCTCGTCGCTCTCCGCCTGCGCCCGCGCGAGCTCCAGCATCTCCCCGACGAAGCCAGCTCCGAGGACGTGCTCGTGCGCACGTCGAAAATCGCCCTCAAATCGCGCGTTGATCAGCCAGGTCGTGGTCGGTGCGCAGTGGAGGCCGAATGCCACCTGGCGCCGATCGAAGCGCTGGAGCAACTCGAAATAGGGCGTCCACTGGACCTCCCGTTCGCTGAACGCCCAGGTGATATAGAAGACGCTGGAAACCGCGTGTTCTTCGTGCAGGCGGGCGAGCGCATAGGCCGCCGGCAGGTCGTGGATGTGCACGTCGTAGCGGAAATAGAAGGCCGGTCCGCTTTCCGGCTCGAGGCCGAAGCGGTCGAGCGAACGGCATTCGAAACCGGTCCGACGCAAGCGCTCGAGAAAAGCTTCGAACACGGGTGCGATGGTCGTGTATTCGCTCTCGAAGAGCGCATCGATGTCGGCGCGTGTCGCGTCCTTCTTCAAGTGACGCCGAAAGTAACTGAAGGTCCGGGGTTCGCTCATCTCACCCTCGCCGGCACGTCAAGGCGACGTGCCGAACCGGCCTCTGTACTTCGACAGCGCGGCGTGTGATCCGACTAAGATCCATGAGCTAGCCGAACCCGGGCTGTGTGGGTGGTTCCACCGAACAAAGGCGGAAGCCGCCGGGGCTGCGAGCGCCGGCGCGTGCGCTCCTCGCGTTGCTTGGCGCTTGGACGGCCGCTCCCTGGCGTCTTGTTCCAAGGGGACGTTAGTTTCCGCTGGCGTTCTTCGCGACAAGCCCAACCCACGCGTCACCCGATCAGTTCAGATCATGGCTCGATTACCTGCTAAGATGTTCGGTCCGCCGCGTCCAACCCCCATTGTCGATACGGGTTGCCCTTCAGCCAGAATTTCTTCTGCGATTGCCCCGGAGCATTGGGCTCCGATGGTGTTCGCCGGTTAGGGAAACTGCTTCAGACGAAATGGCGTCACTCCCATTTGAATGCCTGCGCAGCTGCATTGTCCCGTTTTTCGGAGCTTGTTCCCTGCACCTTCCCGGTGGATCAGGGAGACACGTTCGCAGGTGACCGCTCCCTTCGCCAACCCTAAGTACTTGTAATATATTCCTTTTTGTCTCTACGGCGAGTCAGCGGCAAACCGTCGATTCTCCGCCTGCCCTTGACCCACTACGGTTGTTAACCGACCGGCGGGTTCCGACGCCGAAGCGGACACCCGTAGAAGCAACGGTCCCGAAACTCGG
>CAZSXA010000145.1:0-6121 GCA_964611195.1 uncultured Bauldia sp.
CGAACTGTCCTGATCCTGGTGCTGGCGGCGCTGGTCTATGAGCCGTCGTCGCCGGAAAAGGTCGGCGGCGCCATCCTCGGCCTGGTCCTCGGCTCGCTCTCGTTTCTTGCGTTGGGCGGCCTCTTGGCGACAGTTGCGCGGACCTCGCGGGCAGCTCAGGCGATCGGGCTCCTCCTGTTCTTCGGCATTTACTTCATTTCCGGCGCCGGACCGCCCCGGGCGGTCCTGCCGGACTGGCTGTCGACTGCCGCCGACTTCATGCCGATGACCTACCTTCTCGACGCCATCCAGGAACCCTGGGTCGGCCTCGACACCGATGTCGGCATCCATATCGGCCTGACCGCCCTTCTGGTGATCAGTTCGGTCGGCGCCGCGCTCCTGCTCCGGCGCGGCTAGCGACCATGTTTGATGCCCTTTTGGCTTCCCGATTGAAGAATTGATCGTCGGGGCTCCGCAGAAGCTTTCCGCAGTGCCCCCGAACCCTTGCCAATGTGACGAAATCGTGTCTAGCCTGCGGCCAGACGGAGGGCGGATTTGCTCCGCCCGACCGATAAGCCGTCCGGAACAAGCCTCTGTTTCGGGCACGTACAGGGACCGTTTTTTCCAAGGGAGACTGCGGATATGAAATCCACATGGTTTGCGAGGGCGACGGCTGCTGCCGCCGTGCTCGCCGTCTCTGCTGTTGCGGCTGAAGCCGTAACGCTGCGGACGTTCAACGGCGGCGAGCCGGCCTCCATCGACCCGCATCGCGTATCGGGCGACTGGGAGAACCGCATCGTCGGTGACTATCTCGAAGGCCTGATGACCGAGGACGCCAATGCCGTTCCGGTTCTCGGCCAGGCCGAGTCCTTCGATATCTCGGAGGACGGCCTCGTCTACACCTTCACCATCCGCGACGACGCGGTCTGGTCCGACGGCACGCCCGTCACCGCCGCCGATTTCGAGTACGCCTTCAAGCGTCTCCTCGATCCGGCACTGGCGGCCGACTACGCCTACCTCCAGTACCCGATCCTCAACGCCGAGGCGATCAACGCCGGCGAGATGGACGTGAATGAACTCGGCGTCGTCGCCACCGGCGAGAAGACCCTCGAGATCACCCTCGAAAACCCGACGCCCTACTTCCTCGACGCCCTGACGCACTACACCGCCTATCCGGTGCCGATGCATCTCGTCGAAGAGTTCGGCGAAGAGTGGATCGACATGGAGAACATCGCCTCCAACGGCCCGTACACGCCGGTGGAGTGGATTCCGAACTCCTACATCCGCGCCGTGAAGTCAGAGACCTACTACGCTGCGGATTCCGTCTCGATCGACGAAGTCTACTACTACTCGATGGACGACATCTCGGCCGCGCTTCAGCGCTATCGTGCCGATGAGTTCGACATCCTGACCGACTTCCCGGCCGACCAGCTGAGCCTCCTTGAGGATCAGTATCCGGGCGAAGCGCGCGTCGCTCCGTTCCTCGGCCTTTACTACTACGTTCTGAACCAGAACCTGCCTGCGCTTGAGGATCAGTCGGTCCGCGAGGCGCTGTCGATGGCCATCAACCGTGAGATCATCGGTCCGGACATTCTCGGCACCGGCGAAATCGCGGCCTATGGCTGGGTCCCGCCGGGCACCGCCAACTATGACTTCGGCGAGTACCGTCCGGACTGGGCCGACATGGAATATGGCGAGCGCGTCGGCATGGCCGTCCAGATGATGGAAGAGGCCGGCTACTCCGACGACAACCCGCTCGAGTTGCAGCTCCGCTACAACACCAACGAGAACCATCGCCGCATCGCGGTGGCGATCGCTGCGATGTGGGAGCCGCTGCATGTCGAGGTCGAGCTGTTCAACTCGGAGGTCGCCGTTCACTACGACGCCCTTCAGGAGAACGACTTCGACGGTGTGGGCCGCGCCGGCTGGCTGATGGACTACAATGACGCCATCAACATGCTGGAGCTGCTGCGCTCCGACATCATCTACAACTACGGTCGGTGGGCAAACGAAGACTTCGACGCCCTGCTGCGCCAGAGCGCGACCATGACCGATCTCGAAGCCCGCGCAGAGGTTCTGCGTGAGGCCGAGACAATCGCCATGAGCGAAGTCGCGGCACTGCCGATCTACTACTACGTGTCCAAGAATGTGGTCGACACCAACATCTGTGGGTTCCTCGACAACGCCAAGGACATCCATCGCACCCGGTGGCTGACGATCGTCGAAGACGGCGAGAGCTGCCCGGATATGATGGACGGCATGTAAGCCTAGAAACCCGTTGGGGCCGCAGCGACACGCTGCGGCCCCTTCCTTGTTTTGTGACCCGCACGCCCCTTTCGCGACCGGGTCCGGCCATGGGACGGTCCACCCATGCTGCAATACGCCGCGCGCCGCATATTGGCCACGCTGCCAATTGGCATCATCGCGGTCACAATCGTCTTCATCATCTTGCGCTTGGCGCCCGGCGGTCCCTTCGATGGAGAACGCCCGCTACCACCCGCGGTGCTGGAGAATGTCCGGGCCTATTACAATCTCGATGACTCGCTGATCAGCCAGTATTTCCAATACGTTGGCGGACTGCTTCAGGGCGACTTCGGCCCGTCGATGAACTTCTACGATTTCACCGTGGGCGAGTTGCTGGCGATCGGACTGCCGTTCACGCTGATGCTCGGCTTCATCGCCTTTGTGGTCGCGACCTTCGTCGGCATCGTCGTCGGCGCGCTCTCGGCGGTGAACCAGAACAAGTGGCCCGACTACACGCTGATCCTTGGCGTCACGATCGGGCTGATCATTCCGAACTTCCTTATGGGATCGGTGTTCCAGATCGTGTTCGGAGTCTATCTCGGCTGGCTGCCCGCGGGCGGCTGGGTGTCGGGATCGATCCCGCATCTGATCATGCCGGTGACGGTGCTCGCCTGGCCGCATGCCGCGCGCGTCGCCAGGCTGATGCGCGGCTCGATGATCGAGGTTCTCGGCTCGAACTACATCAAGACCGCCAAGTCGAAAGGCATCGGCGAGCGCCTCGTGCTGTCCCGGCACGCACTCAAGCCGGCGCTGATACCGGTGGTCTCCTATCTCGGACCCGGCCTCTCCTACCTCCTCACCGGTTCGCTGGTGGTGGAGAACATCTTCGGCCTGCCCGGCATCGGACGCTATTTTGTCCAGGCCGCACTCAATCGCGACTACGGTCTCGTGCTCGGCACGACCGTCGTCTACGTTTTCATCATCATCCTTTTGAACCTGATCGTTGACCTCGTTTACGCCTGGCTCGACCCGAAGGTGAGGTATCGCTGATGGCCGGCCTCACCAACCGCCGCGAACCGCTCAACAAATGGGCCGCCGACGTCGCCGAGGGCAAGGCGCCCTCGGGCCGTTCGCTGACGCAGGATGCGCTTCGTCGCCTGCGCGCCAACAAGGCCGCAGTGGTCTCGCTCTTCGTTCTTGTCTTCATCGTCCTGGCATCGCTGATCGGCCCGGCCTTCGTGCCATGGGGCTATGGCGAGGTCGACTGGACGGCGTTCCGGTCGCCGCCGGATTTCGACAAGGGCCACTATCTCGGCACCGACCAGAACGGCCGCGATCTTCTCGCCCGACTTCTGCAGGGCACGCAGATCTCGCTGCTGGTCGCGCTGGTGGCGACTCTGGTGGCGGTGTTCATCGGTGTCATCTACGGGGCCGTCGCCGGCTATTTCGGCGGCCGCGTTGATAATCTGATGATGCGCTTCGTCGATGTGATGTACGCGCTCCCTTACATCCTCTTCGTCATCATCATGGTCGTCATTTTCGGCCGCTCCGTGGTGCTTCTCTTCATCGGCATCGGCGCGATCGAATGGCTGACGATGGCGCGCATCGTCCGCGGCCAGACGCTGAGCCTCAAGGAGCGCGAGTTCGTCGAGGCGGCGCGCGCCGCCGGCTCGAAGGCCTGGACGATCATCCGCCGCCACATCGTTCCCAACCTCACCGGGCCGGTGGTGATCTACGCCACGTTGACGGTGCCGGAGATCATCATCACCGAGAGCTTCCTTTCCTATCTCGGTCTCGGCGTTCAGGAGCCGCGCACGTCGCTCGGCACGCTGATCTCGGAGGGCGCGAAGGTGTGGGAGACGATGCCCTGGCTGCTCGCCGCGCCGGCCGTCGTCCTGGTGACGCTTCTGCTCGCCCTCACCTTCATCGGCGACGGGCTGCGCGACGCGCTCGACCCGAAGGACCGCTGACCATGGCCGCAGTCCTCGAAGTCCGGGACCTCAACGTCACCTTCCAGCTCTACCAGCGGCAGGTGGCCGCGGTCGCCGACCTCAACTTCACCCTCAATGAAGGCGAAACGCTCGCCATTGTCGGCGAGAGCGGCTCCGGCAAGTCGCAGGCTTTCCTCGCGATCATGGGCCTTCTCGCCCGCAACGGCCGCGCCACCGGCGAAGCGGTCTTCGGCAATACGAACCTCCTGACCCTGAAGGCCGATGCGCTCGACCGCTATCGTGGCCGCGATATCGCGATGATCTTTCAGGACCCGATGACCTCGCTCAATCCGAGCCTGCGCATCGACACGCAGCTGAAAGAGGTGCTGGTCAAGCACAAGCAGCAGACTTCCGAGGTGGCGCACCGCAATGTCGTGGAGATGCTGGAGCGCGTCGGCATTCCCGAGCCGGGCAAGCGCGCGCGCTCCTATCCGCACGAGCTCTCCGGCGGCATGCGCCAGCGTGTGATGATCGCGATGGCGCTCCTCTGCCAGCCGAAGATCCTCATCGCCGACGAGCCGACAACCGCACTCGACGTGACGGTGCAGGCGCAGATGCTGGAGCTCTTCAAGGACCTTACGGACCATTTCGGGACGTCGCTCGTTCTCATCACCCACGACCTAGGCGTCGTTGCCGGCGTCGCCGACCGGATGATGGTTATGTATGCCGGTCGCGCCGTGGAGACGGGGAGCGTCAACGAGCTCTTCTACGATCCACGCCACCCTTACACATTCGGCCTTCTGCACTCGACCACCCATGTCGAGCACACCGGCGAAAGGCTGGCTCCGGTCAAGGGACTGCCACCGAGCCTGGAAAACCTGCCGAGCGGCTGCGCGTTTCATCCGCGCTGCCCCTACCGTTTCGAGCCTTGCGATCAGAAACGCCCTGAATTGACGAGCCGCGAGCACGGCCGTCTCGCGGCCTGCTTCTATGAAGGCGAGATGGAGCGGGAAGACCTCGAGACAGCCGAAGTCGAGGCGGAGATGCAGCCGTGAGCGACACGACGGCAACCGCTACCACTACGACAAGAGGCGGCACCGCGAGCAATCCGAACAAACCGGTGCTCAAGGTAGGCAACGTCTCCAAAACCTTTCCGATCTCGGCCGGGCTCTTCCGCAAGGCGCTGACGCTGACGGCGCTCGACGACATCAATCTTACCGTCGCCAATGGCGAGACGCTCGGGATCGTCGGCGAGAGCGGCTGCGGCAAGTCCACGCTAGGCCGGTGCATCCTCCAGCTGATCAAGCCGGACGAAGGCAGCGTCGAGCTCTATGGCCAGGAACTCACGACGCTGCCGACCGAGCAGATGCGGATGATGCGGCAGGATCTGCAGATCATCTTCCAGGATCCGCTGGCCTCGCTCAATCCGCGCATGACCGTCGGCGAGATCATCGGCGATCCGCTCCGCGTGTTCCTGTCGAAGACGCACATGTCGAAGGCCGAGCGGCGGAAGCGCGTCATCAAGATGATGGAGGCGGTCGGGCTGCTGCCCGAGATGATCAACCGTTATCCGCATGAGTTCTCCGGCGGTCAGGCGCAGCGCATCGGTATCGCCCGCGCGCTCATCACCGAGCCGAAGCTTGTGGTCTGCGACGAGCCGGTCTCCGCCTTGGACGTCTCGATCCAGGCGCAGATCCTGAACCTTCTTGCCGACCTCAAGGACGAATTCGGCCTGACGCTGGTCTTCATCAGCCACGACCTCTCCGTCGTGCGCCATGTCAGCGACCGCATTCTCGTTCTCTATCTCGGACAGATCGTGGAATCGGCGCCGCGCGAGGACCTCTATCACGACCCGAAGCACCCCTATACCAAGGCATTACTGACGGCGATCCCGATCGCCGATCCGAAGAAGGCGCGCGAGCGCACGATCGAGGGGCTGATTGGCGAAGTGCCCTCGCCGATCAGCC
>CAZSXA010000146.1:0-6047 GCA_964611195.1 uncultured Bauldia sp.
CTGCCCCACGGTTATTTCCTCATGGCGGTGATCGCGCTGTCCCCGCCGATCTATCGCTGGAAAATGCGGCCGTTCATCGAGGAGTGGGATCGCACCTACGCCTCGGCCGCCGAGCGTGCCCTGGTGTCCTCGGCGATTTCCGGCGGCGCCAAGCGCGAAACGCCGAGCGTCTCGGCGACCTCCTCGATCCCCGACATGCGGGCGAGAACGCGCGTCGGGCAATAGAAGCCCAGCGTTACGCGGTCCTGCTGCGGAACGATCACCACACAATTGGTGCCGCGCTGAAAGGCACCGCAATAGATCGCGTTGGTCTTGTACTCGGCGAATTCGCCGCCCGGCGTGTGCGGCGGCAACAGCGACAAGAGATAGTCGTATGGCGCGAAGCCGAAGAAACGGCGGCCATAGAGCCCGGGGAACAGCCGGGCAATGCGGCGGTGAATGCCGAAGATCGCATTGTAGTGCATCTGGATGCGGAGCCGTTCTCGGCCGTCGCGGGTCAGCTTCTCATCGAGGCGCCGGACATAGGCGTTGAAATCGCGGTGGCCGCGAATCGTGGCGTTCTGCATCCTTAGCCGCACGAAGGTGTCGTCGCCGTCGAAACGCCGCGCCGTCAGGTTGGTGTAGCCGATGACATGCGGGCGCCACAGCCGGCCGCGCGCATGGCCGATACCATAGGTGATGAGCGCGAAGATCAAGGTACGCTGCTGAACGCCGAGTTCGGCCGCGACGCGCTTCAAGTCCGGCCGGCTCAGCGCCAGCGTACGGACGCCGCGCTCGCCCATGTCGCGCCAGTGCAAGGCGGTGATGAGATAATCGACGGGGAGCGCGAGGGCGCCGAAGCCTCGTGAAAGCATATGGCCGAGCCTGCGTTTCTGCCGCGCCGGCGGCGGCGCGTGCTGAGAGGGTCGGCCGCGCATCACATTGGCCGTGTCGACCCCCTCGACGAGCGCATGCGAGGAGCGGAAGACGATGAGACTGCGGTTGCCCTCCGCCGTCTCGCCATCGCGTAGCGCGTAGCACTCGGCCCGGAAGTCCGGCAGACGCGGGTCGTCGAAGAGGTCGTCGGACGTCGCGACGGCCGCGTCGGGTAGCCCGGCGAAGTCGTCGACCTCGCGGAACGAGACGATGTCGGTGATGTCGAAGGGCCGGGCGTCGACATGCGCCTGGCGGCGGTCGTCGTGGCGGAGATTGAGCTGCGGCGCCAGCTCGATGATTCGAGCAGCGAGGGCGCGGAAGCTCTCCGCCGTCATCCGCTGCGGCGTATAGCCGGCGAAGAACACCGCGTTCCGGGCGGCCGCCAGATACCATTGGAAATTGGTGTAGGGGACGATTCCGGCATCAAGCCCTGCGGCGGAGACGGTCGAGCCGGGTTGATCGGCACCGGGGGCGGGAACGGTCTGGCGATTCATGCCTCGACGAAAAGGCTGATCCGCCTGCAAGTCAATGTGACGCTGATAGTCGTCGATGCTTGTGTCGCCCGGTAGGCGGCGATACCCCACATTCCGTGGAAACGAACCCCGCCCCGCCGCAGCGCTCGCTTGCCTTCGGCCTCGACCGGATCGCCCTCGTCGCGCTGCGTTACCGGCGGCTGGCGGCCGTCGTCGCGGTGCTGGTGACGGCGATCTCGATCTACGGCCTCACCAACATCCAGATCGACCGCGACCTTCGTGATCTCTTCCGCGGCGAGACGGAGATCTACGAGACCTATGCCGAGGCGGCGCGGGACTTCGTCGATCCGGAGAACCAGGTGCTGGTGCTGGTCGAGGGCGACGTCGGCGCGCCGGGGAATCTGACGGTCCTTCGCGACCTCCAGCTCGAACTGCAGCTTCTGCCGAATGTCGGCAACGTCTTCTCGCCGTTCTCGCTGCGAACGCCGCCCGACGAGGACGGCTCGACGCGGCCGCTCATCGAGGATCCCGCAGACGGCCTCGACCCGGCGCTGATCGACCGCCTCCGCGCCCATCCGATCCTCGGCGAAGGGTTGATCTCCGCAGACGGCGACGTTCTCCTCTACACAATCAACCACGCCGAGGCCCGGGCGCCGCAGGCGAGCCATGAGGCGCTGATCGAGGAGGTGAGGTCCACCGTCGGCGCGATGCTGGAGGGCACGAATCTCAGCGGGGAGATCGCCGGCTTCGCCGCGATGCGCACCGAGATCATTCAGCTGCTGGAGCGCGATCAGCTCGTTCTCAACGGCTCCGGCGTCATCATCGGCTTCTTTCTCAGCCTGCTCCTCTTCCGTTCGATCATCGGCGCGGCGGTCACCGCCCTGCCCGCCGCCATCGCCGGCATGACGATCCTCGGCTGGACCGGCGCGCTCGGAATCCCGGTGACGATCCTTTCCAATGTCGTGCCGGCGCTGGTGATGGTGCTCGGCTACGCCGACGGCATGCACCTCACCTATGCCTGGCGGAAGCATCGTGACGCCGGCGCGTCGATCCTCGAGGCGGAGCGGCTGGCGCTGATCGAGGTCGGGCCGGCCTGCATGCTGACGGCCCTCACCACGGCGGTCGCCTTCCTGTCGATGACGATTTCCGATGTCGGCATCGTTCAGGATTTCGGCTGGGTTGGGGCGGTCGGCACGATCGTCGGGGCGATCGTGGTGCTCGTCGGGCACGGAATTCTGGTCCAGATCTTCGGGCGCTTCTGGAAGGCGGAACGGCGCACCAGCCTGGTCGAATGGCTGTCAGGGCCCTGCGCCTCGCTGACGCAATGGGTGACGGCGCGGGCGCGGACGCTGTCGATCGCGGCGGCGGCGGCCGTCGGCGCAACCGCTTTCGGCTTCTTCCTCGTGCCGGCGGAGAACTCGCTCTCCGAAACGCTGCCGCCCGGCAGCGACATGGTCGCAGCGCTCAACCTTATCGACGACGAGCTTGGTGGCGCGTTCCCGATCCAGATCATCGTGCCGCTCGAGGAGGAGACGATCAGCGAGGCCGATCTGGAGCGAATCCGGCAGGTGCATCAGGCGGTCGACGGATTGGGCGCGTCGCGGCCGCTCTCACTGTGGAGCCTTGCCGAATGGGCAGGCGTCGAAGGCGGAGAGGACACGACCGATCTGGTAGCGCAGTTGCCGGAGGACATCACGCGGCTCTTCGTCGGCGAGGGCGGTGCGCTGGTGACGCTCAACGTCGTCGAGATGCCCACGGCGGAAACGGTCGAGGTCGTCGACCGGGTGGAAGAAGCCGCCGTCGCGGCGGTGCCCGGCTCCATCGTCACGGGCGCCACGGTGCTCGGCGCCCGGGAGGCGACCCGTACGATCGGAGACCTCATCATCAGTCTCGGCGTCGCGGTCGTCGTCGCCCTGATGCTGCTGGCGCTGGCGGTGCGCAAGATCGGCGCGGCGGTGGTCGCAGCGATCCCCAACCTGTTGCCGATCTTTGCAGTCGGGACGATCCTCTACCTGACCGGCGCAGGCATGCAGCTGACAAGCATCGTCTCATTGACGATCGCCTTCGGCGTCGCGATCGACGACACGATTCACTACCTCAACGTCTTCATGCGAACGCCGGCGCAAAGCGTCCGGGAGCGCGTCATCGAGGCGGCTCGGCGGGTTGGTCCGGTGCTGATCGGAACGACCTTCGTGCTGGTCGGCGGGCTGACGATGACCCAGTCGAGCGGCCTCGCCACCGTCGCCCTGTTCGGGCTTCTGGCGATGTCCAGCCTGATTGTCGCCCTTTTCGCCGACCTCGTCTTCCTGACCGCTCTCATCGCCGGACCGGCGCGGCGGTTGTTTGACAAGGGCCGCGGATAATTCAGTTCGTTCAGACTTGACTGAACGAACTGACTGGGGTAGTCGGCGCGCGATCGAAGGGGCGATTTCGTGACGACATCCCAATCCATGGCAGAGACCATGAGCGACGAGTCGGCCGATCCGGCTGCCCGCTTCGTGGAACAGATGGGTCTCATCTGCGAGTATGACAACCTCCCCCGCATCGCCGGGCGGATGCTCGGGCTGCTTATCGTCGAGGACGGTCCGTTCAGCCTGCGCGATCTTGCCGACCGGCTGAAGGTCAGCCGCGCCAGCATATCCACCAATGCGAGGATGCTGACCGATAGCGGCCTCGTGGAAAGGGTAGCCAAGCCGGGCGACCGCCAAGACTACTACAAGCTCGCCGGCGATCCGTTCCGCCGCATGCTCGAAGGCAAGGTGCGGGCCCTCCGCAAGATGTCGGCGATTTTCGCCGGCGCCGCGGAGACCTTCCCGGCCGATCAGGAGGCCGTCGCGGTGCGGCTTCGCGAAATGGCCGACTTCCACAATGCCGCCGCCGACACCGTGGCGGAACTGATCAATCAAACCCCTCAGACCGAAACGCGCGCTCAAGGCGCTATTCGGTCGCGCTCTCATCCAGGAGATCCAAGGTGGCTGTGATTCTCTACCGGCTCGGCCGGTTCTCATTCCGCAATCGCTGGCTGATGCTGGGATTGTGGGTCGTGATGCTGATCGGCGCCGGCATTGCCGGAACGACCCTTGCCGGTCAGACGACCTCGAGCTTCTCCGTTCCCGGGACGCCGTCCCAGGAGGCGCTCGACCTCATGGAAGAGCGCGCCGGCGGGCTGTCCGAAGGCGGCACTCGAGCCCGTTTCGTCTTCGCCGCGCCCGAAGGAGAGCGCATCGATCAGCCCGAATACGTTGCGGCGATCGAGGAGGCGCTTGCCGAGATTGCCGCGTGGCCGGGCAATATCGAGGAGATCTATCCCGACCATGAGGGCGGCGAGCTCGACGACCGGCAGGCGCCGGCGGAGGTCCGCAACCCGTTCGATGTCGGGCTGGTCTCGCCGAACGGCCAGATCGCAATCGGTCAGGTGCTGTTCTCGGTCCAGGCCTTCGACCTCGTCGAGGAGACTCGCGAGTTCCTGGTCGAGGCCGGCGACCCGGCCCGCGAGGCCGGCCTTCAGGTCGAGGTCGGCGGCGATGCGCTGCAGCCGCCGGTCGAGCAGGGCCTCACCGAACTTATCGGCGTCGCGGTGGCGGCAGTGGTCCTGACCATCACCTTCGGTTCGCTCGTCGCCGCCGGCCTGCCGCTGCTGATGGCGTTCGTCGGCATCGGCATCGGCATCAGCCTCATCACCGCCGCGACCGGCTTCATCGACATGTCGGCGGAATCGTCGATCCTGGCGATGATGCTCGGCCTTGCGGTTGCGATCGACTACTCGCTCTTCATCGTCTCGCGGCACCGGCTCGAATTCGCCAAGGGCAAATCGCTCGAAGAGGCGGCGGGAACCGCCGTCGGCACCGCGGGCAATGCGGTGGCGTTCGCCGGCCTCACCGTCATCATCGCTCTTGCCGGGCTCTCGGTGGTCGGGATTCCGTTCCTCACAGAAATGGCGCTGTCGGCCGTCGTGACCGTCCTCTTCGCGATCCTGATCGCTGTGTCGCTGCTCCCGGCGGTCCTCGGCTTTGCCGGCAGGCGCGTGCTGAGCCGCAAGGTGCGCAAGGGTGCCGAGCCGTTCTCGCATCCGACCGACCGGACACTCGGCACGCGCTGGGGCCGGTTCGTCACGTCCAACCCGATCGCCGTTCTGCTGGTGTCGATCGTCGGGCTCGGCGTGCTCGCCATTCCGGCCTTCGACATGGAACTCGGCATCCCGGGCGACGAAGCGGCGGCCGAGGATTCAACGCAGCGCCAGGCCTACGACCTCATCGCCGAGAATTTCGGGCCCGGCTTCAACGGCCCGCTGCAAATCGTGCTCGACGTCGAGGAGGGAACCGATGTCGAGGCGGCCGTGCAGGGCGTTCAGGCCGAACTCTCGGCGATGGACCGCATCGCCGACGTCCAGCCGATCGCCGTGATCCCGGAGACCAACTTCGCGGTTCTCCAGGCGACGCCGACCACCGCGCCGTCCTCGACGGCGACGAGCGACCTCGTCCAGGACATTCGCGACGATTCCGGCCGGATCCTCGAGGCCACAGGAGCGGATATCGGGGTGACCGGCCTCACGGCGTTCATGATCGACGTGTCGGACCGGCTCGCCGAAGCGATGACTCCGTATCTGATCGTCGTGGTCGGGCTCGCTGCCCTGGATGACCGAAGGATAGAGAACGATGT
>CAZSXA010000147.1:0-5950 GCA_964611195.1 uncultured Bauldia sp.
CGCAGCCCTCGCCCTTGGCGCATGCGGCGCGGACGACTCCGCCGATGAGGAATCCGCCGAACCGGACGCCGCCGCGGTCGAGGCCGATGCCCCCGAGGTTGCCGCGAACGACGAACCTGCCGTCGTGGAACCCGAAGAAGCGGATCAGGTCGCCGCCGATGCCGTCGACGCCGCGGCTCCTGATGACGCCGCTGCGAACAACGGCAACATTGATGACGCCGACGGAGACCCGGATGTGGATGCGCCGGTCGCCGAGCCGCTCGCCGACGAAGCGCCGGAGGAGGCTCCGGCGGATGCCGAAGACGGCGAAGAGCAGGAACCGGCGACCCAGGACGATGACATCGAAGCTCCAGCGCCTGAACTGGCGGATGCGCCCGCAGATGGGGACGCGGAAGCCGGTGATCCGGAGCCCGCCGCCGAGCCCGAGCCTGAGCCGGCCGCGGCCGCCGAGCCCGCGCCTGAGCCAGCCGAGGCCGACGAGCCCGCGCCCGGGCCGGCGGACGCCCCGGACGCCCCGGACGCCGAGGATGCGGAGCCGGATCGCACCGAAGCGGATGACGCCGACGACACGGCCGTCGATGCCGCCGAAGGGGAGGCCGACATCGTCGATGCCGGCCCGGCGCCGCTGGCCGCCGATCCGCCCACGCTCGATGAAGCGCTGATGGCACGGCTCGAATCGGCCGATACCGACCGCGGCCGCAGCGAGGCCCAGCCCTGCGTCGGTTGCCATTCCTTCCAGGAAGGCGGTCAGGGGCGGGACGGGCCTCAGCTCGGGCCTATCCTGTTCGACATCTTCGGAGCGCCGATTGCCGCCGCGGACGACTTCGAGTACTCGCCCGCCTTCGCGGCGCTGGCCGACGACGAGTTGCGATGGACAGCGGCGATGCTGGATGGGTTCCTGGCCGATCCGGAAGCGGCGGTGCCGGGCACGGCGATGTCATTCGGCGTGGACGATCCGCAGGATCGCGCGGACGTTATCGCCTTCCTGAACACGCTCTCGAACAACCCGCTGCCGATCGACGCCGATGCCGAGGCGGCCGTGGCAGCGAGCGACGCGGGCTTTGTGCTCGTCCAGCGTATCGCCGATGCCGACATTGCGGCCGGTGAAGTCGCGGCGCTGAGGTGCTCCAGCTGTCACCGTTTCAGCGCCGATGCGGAAGCGCTCACGGGACCGAATCTCTACGGCGTCGTCGGTGCGCGCGTGGCCCGCGTCGGCGGCTTCGACTATTCGCCGGCGCTGGAGGCGCTCGGTGAAAGCGGTGCCGAGTGGACCTTCGCCCGCCTCGACCGTTTCCTCGAGAGCCCCGCGGTCGCCGTCCCGGGTACGCGGATGGGTTTCGGCGGCGTTGCCGATGCCGACGAGCGCGCCGCGATCATTGCGTATTTGCGCACGCTTGCCGAGGAGCCGGTGCCGCTTGTTGTCGAGGACGGGCCGGTTGTGGCGCAGGTCGGAGTGTACGATGAGGACCTCAACCCGGTCGCGTTCTCAATCACGCAGGCCGATTTCGGCGATCGCTATTTTGGCCAGTTCGGATGCATCGACTGCCATGGCGCGAGGCTCCAGGGCGTCATCGACATCCGCGACGAGAATATCGGCGTACCCCCGGCGCTGGTCGGTCCGAACTTCGAGCGACGCTGGTTCGACGGAACCGTCTACGAGCTCTTCGACTACATGAGGACGACGATGCCGCCGGACGGCGCCGGCGGCCTCGAGGAGCTCTTCTACGCCGACATCCTCGCTTTCATCCTCGAGCAGAACGGCTTCGAGCCGGGCACGACCACCCTGCCGGTCGACCGCGAAACGCTGGAGAATATGGGCTTCTACCAGTGAGGCCCGTTTACCGGCCGCCGAGGCGGGAGCGCGGCACCGGATAGATGGCATCCGCGCCGAGCACATAGGTCGTGAAGCCGGCCGGGAACAGCGGCGCAAACACCGGCGTCATGACGTTGAGGCCGCCGGTGAGGGCGCCGAAAGCCGGCAGGATGAGCCGGATCGGATCGCCCACGAAGCATTTCCGCCGCACCGAACCGCGACTTCCATAGACCCGCGCCGCCGGATGAAGGTGGCCGGCGATCTCGGGCTCATCGGGATCGAGCGATGGCTCGTGGCGGAACGTCACGCCGAGCATCGAGACGCTGTCGACCCGGCTGCCGTCGAGCTCGGGCGGCAGATCGTCGTCGTGATTGCCCGCGATCCATATCCAGTCGCGACCGCGCTGGACGGCGCGGAGCGCCTCGCGGTCATAGCGTTCGAGCCTGCCGGCCCCGCCATTGTCGTGGAACGAGTCCCCGAGAGCGATGACCGTCGCCGGATCGAGGCTGAACACCAGCGCGCTCAACGCGGCGAGCGTCGCCGCCGTATCGTAGGGCGGAAGCAACTGGCCCCGCCTAGCGAAGGACGAGGCCTTCTCAAGGTGGAGGTCCGCGACCACGAGCAGGCGCTCGTCCTCTTGCCAGAGGCAGCCTGAAGAAAGGGCGGAGAACGGCGTCTCTCCGACGAAGACCTCGACCGACCGCCGCGGCTCTGCCGCAGTCGGTTGCGGTGCTCCGTTTGTCTCAGGTGTCGACAGCGCGCCCAATGCGTCCTCGCTCACCGGGATGAACATCATCCCATCGCCTCGGCCACGAGATCGTCCGCCGCTTCGCGGAGCACGTCCTCGCGTCCTTCGCCGTCGACGGCCTCCTTGCCAATCTCCAGCATCACCGGCACCGCCAGCGGCGAAATCCGGTCGAGCCTCTTATGGATGATTCGCCCCTTCACGCGCGAGAGCATCTCGCCGAGGCGCGCGATATCGAGGAGGCCGGTCGCAGCATCCGCCCAGGTTGCGTGAAGGAGAATGTGATCGGGTTCGTGCTGGCGAAGGACATCGTAGACGAGGTCGGTCGACACGGTGACCTGCCGCCCGCTCTTCTCCTCGCCGGGATGACGCTTGGCGATCAGCCCGGAAATCAGCGCCGCATTCCGGAACGTCCGCTTGAGGAGATAGCTCTCCGCCATCCACGTTTCGAGATCATCGCCGAGCATGTCTTCATCGAAGAGCTCGTCGACGGTCGGCGACCCCTCCGTGAAGGCCTCGCCGAGATCGCCTAGGCCCCAGACAGCCAGCGAATAGTCGGTCGCGACGAACCCGGTCGGCTTGAGCCGCGCGCGCTCGAGCCGGCGCGTCAGCAGCATCCCGAGCGTCTGGTGAACGAGGCGGCCTTCGAAGGAGTAGGAGACAAGGAAGTGACGACCGCTCCGCGGAAAGGTCTCGACAAGGAGCTGATCGGTCCGCGGCAGTTCCGAGCGCTCCTGCTGCAGCCGAAGCCAGTCCGACACCGCGTCGGGGAGGCGGTGCCATTCGCTGGGGTCGGCGATCAGCCCGCGAACCGTTTCGGCGAGGTACGTTGTCAGCGGAAACTTGCCGCCGGCATAGAGCGGGATCTTCGGGGTCTGGTCACGCGTTCGGGTCGCGATCACCTCGTTTTCGCGGATGCCCTCGAAGGCGAGCACATTGCCGCCGAACAGGAACGTGTCGCCCGGCGCCAGCGTCTCGATGAAATACTCCTCGATCTTGCCGAGCACGCGTCCGCCGCGAAGCGCAACGTTGTTCCGGCTCATCCGCGTCAAACGCACATTGAGAAGCGGCGCCTCGATGATGGTCCCGACATTGAGCCGGTATTGCTGCGCGATCATCGGGCTGGAAACACGCCAGAGGCCGTCCTTGCCGCGGCGGATCTTGGCGTAGCGGTCGTAGGCGCGGAGCGCATAGCCGCCGGTGGCGACGAAATCGACCGCTCGCTCGAAGGTTTCCCAATCGAGGCCGCGATAGGGATAGGCGGAGCGCACCTCGTCATAGAGCTGCGTCAGGTCGAACGGCTCGGCGCAGGCCATGCCGAGAATGTGCTGCGCCAGCACGTCGAGCGCGCCATCTCGGATTGGCGGCGTGTCCTGCGCGCCGAGGTAATTGGCGTCGAGCGCGGCCTGGCATTCCAGAACTTCGAAGCGGTTGGCCGGAACGAGCAGCGCTTCGGACGGCTCGTCGAGCCGGTGGTTGGCGCGGCCGATACGCTGGGCGAGCCGGCTCGCGCCCTTCGGCGCGCCGACATGGATGACGAGGTCGACGTCGCCCCAGTCGATGCCGAGATCGAGTGTCGAGGTGCAGACGACGGCGCGCAGCTGGCCGGCGGACATCGCCGCCTCGACCTTCCGCCGCTGCCCGACATCGAGCGAGCCGTGATGAAGCGCGATCGGCAGGCCGTCGGCGTTGAGCCGCCACAGTTCCTGAAAGATCAGTTCCGCTTGGCTCCGCGTGTTGACGAATACCAGCGCCATCCGGTGATCGCCGATCGCGGCGAGGATATCCGGATAGGCATAGCGCGCCGAATGCCCCTGCCAGGGAATGCGCTCGTCCGAGCGGAGGATCGTGATGTTCGGCTTGGCGCCGCCGGCCACGGTGATCAACTCGGCGCGTACCGGTTCGCTGGTCGCAACGGCCTCCTCCGGCTGCGCCATCAGCCAGGCCCGGAGAGCGCCGGGATCGGCGACGGTCGCCGAGAGGCCCACCGTAACCGGATCGCGCGCCAGCTTCTTGAGCCGGGCAAGGCCCAGCGCCAGGAGGTCGCCGCGTTTCGACGTCACCAGCGAATGCAGTTCGTCGAGGACGATCGCGCGTAAGCTGCCGAACAGCCGCTCTGCCTCGCCCGAGGCCAGAAGCAGCGCCACCTGTTCCGGCGTCGTCAGCAGGATATCGGGCGGGTCGAACTTCTGCCGTTGCCGCTTGTGCTGCGGCGTATCGCCGGTGCGGGTCTCGAGCCGGATCGGCAAACCCATCTCCGCAACGGGTGCCTCGAGGTTCCGGGCGATATCGACCGCCAATGCCTTCAGCGGCGAGATGTAGAGCGTGTGGACCCCGCGTTTCGCCGATCCGGGCGGCCGGCGACGTTCGGCTAACGCGACGAGCGAGGGCAGGAATCCCGCCAGCGTCTTGCCGGCGCCGGTCGGGGCGATAAGGAGGCTCGACAGCCCTGTCTGGGCGTTGGCGAGCAGTTCGAGCTGATGCGGCCGCGGCCGCCAGCCGCGGCGCTCGAACCAGTCCGCGAAGCGGATCGGCAGGACACCGGGCTCCGGCGGTGCATCAAGCTCGGTCGTGGCGGACGACATGCGGGCGCTTTCCCTTTCGCGCCGATCATTCCATCATCGCCGCAGTCTTGCCGAGAGGGGCGCCAATGTCACGAATCTCCGTCGCCAACGAGCAGAGCCTCGCGCCCGTCGCCCGCCAGGCCTCGATCGACATCGCCGTCGATACCAACGGTCCGGGCTTCACCGACATCACGCCGACGATCGAGGATTGGATCGCGCGCGAGCGACTGACCGACGGCCTTCTCACTCTCTTCGTTCGCCACACCTCCGCGGCGGTGACGATCCAGGAGAACGCCGACCCCAACGTCCACCTCGATCTTGCCGACGCTTTCGAGGAACTGGCGCCGCGGCGTCCCGGACGCCGTCACGTCGAGGAAGGCCCCGACGACATGCCGGCCCACATCAAGGCCGTCCTCACGGACACGGCGATCTCCATCCCGATCCGTGGCGGCCGGATGATCCTCGGCACCTGGCAGTCGGTCTATCTGCTGGAGTTCCGCGATGCCCCGCGCCACCGCATCGTCACGGCGCACTATCTCGGTTCATGAACAGCTTATTCGCTTGCCCGCTACGTGGATCGCGAGCTTCGGCGTAACATCGCGCCGGCAGATTCCTTTGGCAAAGGAGGTGGGAGATGCTCAAGGAATTCCGCGAATTCGCGATGAAGGGCAACATGGTCGACCTTGCGGTCGGCGTAATCATCGGTGCGGCATTCGGCGCCCTGGTGACGTCTCTGGTGAACGATATCTTCACGCCGATCATCGGCCTGATCACCGGCGGGACGGATTTCTCGCAGCTCTACTGGCAGCTCTCCGGCGAGGAGCAGGA
>CAZSXA010000148.1:0-5898 GCA_964611195.1 uncultured Bauldia sp.
GCGGATCGCCGAGTGTCAGCGAGTGCGACAGACCGCTCTGGTCGCTCTCCGGCGCCACGACCCAGACATCGTCGGAGATGGTGCGCGCAATGCGCTCAAGCGCGGCGAGGCCCGGCGCGAAGATGCCGTCGTCATTGGTGACCAGAATGCGCATGCGTCTCGGCTAGGCCGCCCCTTCGATCAGTTCGAGTCCGCCCATATAGGGAGCCAATGCCGACGGAACAGTGACCGAGCCGTCCTCGTTTTGATAGGTCTCGAGCACGGCGATGAGGGCGCGGCCGACGGCGATCCCCGAGCCGTTGAGCGTATGGACGAAACGCGTCTTGCCGCCTTCATCGCGGTAGCGCGCGTCCATCCGCCGCGCCTGGAAATCGCCGCAGCGCGACACCGACGAGATTTCGCGATAGGCGCCCTGCCCCGGCAGCCAGACCTCGATGTCGTACGTCTTCTCCGCCGCGAAGCCCATGTCGCCGGTCGACAGCGTCATCACGCGGTAGTGGAGATCGAGCCGCTTCAGCACCTCCTCGGCGCAGGCGAGCATGCGCTCGTGCTCTTCGACCGAGTTCTCCGGCGTCGTGATCGCGACGAGTTCAACCTTGTCGAACTGGTGCTGGCGCATCATGCCGCGGGTGTCGCGCCCGGCGGCGCCGGCCTCGGAGCGGAAGCAGGGCGTCAGCGCGGTGAAGCGGAGCGGCAGCTCGTTCTCAGAGAGGATCGACTCACGGACGAGGTTGGTCAGCGGCACCTCGGCGGTCGGGATGAGCCAGCGCGGCCCTACCTCGTTCAGGATGTTTTGGAGGCTGTCACTGGCCCTCTGCTCGGGTTCCCTCAGATCCTCAATCTGCCGTGCTATCGCGTCGCGCTCATCTCGGCTGGCCGCAGCCTTCTGCTCAATCCGAAGGTAGTGAATATTGCTGCGAATTGTGGCGAGAAGCTCTCGTTCGAAGCGATACGCAGCGCCCAGTGGTTTCGCCGTGATGTCGTCAAGTGAGTGTGTCGTCGTTGCGAAGAACTGATCCTCGCCGAACTTCGGCAGCTGGCTTGTGCCGAACAGAGCGTCGTCCCAGACGAGCAGCGGCGGCTGGACTTCGGTGAAGCCGTGTTCGCTGGTCTGGAGGTCGAGCATGAACTGGCCAAGCGCGCGTTCGAGCCGTGCGAGCTGACCCTTGAGGACGACGAAGCGCGAGCCTGAGAGTTTCGCCGCCGTCTCAAAATCCATCCCACCGAGC
This sequence comes from uncultured Bauldia sp., assembly GCA_964611195.1. GTDB lineage: Bacteria > Pseudomonadota > Alphaproteobacteria > Rhizobiales > Kaistiaceae > JADLGL01. Next base: position 1,230 of record CAZSXA010000148.1, read on the forward strand.
GCCTTGCCGAGCTCGAAATGCTCCTTCGTCTCGAAGGCGTAGGAGCGCTTCTCGCCCACGGTCCGCAGCTCGACGTTGGCGCCCTCGTCCGGCCCGACCGGAACGTCGTCGGCCGGAAGGTTCGGGATCTCGGCGAGCGCGTCGCGGAGTTCCTTGTCGTGGCGGCGGCCGTCATCTTCGGCCTGCTGCATGAACGCCTTGAGCGCGCTAACCTCCTCCATCAGCTTCTGCGCCGTCGCCTCGTCGCCGGACGCCTTGGCCTTGCCGATCTGCTTGGAGGCTTCGTTGCGGCGCTGCTGCGCCTCCTGAAGCTCGACGATGTGGCGCCGGCGCGCCTCGTCGAGTTCGATCAGCCGCGCCGAAGCCGGCTCCGCGCCGCGCTTGGCGAGCGCCGCGTCGAGCGCATCGGGGTTCTCCCGAATCCATTTGATGTCGAGCATTCCGGGCTTCCGTCGCGGCGGCTGGGACGCGGGCGCTTATACGCAACTCGCCGCGCCGCGTCATCGCCTGACGGGTCCGGAGCCGCAAAGCGCGTCGTGACTTTGCCGGAGGCGTCCGTTCCCCTAGGCTGGAGCCGCAGGCTGCAATCATGGGGCACGCCAATGTCGCGCATCGCCGTTGCCGGATATGGGGCCGTCGGCCGGGCCGTGGTCGCCCAGGCGACCGAGCGTGGCGACGAGGTCCGCGTCATCGGGCGGCATGAACCGGCGGGGTTGCCGAAGGGTGCCGTCTTCCATCGCGCCGACATGATGGTGCCGGAAAGCGCAGCAAATGCCGTCGCAGGGGTCGACAATGTCGTCCTCGCCGTCGGGATTCCCTATGCCACCGCTACCTTCGTCCGCGACTGGCCGGTCGCGATGCGCAACACGCTGGGCGCCGTCGAGCGCGGCGGCAACAGGCTCGTCTTCGCCGACAATCTCTACATGTACGGGCCGCAGACGCGGCCGCTGACCGAGGACATGCCGCTCACCGACTATGGGCAGAAGCCGAAGGCGCGGGCTGAGATCACGCGCCTATGGCAGACCGCCCATGCCGAGGGCCGCGTACGGGCGACCGCGGTGCGTGCCGCCGACTTCTATGGCCCCAATGCAGCGACCTCGGTCCTGTCGGCCTATGGCATCGCACGGATGGTCGAAGGCAGACCGGCCCTTATCCCCTTTCCGACCACCAATCCCCACGACTTCACCTATGTTCCCGACTTCGCCAGAGCATTGCTGACACTGGTCGACGCGGAAGACGACGCCTATGGCGAGGCGTGGCACGTCCCCAACGCGAAGCCGATCCAAACGCCGGAAGAGCTTCTCAGGAGCGCAGCCGAGCTCATCGGCACCGAGCCACGGATTCGCGTCATGCCTGGCTCGGCGATGACGCTGATCGGGGTTTTCAACCCCATCGTGCGCTCGCTGAGAGAGATGCGGTTCCAGTGGGATCGGCCCTATGTCGTCGACTCGTCGAAGTTCGCGAGCCGGTTCTGGGGCGAGGCCACCCCCTACCGCGACGGTATCGCATCAACCATCGAATCCTACCGGCGCAGATCGTCCGGCTAGGCCTTGGCGGCGGCACCCTCGGCGGCAGCCTCGGCATCGGCGCGGCGACGCTCCACGATGCGCACCGCGTAGATCGATATCTCGTAGAGTATGATCGTCGGGATCGCGAGGCCGATCTGGCTCGGGATATCCGGCGGCGTCAGGATTGCGGCGGCGACAAAGGCGCCGACGATGGCGTAGCGCCTCTGCTTCTTGAGGCCCTCCGAGCCGATCATTCCAGCGCGGGCGAGAAGGATCAGAACCACCGGCAGCTGGAAGCAGAGGCCGAAGGCGAAGATCAGGAGCATGATCAGCCCGAGATATTCGCTGACCCTGGGTAGCAATTCGATTTCGGCCTGGCCGCCGCTGCCGCCCTGCTCCATGGCGAGGAAGAAGTCCATCGCCAGCGGCATGATGAGGAAATAGACCAGCGACGCGCCGATGAGGAAGAGGATCGGCGTGGCGATGAGGAACGGCAGGAACGCCCGCCGCTCGTTCTTGTAAAGGCCCGGCGCGGCGAATTTGTAGACCTGCGTCGCGATGACCGGAAACGACAGGAACAGCGCCCCGAAGAATGCGAGCTTGATCCGGGTCAGCAGGAATTCCTGCGGCGCGGTGAAGATCAGCCGGATCTCGCGGTCCGGCCCGCCCGCCCACTCATAGGGCAGGATCAAGACATTGTAGATCGTCTCGGAAACGGCGAAGCACCCGACAAAGGCGATCACCAGGAAGATCACCGCCTTCACCAGGCGGGAGCGCAACTCGACCAGATGCGACAAGAGCGGCGCGCGGCTCGACTCGACCTCGTCCGCCGGTGTTTCCGGATTGTCCGCCGGGTTCGGATCAGCCGGTTTCGTTGTCTCGGTCATGGCTTGGCTGGCACGGCGGCGGCCGGTTCGGGGCTCTCGGCGGCAGGCGGATCGTCCGCCTTGGCCTCAGCCGCTGGCTGCGGAGCGACGTCGGCCGGCGGCGCCTGCGGCGTCATTTGCGGCGTCGCGGGGCGGGTCGCACCGGATGCCGGCCGGTCGTAGACGCCGCGGCGAAGCTCGGCATCGGTCTGCCTCCGGGCGGCGGAGACGTCGCGGCCGATATCTGAGACCTCCTTGCCCAGCTTGTCGAGTTCCTCGTCGCGGAGCGCATCGTTGAGCTGGCGCTGGAAGTCAGTCGTCATGCGCCGAACGTTGCGCATCGCCCGACCCGCCGTACGCATCGCGCCCGGCAGGTCCTTAGGTGCGATCACGAGGATCGCGACCACCGCGATAAAGAGTATCTCAGTCAGGCCAAGATCGAACATCGCCGCCCAACGCCGTGCGGGGCACCGGCAAGCCGGCGCCGATTACCGTCAGACGCCAGCCTCAGCCGGCGTTCGAGCGCTCCTGGCTCGTCTGCCGGTTCACCGGCTCGGCGGTCGCATGCTCGATCGGACGATTGTTGTCTTCCTCGTCGTCGGCCAGGCCGCGCTTGAAGCTCTTCACGCCTTTGGCGACATCGCCCATCAGTTCGGACACCTTACCGCGGCCAAACAGAAGCAGAACAACCGCCAGCACAATCAGCCACGGCCAGATGCTCCCAAGTCCCATAGTAACCTCCACTATCGGCGTCACAGCGCGGAGTCGCGCCGTCTGCACTTCCTCGAAGATGTAGGACTAATCGTTGTTTATGGCAAACACGAGAACGTCATGGGGATCGATGGCGATCGGGACCTCGGTTCCTACCGCAAGCGTCGGCCGGGCACGGACTCTGGCCATAACCGGAGTGTCGATTCCCTCGACGGCAAGTTCCACCAAATCGACCTCGCCGAGAAAATGCCGCCCCTGCACCCGCCCAACGGCGCTGCCGGGGCCGCCTTCGAGCGAGATTCCCTGCGGTCGGATCGCGGCGACGGCCGGCGAGCCATCGTTGAAACCTGAAACCGCAAAGCTTCCTAGCGGCGTAACCAGTCTCCCGGATTCAACAATCCCCTCTACCTCATTGACATTGCAGAAGAAACGCGCCGCCTGAAGGTCCGTCGGATGATGGTAGATCTCTTCCGCCGAGCCGGTCTGCACGATCTCGCCGCGGCGCATCAGCGCAATGCGGTCGGAGAGCTCCATCGCCTCCTCCGGATCGTGCGTGACAAGGATGGTGGTGACACGCGTCTCACGAAGGATTGTCAGCGTCTCCTCGCGAACGCTTTCGCGAAGGCGACGATCGAGGCCGGAGAACGGCTCGTCCATCAGCAGCACCGACGGGCGCGGTGCGAGCGCCCGCGCCAGCGCCACGCGCTGCTGCTCGCCGCCTGAGAGAATGTGCGGGTACTCGTCGGCATAGCGCTCCAGCCCGACACGGCCGAGCACGCGGAGCGCCTCCTTGTCGGCATCGGCGCGCGACAGCGCGCGGAGCCCGAACCGGACATTGGCGAGGATCGTCATTTGCGGGAACAGCGCGTAGTCCTGAAACATCAGGCCGACATGGCGCTTCTCCGGCGGCTGGAAATGTCCGGGGCCGGCAACCTCGCGATCGTTGAGGAGCACGCGTCCGCCGGTCTGGCGCTCGAGGCCGGCCGTTATGCGTAGCAGCGTGGTCTTGCCGCAGCCCGATTCTCCCAAAAGGCTGACGATCTCGCCCGGCTCAACGACGAGATCGACTCCGCGAATGGCGGGGACCCCATCGAATTCGTGGACGATGCCTTCAAGGCCGACGCGCGCGGCGATCGTCGCGCTCGCCTTGGTGCGGCGGCGCCACGTCAGGCCGCGGGCGGGACTCTGCGGAGTGGCGTCATTCAATACGGAACGCCTCGGAGGTCGATCTACTCGGGCGCGCGGTCGTCTTGCGCCTCGGCCTCCATATAACCGTCCGAGCCATCGAAATCATGGTCTTCGGTCTCTTCCGGCTCCGCTTCGTCGATGTCCTCCTCCTCGGCGGGCTCCGCTTCCGTGGCGTCGGCCCCGGGAGACATCGAAAGCAGGCCCGTCGCCGATAGCTCCTCGACGCCGGGAAGATCGGATAACCGGTCGAGGCTGAAATGCTCCAGGAACGCCGACGTGGTGCCGAATGTCACCGGTCGGCCGGGGACTTGGCGACGGCCGGATATCCGTACCCAGCCCATCTCCATCAGCAGGTCGAGCGTGCCCTTGCTGGTTGCAACACCGCGGATGTCCTCG
>CAZSXA010000149.1:0-5878 GCA_964611195.1 uncultured Bauldia sp.
ACGGCTTCAACGGCGCGTCGACGTTCTTCTTCTGGGGCGGGGCTCTCTTCAATGCCGCGACGGAGCGAAGCCCTATCGCGATGGTCGACCTGCTCGTCCACGAGGCAAGTCACCTCCTGTTGTTCGGTCTGGTCGAGGGGACAGCGCTCACACGCAACGACCCGTCGGAGAGGTACGATTCGCCGCTCCGTTCCGACCCACGGCCGATCGACGGAATTTTCCACGCCTGTTTCGTTACGGCGCGCGTCGAGGAGGCTATGCGGCGCCTGCTGGCGAGCGGCCGGCTCGGTGAGGAGGAGGCCGTCGCGGCGGAAGCACATCGGGTGCGCAATGCGACGGCGGCCCGTGATGGACTGAGATCGCTCGACAGACACGCCCTCCCGACCGATCGCGGTGCCGAGATCATCGCCGCCCTTCGCGATCACCTCGGTATGAGCGAGGCCGAACCGACATGACGGCCGACGTGATGACCACGCTCCGTCAGGCGCTCGAAGCCGGTTGTTTCGGGCACTCGCTGCCGGCGGAACTCGATGCGCGGCTGACGAACGGCGAACTCGAATTGCCGCTCGAGCGTCTCGGCTTCGACAGCCTCGCCTGGATGGAGTTCTGCATCTCTGTCGAACTCAATACCGGCCGAGAGCTGACCCCTGTAATGGTCACCGAAATGGCGTTGCTCTCGGATGTCGCCGGCTGGCTCGGCAATGACGGTAACCGGCCTTGATCGACTATCTCCGGCTAGCGCGTGCGTGCCGCACGGAGAACGAACTCAACCGACTTCACATCCTCATCGAGAACCGGTTCGCCCCCGCCGAGATCGCGGCAATCCGCAGCGCGGCACGAGAGTTCCGGAACGAGCGCACGCGGCGCTGGCTGAAACGGCTGAGGGGGATGAGTCCGACCCTCATGAAGCGACCAAAGCCGTTCGAACGAAGCCGGCTCCATCGCAATGTCATCGTCTACCGCTGCCCGCATCATGACCGAGACGGGAAGCGCGCGCTGATTGCGTTTCCCGGCGCTGCGCGGCGGCTCGGTATGCCGATCGCCGTCTTCCTGCAATGCATGGAGTCCGAATGGGACGTCTTCCTGGTGACGCGTCCGGACCAAACCCGTTCCTATCTCGACGGTTGGAATGAGGACGCTCCCGGCATCCATGCGATCACGGAAGTCGTTCGGAGCGTGTCCGACCTGGATGCCTATGGCGGCGTCTCGGTGATCGGCAACAGTTCCGGCGGGTTGCCCGCCATTGTCGCGGCATGCGTGATCGGTGCCGACGCCGGCGTCTCCGTGTCGGGGACAGCGGGAGGGACGGCGGAGGGACGGCCGAGCAAGGCGGCGGACGTCCTGGCCGCGATCACGCAGTTTCCGCGGCTTTCGTTCGCCTACTGCGCCGGCAATGAAGCCGACGCCGCTTCGGCGGCCTTCATGCGCCGCATGACCGGAACGGGGGACCTGTTGCCCGTTGCTGCCTGTGCCACGCACAATGCCGCTGCCAACCTCCTGCAGGAAGGCACCCTGCCGACCTTTCTCGCCGACGTGTTGGGGAAATCAGCCACCCCTCCCGATCGGTGGCAAACGTACGAGCCGGGCCCTTCGCAGAAATGACCGTCGACTTCGCCGAGATCATGCGTGGCAGGGCGAACGATGACCCGGATGGTGCCGCACTCGTCTGGCCCGATCGCCGCGTCTCCTTCGCCGACCTCATCGATGCTGCCGAGAACGCCGCCGCCTGGCTCAGCCGCCACGGCGTTGCATCCGGCAGCGTCGTCGGCGTGGCGATCGACGACGAGGCGAACCACCTATTGATCTCGCTTGCCCTCCTTTGGCTCGGCGCACCACAGGTCAACCTGCCGGCGCATGAGCCGCCGCAGAATCAGCGTGCCATTGCAGCGACGACACGCGCCGACACCGCGATCGTCGCTGGCGCGCGGGACGTGCCGGACGGCCTCGCCCCGTTGGCCCCGCCATTCGAGCGGCTTTGGCGAGGTCGAGCGCAATCCGCGTCGACCCCGTTCCGCGTGGAGGACGACGCCATCTTCCGGTCAACGTCCGGCTCGACCGGTATCCCGAAGGTCTTTGGCGTCGCGGCGGGAAGGCTCAGCTCCGTTGCCGAGCGCCAACGTCGCGATCCGAAGCAGGAGGGCGTGCTGCGCACCGTATCGATTCAGTACGATTCGACGCGGCTCTATCGCATCCTGTCAGTGCTCGCCGGGCGGACTGCGCTGTTCCTCGACCGGCTCACGCCGGACAGCATCTCGGCCTTGTCGAGGGCGGAACGAATTTCCGAGATCCACATGGGAACGCAGCGGCTGGAGGGGCTGGTCCGGCTCCCTTGGCCGTCCCCGCTCCCGCCCGAAGTCGGCATCCTGGTGGGCGGGTCGCGTGTGCCGGGCGCACTCCGAAAGGCAACGCGGGCGATCACCGACAATCTCTGGGTCAGCTACGCCACGAGCGAAGTCGGCTACATCTCGATGGCGACGCCCGATCAACACGAGGCCTATCCCGAAGGCGTCGGCGATCCGACCGAGAGCGTCGAGGTCAGGCTGGTCGACGCCGACGGCAATCCTGTTGCGCCCGGCGAGGTCGGCGAGGCGCTTGTCTACAAGCCGTTTTCACCGCAAGCCTATCTCGGGGCGCCGGACCCCTCGACGAATTTCGTGGGCGAGTGGTTCAAGCCCCGCGACCTGCTCTCACGCCCCGAAGGCGGGCCGCTGATCTATCACGGACGATCAGACGACGTGATGATGATGAACGGCATCAAGGTGTTCCCGAGCGCGATCGAGGACACGCTCAGCGCCCTTCCCGATGTCGCCGAGGCGGTCGCCTACCCTATCCGCTCGCGAGTGCATGGCGACATTCCGGTGGCCGCCGTCGTTCTTCGGCCGGATGCAGCAGATGACGATCCGCGACGGCTTCTTGCTCACTGCACCCGAGCGCTCGGGGTTCTCGGGCCACGGAAGATCTTCGTGCTGGACCGGATCCCGCGGACGTCGACCGGGAAGCCGATCCGCCGCGAACTGCCGGGTTAGGGCGAGGCGCGACTGGCTGGGGGACCAGGATTCGAACCTGGACTGACGGAGTCAGAGTCCGCTGTTCTACCGTTAAACTATCCCCCAGCAACGCCAGCCGGCTTGATGCGCCGGGTCGCCGAGCCAGCGATCGCGCGCTGGTGGAGAGGCTTCACTTAGACATCGGCCCCCCGGGCGTCAACGTTTCGCATGGGGAGCAGGCGGGCGCGATCCGGCATTCCGCGGCGCGTCGGCCGCGCGCGAACGCTCCGGGCCGTCGGCCCCTTACCGGGCGGCGGCCGTGAGCGGACGGCTTGACGCCAATCGATCGCCGTGGCGAGCTAACGCCTTGAAGGCGCTGGAGTTCGCGCCGGCATCCCGCGAGAGGCAATCGATCCTTGGCTAGCTGGCGCTGGGTTCTGCAACTCCTCACCCGGAAACTCTGGTTCCGCGCCTCGCTGCTTGCAGCGCTTGGGGTGGCGACGGCGCTGCTTGCCACCCTCGTCGACGGCATAATCCCGGACGACCTCTCGACCGAACTGGGTGCGCGCGCGGTCGAGCGCATCCTGGAAATCCTCGCTTCCAGCATGCTGGTGGTCACCACCTTCTCGCTGTCGGTGCTGGTGTCGGCGCACAATGCGGCGACCGCCAACGTGACGCCGCGCGCCGCGAAGCTGCTCGTCGAAGACCCGATCTCGCAGAACGTCCTGGCGGTGTTCATCGGCACATTCCTGTTCAGCCTCGTCGGAATCGCCGCCCTCACCACCAACGCCTATGGCGACGAGGGTCGATTCGTCCTGTTCGTCGTGACGATCGGTGTCATCGGGCTGGTGGTGGCCGCGCTCCTTCGGTGGATCGACTACCTCTCCTCGCTCGGCCACGTCAGCACCATTTCGGACCGCGTCGAAGAGGCGGCGGCCGCGGCAATCCGCGACCGGGCGCAGAACCCCACATTCGGGGCGGCGCCGCTTGACCGGAAGGTCGAGGACCTGCCCGACGTGACGCCCGTCTATCCGAGCCGGACCGGATACATCCAGAACATCGACGTCGGACAGCTGTCGCAGCTGGCCGAGACGCTCGGCGAGATCTACGTCGTGGTGCTCCCGGGCGCGTTCGTCAGCCCCTCCTCGCCGATCCTCTGGGTGAAAGGCGAGGCCGACGAACGCATCATTGAAGCGCGTGCGGAGCTCGAAAGCGTCTTCGCAATCGGCAACGAACGGACCTTCGATCAGGATCCGCGGTTCGGAATTGCGGTCATGGCGGAGATCGCCTCGCGGGCGCTTTCCCCGGGGATCAACGATCCCGGCACTGCGATCAACGTGGTGGGACGGCTGGTCCGGCTTCTGAGGCTGTGGCTCGACCGCGACGAGCGTGCCGAGATCGTCTACCCGAAGGTCTTCGTGCCGCGGCTCCGCACCGACGATTTCTTTCAGGAGGCCTTCTTCCCGCCGTCGCGCGACGGAGCCGGTCATGTCGAGGTCCAGATCGCGATGGTGGAGGCGCTGCGCTCGCTGCAAGCGGCCGGCAACGAGGCCTTCCGCCGATCGGCCACCAAACAGCTTCGCAGCACGATGGCACGGGCGATGGAACGTTTGACCTTCGATGCCGATCGTGAACGGCTGGACCAAGCCGCTGGCGATGTCGATCGAGCAGACGATCCCGTGCCGCGGTGACCAGCCGGCAGCCGGCGCCGCCTAGTCCTTTGCGCGCTCCGAATAGGAGCCGTCGGCGGTCGCGACGACGATCCTCGTCCCGGCGGTGATATGCGGCGGCACCATCGTTTTCACGCCGTTGGAAAGCGTCGCCGGCTTGTAGGATGACGAGGCCGTCTGGCCCTTCACCGTCGGCTCGGTGTCGACGACTTCGAGCACCACTTTCTGCGGCAGTTCGGCCGAGACCGGCACACCCTCATGGATCGAGAGCTTCACCGTCATCCCCTCCTGGAGGTACGCTGCCTGATCGGCCAGCATGTCGGCCGGCACCTGAACCTGATCGAAGCTCTCGGGATTCATGAAGACCTGGCTGCCGTCGGAGTCCTCGTAAAGGTAGGTGAAGTCGACATCCTCGACGAAGGCGCGCTCGACCTGCTCGGTGGTCTTGTAGCGCTGCGAGACCTTGGTCCCGTCCGAAATGCGGCGCATGTCGATCTGCGTCGTCGGCGTCCCCTTGCCGGGGAAGAAGCTCTCGGCCGACAGGACGACGTAGAGCTGGCCGTCGACGTCGAGGATATTGCCCTTGCGGACGTTGCTGGCGATGACTTTGGCCACGGTGGTAAGCCCTTGGGAAGCTGAAGAGTGGCCGCGGAACATAACGACATGCGCGCAAATATCCAGCCGTCCTGAGGAAACCCGGCGATGACCTCGGAACGCTGGTGGAATGCGGAACACCACAAGGCGCGCCGGGCGCGGCTCCTTTCCCGGGGGCGCGCACAAACGGGCCTGCGCGAGTGGTTCGCGGGCGAAGGCTTCGTCGAGGTGGACACGGCGGCCTTGCAGGTCTCGCCGGGAAACGAAGTGCACCTCCATGCGCTGCGCACCGGTCTTTCCGACGGCGAGGCCGAGTGGCCGCGCTATCTGCGCACCTCGCCCGAATTCGCCGCCAAGAAGCTGCTGGGGGCGGGGGAGACCCGAATCTTCGAGTTCGCCAAGGTGTTTCGGAACCGCGAGCGCTCGCCGATCAATGTGCCGGAATTCACGATGCTGGAATGGTACCGGACCGACGCCACCCTCGACCGCGCGATGCAGGATGCGGTGGCGATCGCACGGCTCGCGGCAACCTATTGCGGGGCGGACGCCCTCACCCATCGCGGCGTTGCGACCGACCCGTTTGCCGAGCCGGAACGCATCGGCGTCGCCGAGGCGTTCTCGCGCCAT
>CAZSXA010000150.1:0-5858 GCA_964611195.1 uncultured Bauldia sp.
TATGCGTCGGCACGCACGCCGTCGTGCAGCATCCGCGCAGCGCCTTGACGATCGGGATCGCGGCGGCCGCGGCGGCCTCGTAGTTGAGGCTGACGCCGTTCTCCTCGGCGAGGCGAGCGAGAGCCTGACCATCGGCGGCGAGCAGCGCCTTGTTGGCGGTGACGACGTGCTTGCCGGCGCCGAGTGCCGCCCTCACCGCTTCCGCTGCAGCACCGTCGGCGCCGCCGATAAGCTCGACGAAGACGTCGATATCGGGGCTCGCGGCAAGCTCTCGCGGGTCATCGAACCAGCGCCAAGCACTCAGGTCGACGCCGCGGTCCTTGTTGCGGTCGCGCGCGGATACGCCGGAGACAACGATACGACGCCCGCAGCGCTCGGCGATGTCGTCGCCGTGCTCGTCCAGAATTCGCAACAGGGAAGCGCCGACCGTGCCGAGCCCGGCAAGGCCCAAGCGCAACGCGTCGGGCATGTGCTTGTTCCGCCTGGCTTATCCGCGGCTAGCGGCGAGCGCCGGCCATCGGCACGACGTTGTGCAACGTTTTGTCGGCGCTTTCAAGAAAACGGCGGAGATTGCGCCCGGCCTGACGGATGCGCTGCTCGTTCTCGACAAGGGCGATCCGGACATAGTCGTCGCCATATTCGCCGAAGCCGATGCCGGGCGCGACGGCGAGGTCGGCCTTTTCGATCAGCAGCTTGGCAAATTCGACCGAACCCAGCCGGCGGAACGGCTCGGGTATCGGCGCCCAGGCGAACATCGAGGCCTTCGGCTCCGGGATCTCCCAGCCGGCGCGACCGAATGAATCGACCAGCGCATCGCGGCGCCGGCGATAGACCTCGCGGGTCTCGGCGATGCAGTCCTGCGGGCCGTTGAGTGCGGCGGCGGCTGCCACCTGTATCGGCGTGAAGGCGCCGTAGTCGAGGTAGGACTTCACCCGCGACAGCGCGGAGATGAGCCGTTCGTTGCCGACGGCGAAGCCGATGCGCCAGCCGGCCATCGAGAACGTCTTCGACATCGACGTGAACTCCACCGCGACGTCGAAGGCGCCCGGCACCTGCAGCAGCGAGGGCGGCGGCTCGTCGAAATAGATCTCGGCATAAGCGAGATCGGACAGGACGATGAGTTCGTTGCGGCGCGCGAACGCCACGAGATCACGGTAGAAATCGAGATCGGCGACATGAGCCGTCGGATTCGACGGATAGCAGACGACGACTGCGATCGGCTTCGGGATCGAGTGCAGGACGGCGCGTTCGAGCGCGCGGAAATACTCCTCGCCCGGCTCGGCCGGGAGGAAGCGGATCGTGCCGCCCGCCATCAGGAAGCCGAAGGCGTGGATCGGGTAGCTGGGGTTCGGGCAGAGCACGATGTCGCCCGGCGCGGTGATCGCCTGGGCAAAATTGGCGAAGCCTTCCTTCGAACCGAGCGTCACGACGACCTGGCTGTCGGGGTCGAGCTTCACGCCGAAGCGACGGTCGTAATAGGCGGCCTGCGCCCTTCGGAGACCCTTGATGCCGCGCGAGGCGGAGTAGCCATGCGTATCCGGCTTCTTGGCGGTTTCGATCAGCTTCTCGACGATGTGCGGCGGCGTCGGCTGGTCCGGATTGCCCATGCCGAGGTCGATGATGTCGGCGCCGGCCGCGCGGGCGCTCGCCTTCAGGCGATTGACCTGCTCGAATACGTAGGGCGGAAGGCGCCGAATGCGGTGGAACTCGCTCATTCTTGTCGTCTCTGTCGGAAGGCCCAACGGGTTCTGCTAGCCGTTCAGGATGCGCCGTTATGGTCAACGAAACCCTAAAGGACCCGATGCCACCGGAATACCCTACCCTGCAATATGGCGTCTTGGCGGCGCGAGTCGGGCCTCGGCCATTACATGCCGGCATCGTCCGAATTCAGCTCGGTCGCCGACGAGGACCGAAACACTCTGCTCGTGGGTCCGGCGAACTCATCGATCATCTCGCCGATCCGCTTCAATGCCTCATGACTTTCGCGGATTGTAGAGCCGTGGGCCTGAAAATTGTGCGGCATGTCTTCCCAGACGTCGAGCATGACACGACCGCCCTGACTGCGGACAAGTTGAGCGAAGTCCCGGATCATGTCGATCATGATCTCCCTGCCGCCGCCCTGCAGGTAGATCGGCGCAGTATCGGCGTAGTCCTGACCGATTGGCGCGAGAGACGCCTCGGAGAGGTCGGAGCCGGCGCGCAGCCGGCGGCCGAACTCCACTGCCATGTGGCCCTGCACAAGGTCGAATCGGTCATGGCCGAAAAGGCTGGCGCCGCGCGCACCGATGTCGGTCCAGGCGCTCATGCCGATGGCAATTGAAGGCTGCGGCAGACCGGCCACGTTCAGCGCGACAAGAAGCATTAGCGCCAAGTGTCCACCTGCGGAGTCGCCGGTGACCACGATCCTGGCGGGATCGATACCACTGTCGAGCAGGGAGCGATAGGCAGCAAGCCCGTCCTCCAACTGTGCCGGGTATGGGTTCTCCGGCGTCAGGCGATAGTCGGGGACAAAGACCTCCGTGCCCAGGGCGTGCGCGAGAAGTTCAGCGAAACGCCGGCTGATGCCGGCATGAAAGGAATAACCGCCACCATGAAAGTGTAGCAGTATGGATCGGCGCCGGACCGCTCGCGGCCGATACCAGTCGCCGATCGGTTCAACGTCCCTCGTCGGTTCAACGACAACATCGAAGGCTTCGTCGGTTTCAGTCTGGACGCTATCGAAATAAGCCCGGGCCTCGACGGGATCGGCCATCGCCATCGCATGCTCGAACTGGTGGCGCCAGAACCGGACGCCGATCTCGAAGTTCGCCGACCAGCTTGGCACCAATGGTTTCCCGACCATCCGCCGCCAGATGGTGGCTATCGCAGTCGCATTCAACACAGCCAGCGAGCGGGCGATGTGTCGGGGTTTTCCCCGCAGTTTCAGGCGTGGCAAATAGTTGGTCCCCTTCGGTTTCGAAGGGCCGATCCTCACCGCTGACGCCGACCGGATATAGAACGATTGCGACGTCGTGTTGGCCTGCCGGGCGAGCAGAAGAGAACGGGCGTTTCGCGTTGACCGACAGCTATCGAGACGACACCGACACCCTCGCGAGGCTCATCGCGCCGCGGTTCTCGCTGGCCGGCTGCATCTTCGCCGCCATCATTCGTGACACCCGTAGCAAGTCGCTGTCGGAGGCGGATCGCTACAACTTCTTCCCGGCTTCGCCGCTGTGCGCCGTGTCATGGTTCTTCGAAGGCGAAAGCCGTCTCATTGTCGATGGCTGGCCGCCGGGTTCGTCAGCTCTCGGAAGACTGCCGAGGTTCAGCATCTCAGGGCCGCAATCGCGCCCGATGCTCAGCTGGAACCCCGGACCAGTGTTCGCAATGACGGTCGGCTTCTACCCGGACGCATGGCAATTGCTCACGGGTCGCTCGGTGGAGGCCATCTTCGACCAAAGCATCGCCGCAAGGCTGGCGGTCGATGGCAGGATGGCAACTCTGTTGGAAAGCGTGTTCGGGAGTCCCGGCGATGCGCAGTCACGGTTTGACGGGCTGCAGGACGCGCTTGAGCCGGTTTGGGCAGCGGTAAGGCCGGCAGGCTTTCCCGCATCCCATCGGCTGCAGGATTGGACGCGGTCGGTCGCTCGGCGGGCGGTGGTTTCGCGGTTCGGCCAGAGTGCGCGCCAGGCTCAGAGGCGGATCAAGTCCTTGACCGGCGCCACGCGCCGAAGCCTCGACGGCTTCGCCAATGTCGAAGCTCTCTACGAACGCTATCTCCAGTCGCCGGAACGCCGTCTTGCCGACATCGCCGCCGATCACGGCTTCGCCGACCAGTCTCATATGGGACGCGAAGTACGGCGGGTGACGGGGCTTTCCCCTGCGCGCCTCAACGCGGTCATCGCCACCGCCGAACCGTTTTGGGTCTATCGCCTCTTTGGCGAGCGCTTCTGACTAGTGCGGCCGCGGCACACGGCGAAACAACCGCGGATACTCTATCGCCGGGCAACGGTCGACGACGACCTTCATGCCCGCCGCTTCGGCGCGGTCGGTCGCTTGCGGATTGACGATGTCGAGCTGCGTCCAGAAGGCGATCGGCCGCGGGTCGAGCGCCAGCGTCTCCTCGACGAGATCGGGGAGCGCGTCGGAGCGCCGAAACACATCGACCATGTCGATCGGCTCGGGAATGTCGGCGAGCCTGGCGTAAACAAGCTGCCCCGCGATCTCCTTTCCCGCTTGGCCCGGATTGACCGGGATCGCGCGATAGCCGGCGGCAAGGAGAAACCGCAGCACGCCGTTGCTCGGCCGCTCCGGCTTCGGGCTCGCGCCGACGACCGCGATCGTCTTCACCGAGGCGAGGACGTCGCGAATGTGGTCGTCGTCAGGATAGCCCGTCGGTAACGCCATGTCTTGACGGTATTATAATACCGATTTCCTATCTTGTTGAAATCATTGCGTGCCGACCGGACCAAGTGTGTTGACCCGTTCGTGCCGGACCACTATACACCGCCCACCAACACGAATGCCGCGACCGACGCGGCAAGATGGAACAATCAACCGTGACCACGTCCAAGACCTATTCCGCCAAGCCCGCGGATGTCGAGAAGCAGTGGGTGGTGATCGACGCCGACGGTCTGATCGTCGGGCGCCTCGCCTCGCTCATCGCCAAACGGCTGCGCGGCAAGCACAAGCCGACCTTCACACCCCATGTCGATTGCGGCGACAACGTCATCGTCATCAATGCCGAGAAGGTCGTGTTCACCGGCAAGAAGCTCGAGCAGAAGCGCTACTACCGGCACACGGGTTATCCCGGTGGCATCAAGGAGCGCCGGGCCGACAAGGTTCTGGAAGGTCGGTTCCCGGAGCGGGTTATCGAGAAGGCCGTCGAGCGGATGCTCCCCGAAGGCCCTCTCGCCCGCCAGCAGCTCAAGAATCTCCGCGTTTATGCCGGCGGAGCGCATCCGCATGAGGCGCAGCAGCCGACGCCGCTCGACGTCGCCGCGCTCAACCCCAAGAATGTGAGGGTCTTCTAGTCCATGGCCGAACTCCAATCCCTTCAGGACCTTGGCGAGACGACTCCCGAGACGCCGGCCGCGCCCGTCTATGAGCAGAAGCTCGACGCGCAGGGTCGCGCCTATGCCACCGGCAAGCGGAAGGACGCCATCGCACGCGTCTGGGTGTCGCCGGGTTCGGGCCGGATCCTCGTCAACGACAAGGACTTCACCGAGTATTTCGCGCGGCCGGTTTTGCAGATGATCGTCCAGCAGCCGATCGTCGCCTCCAACCGGACCGGCCAGTACGACGTTCGCGCCACGGTGTCCGGCGGCGGGCTCTCCGGCCAGGCCGGCGCGCTCCGCCACGGCCTGTCGCAGGCGCTTACCCGTTACGAGCCCGAGCTTCGCTCGATCCTCAAGAAGGGCGGCTTCCTGACGCGCGATGCGCGAACCGTCGAGCGAAAGAAGTATGGCCGCCGCAAGGCTCGCCGCAGCTTCCAGTTCTCCAAGCGCTAGTCACAAGGCGCTGGAAACAAACTGCAAGGGCGGGCCAATCGGTCCGCCCTTTTTGTATGATGCGCCGGCCGTGAGCCGGCCAAGCGGGATCGAAAGACCATGACGAAACCAATTCGGGTGGGCGTCCTCGGCGCGTCCGGCTACACCGGCGCCGACCTGGTGCGGCTCGCCTACCGCCATCCGCAAGTGGAGATCGCGCTGCTGACGGCGTTGAGCCACGCCGGCAAGCCGATGGCGGAGGTGTTTCCACATTTCGCCTTCGCCGAGTTGCCGGATCTCGTGACCGTCGAGGAAGCCGACTGGTCTGCCGTCGACGCGGTGTTTTGCGGGTTGCCGCACGGGACTGTTCAGGAGATCGCGGCCTCGATC
>CAZSXA010000151.1:0-5794 GCA_964611195.1 uncultured Bauldia sp.
ATTCCTTCGAGGACGGTCTCCTCTTCGGCGCCGAGATCGCTATCGACGGCGTCCTCCGACTCCCGCTGGCTGACCAGCAGCGATATCTCGACTTCACCCGCTACACCATTGATTTGCTTATTGAAACGGATCCAGACCTCTGCGTCTCGCTGGCCGACCCGTCGCTTTCGCCAAGCGAGTATGCGGCCGTCGATCTTCTCGCCTATTCGACTATGGCGCCGGAGGATCTTCGCGAATTGCTCTCGCTTTATGAGCGCGCCGTGGCCGCCGAACTCGGCGCCGAGGCGCCCGCGGTGAGGTTCACCAACAGCGAGCTTGACGACGGGGAGGCGGCTCTCGAGGTGGCCGCGCTTGCACTGCTTGAAGACACCCCTTTGATCGCCCGCATCGAGGCGGCCAACGATCTCGACGATATCTCCGCAGCCGATCTCTGCAGCCTGTCGCTGGTTGTCATCGACGCTTTCGACACCCTGCCGGAGCCCGAACGAAGCTGGGCCATGCGGGCGGTCCTCGCCGGGGCGCTCTAGTGCGCGCTGCGCCAGAACGTACCCTCGTTCTTCGCTACCTTGTCGCCGAACTGCGCGCGTCGATCCGCAACGCCCGGCCCGGCGATCTCGCCTGGGTGTTCATCGGCGGCGGTGCGTTGATCGCCTACGCAATCGGCATCGTAATCGTCCGTGTCGACGGACGCTCCGAGCAACTGCTCGCGACAGATTGGCTGTGGTGGACCGCCCTTCCGCTAGCGATGGCGTTGGCCGGCGCGGCGGCCGGATGGTCGCTGGCGACGCTCGCGCAGTCGCGTGCCCATGCGCCCTTCCTCAAGGCGCTTCCGCTGTCGGAGCGCGACCGGCGTCGGATGGCGCTGGTTGCCACGCTTGCGCTCGGTCTGCCGGTCGCCATCGTCGACGGCGCGTTGGTCGCAGCCATATCGGCGGCGGCGAAGCAGACCGCGCCGCTCGCCTGGGGGTTCGGGGCGACCGTCGTCGCCATCTGCAGCCTTGGCGCGATGGCAGTGCTCCGTCTGCGGCAATCGCCGCACACGCACGGCGGCTCGGCCATCGAAACTGGTGCCGCTGGCTGGTCGATCCGCTTGGTCGATGCGCGAACGCCGCGTTGGCTCGGCAGCTGGGCCGCCGGTCATGTCGGCGGCCGCATCCGGCCGACATTGTCGCGGGTGTTCGCCGTCTTGTTCCTTGGCGGGGCCGCAATGCTGCTTGCCACTGCAAGCATCGTCCATGGCAGCGCCACCCCGGCGGTCGCCGGCGGCGTTATCGGCGGGCTCGCGATCTTCATGGCAACGCTCAGCTGTCGGCCGCTGCTGTCGCCGGTGCTGCGGGCCTCGGCGCTCACCTTCGGCCGGGCGGTTCGAGGCCTCGCCCGGCTGCCGCTGCTGCTCTCGCTCGTCTTCTTCTCCGCCCTCGCCGCGCCGGCCTACGCGGCCGATCCGTCGATGGCGACCGTTCCGCTCACCGGTGGCGCCGGGCTCCTTGTGCTGAACGGCATCTACACGGCGTTCGCGGCGTTCTTCGCCCATTCGCGGCGTTTGGCAGCGCTGGCCTTCTTTGCCGCGCTCGGCCTCACCGCGTACGAAACGCTCGAATACGGCAGGACGGTGCTGTTCGCGCTGGCCGCCCTTGTCGTCTTCCTTTGGTTCCGTGCCCGAAAGGCCTATCGACATGGATAAGACCACAGGCGACCTCCTCGTGGACGCCGCAGGAATCGTTGCCGGCTACGGATCGGGCCGCGTCCTTCGGGGTGTCGACATCACCCTCCGGCGCGGCGAGATCGTCGGCGTCCTCGGAGCCAACGGCGCCGGAAAGTCGACCCTCCTCAAGGTGCTCACCGGCCAGCTTCCGCCCTTAGCCGGAGAAGTCCGTATCGACGGGGTCGATTTGGCGGCAGCGCCTGAGCGGGCCAAGGCGCGCTTCGGGCTGGCCGTCGACCTGAATGAGGTACCGCTGCCGCTGACCGGACGACAGTATCTCGAGCTCGTCGCCTCGATCCGCGGGTGCGCGGCGGACGCCTGGCCAGGGGGCGAGGATGCGATCGCCCTCCTCGCGCTCGACCGCTGGATAGACGGTCCGATAGCCACCTTCTCTCTCGGCACGCGGATGAAGATCGCGATCGCCGCTGCTCTCCTCGGCGCGCCGCCACTCCTCATCTTCGACGAGTCGCTCAACGGCCTCGACCCGGTGACCGCTTACAACGTGAAGCAACTGTTCCGCCGTCTCGCCGCGTCAGGCCGCCACGGCATTCTCGTCTGCACCCACATTGTCGAGATCGTCCCGACGCTCTGCACCGAAGCGCTCTTCCTCACGGGCGGCGAAATAGCGCGGCGCTGGGATGGTGTGGCTCTGGCCGCCTTGGCCGCCCGTCCAGGCGCCTTCGAGGCCGAAGTGATCGCGGCTCTTCAGACGGGCGAGGCCGCCTGAGCCGCCTCTCAGGAGCGTTCGCCTCACCCGCCAAACCGTTGCCGTGAAGCAACAATTGACCCCGACTGGACCGTCACGATCGCCATGAACGGCGGGGGCGGGGGAAAAACGCCAGCTGGCGTCCTCGCGGGTGGTCGACAAGGGCGGCAAAATCAGTTCACAACCGAAACCAATCCGCAGGCCCGCTGCGGCGTCCGAACGGCTCAGCCGGTCGCCAAATCGGGACACCCTCCTGCGGGCGACAGTTCCGCACAACTTGCCGAACGGCAGGGCGGAACGGACGAGAAAGGCGCCGGCGCGATTCACCCGCCCGGCGCTTTTCATTTTTTGCCGGCTGAACAGAACTGCAGAGCGACGTTGGTTCCGGTGCGGCCTGCGTCCCGAGTGCAATACGCCAGCCTCTATTTCGACAAATCTGCCCGATCCGCGCGCACGGTCAACCTGCGGCGGACTGAACCGGTGGTTCTCCTGTGGGGCACCGATCGAAACGGTGAAGTCCTGCGACCTGAGCGGCGGTCGGCAAGTCGGTACGTTCTGCGTTATTGTGACGGATCGACAGAGGAGGCAATCGCTCATGGTCTTTCCGACCCCAGCCGTTCTGTTCCTTGCCTGGTTCGCGCTGACGCCGGTGATTCGCATCGGTCTCAGGCTGTTCTCGCCGTCGACCGGACAGCGCATGCGGCTCTTCATCGCGCATGCCGCCTCGCTTTTTATCATCGTCGTCGTCACCGCCTTCCTCCTGCCCGGCCCCGAAACGGCCGGCATGGCGGTCATCTTCGGCGTCGGCCAGGCGATCTTCTTCGTCCTCGATTTCTGGCGCGCCACTCCGTGATCGCGAAGCATGCCGGCGACTGCGCTTGCCGCAAGCACCGAAGCGCGTAGAAGGCTCGAGGACTGCACCTGGGAGGGGCGAAGGGATGAGGCTGGGCTGGACAACCCGCATCGCGCTGGCGCTGTTGATCGGGGTCATTCTGGGGGTGACGATCTACGCCTTTCCGTCGTGGTCGGGCTTCGTCACGGTGCTGTTCCGCGGCGCGGCGATCGTCGGCGTGCTGGCGCTGCTGATGGTGCTGATCGCAGTCTCCACGAAGCGCCGTCCGGGCCGGCTCGACCTCATCTTCTTGCTCGCCGCAATCGGCCTGGTAGCGTTTTCGTGGCCGCAGCTCTCGGCCACGGCCGACGCAGACCAACTCGCGGCCGCGATCGAAGAGGCCGGCGAGTCCGACGTCCTCACTGTCCTGGCGGAGACCGAGACCGACACCGGCGCGCTGGTGCGTGAGGCTTTGACGCTTCGCGAGGAAACCGACGCCGAGGTCGACGCCGTCATCGCCGGTCTGTGGGATCCGGCCTTCCTCGAGGTGATCACCGGCCCCGAAGCCGAGGACGCCGAAGCCCTCGCGACAACCGCCGAGGCGGTTGACAATAGCATCGCCGGGATCGAGGACGCGCGCGAGACCGTCGAGGCGCTCTTCGATGCCGAGATCGACGCGATCCCGGAGATCGACACCACGCTTCCCGATTCGGCGCGTCTCACCTTCGTCGACGCCGCGATCGCCGAGGTGGACGATCACTACCTTGCCGCCATCGAGCGGCTGAACCAGATCGAGGCACGCCTGCTTGCCGTCGCCGAGGCGCTGTCGGCACTGGCGCGGAGCGCCGGCTCCTACCGCTACGATGGCGCCGCGGAGACTGTCGTGTTCGAGAGCGGCGGCGGCGCCCTGCTCTCCGATGCGGCGGCTACCTACTCCGTCGCGCTCACCAACGTCACACTCAGTCTCGAGGCCGAAGAGTCGATCATTGCTGCGACAAACGACCAGGCTGCACGGTCGGCGTCCGCGCTCCGGCTGGTCGAGGCCGCCAGCACCCAGCCTTAACGGCCGGCCGAGGCGGTGAAACGCCGCAGTGCCGGCGCCGCTCGCCTCAGCCGTGACCGATCTGCGGCGGCTTCTCCTTGACCTCGAAGGCCGTCGCCACCGCGGCCGCGATTTCTGCGGCAATCTCCTGGCGCGCGGGGTCCGAGGTCAGCGCCAGCTTATCGACATAGCCCCGTCGGACGCGCCGCGGCACCACCGCCAGTGCTACCGAAATCACCACCTCCAGCCTGCTCCTAAGTTCCTTGCTCATCCCGCCGCATCTCCTGTCCAACAAGAACAAAGTAGGAACAAACGCCATCGCCCGTCAATCAGCCGGAGGTGGAGTGACGAATCCGCCGACCGTCATAAGCACCGCCCTGTCGACCGCCCGGTCGAGCAGGCGCGCGTAGGAGAGCAGGGTGTGATCGCCGTCATCGGTGCGCAGAATATGCGTGAGGTCCGGTACAACCACCGGCCGCGCCGCGGGGCCGATCGTCTCGGCGATGCGAGCAACGTCGTCGGGGTCGCACTGCAGATCCTTGCTGCCGCCAAGCACCAGGGTCGGAACCGTCACCCGGGCATAGATCGCCGGTGGATCGAGCGCCATGAGCTCGCGGAGTTGCTTGGCCGGCACCTGCTGGCCCTTGACCGTGAAGCTGGCCTCATCAGTCTCCTTGAGCCGGGCAATCAACTTGTCCTGCTCGGCGATCGGATCGCTGCCGAGCCGGGCAAAGAAGCGCGTGATCCGGCCGCCAACGCCGGGTGCGGCTTCGAGAGCGCGCTTCAGTTCGACCGCCTGGGCGCGAAGTATCGATTCGATCGGCTGGAAGAACGGGCTGAGCAGCACCAGCCCGGCGAGTTCGTCATCGCGGCCGGCGATGTCGGCGGCGATGATCGTCCCCTCCGAATGACCGAGGAGGAAGATGCGGCCGAACCTCCCGAGGCTGCCGTCGCGCAACGCCGTCAGCGCCGCCTCGGCATCGTCGGTCAGCTCGGCGATGCCGGCGGTGGCGAAGTCGCCGCCGCTCGCGCCGCAGCCGCGCTTGTCATAGCGGAAGGCGGCGACGCCGCGCTCCGCCAGATCGGCAGCAAACGCGTTGAAAACGTTGAGCGCCTGGCCGGGCATGTTCTCGTCGCGATCGAGCGGCCCGGAGCCGTGGATCATCAGGACGGCCGTGTCAGTGCCTATGTCCGGCAGCGTCAACGTGCCGGCAAGGGTGACGTCGCCCGAGGCGACCATCCGTTCCTCTGCCTGCATTGCCGCTCTCCTCCACGACCCGCTCAGCTATCGAGATGGGAAGCGTTGCCGGCAGGAGCAAGCTGCGGAGCTACCCCACCCCGACCCCCAGCCCGATCGCCCCGCCGGACGGCGGCACGCCAAGCGCGCGGGCAAGGTGGTTGAGCCCGATACGGAGCGAGGGGGTCATGTCCGGCAGCGACCAGTCGGCAATCGCCACCGCATCGACCACCGTCGGCGCCAGTGCGTCGTCGGAGGCCGCCTCGCGGAGC
>CAZSXA010000152.1:0-5725 GCA_964611195.1 uncultured Bauldia sp.
CCCCGACGCCGTCCGACATCGGCAACGCCGTCGCCAAGGTGATGAACGTCGCGGCCTAGCCGGAGCGTGACGCCGAACCGGCAACCGAAGTCGCGATTGCAATCCACTGAGCCGTTCGTCCCCGCATAGGCTGGGACCCAGAGTTCGGCTCCACCTATGGTGGGTGCTCCGCGCGTCGTTCCGGACGGTCGCCAGACCGATCCGGAACCTCGGGGTCGGTGGTCGAGGTTCCGGCTCTCCGCGTCGCTTCGGCCGGAACGACGGACGCAAATCTCCTGCCCCTGCCTTCCGCCGGTTGGACGGATGACGCCGGCTAGCGCGACATCCGGCCGACGGTGTCGACCAGCTCCTCGATCTTCTGGCGTTGTTCGCCCGCATTGCCCTCGGTGAAGGCGTCGGCGACGCAATGGGAAACGTGATCGCGGAGGATTTCTTCCTCCGCCTTGTGCAGCGCCGCGCGGACGGCAGCGATCTGGTTGATGACGTCGATGCAGTAGCGGTCGGACTCCACCATTCCGGCAACCCCGCGCACCTGTCCCTCGATCCGTCGGAGGCGTTTCAGCACCTTGTCCTTGGCGTCTTGCTGCATGCTTGACGAGATACCCGAGGGGGGTATACGCGTCAAGCCGATTGCGAGGCGGAGATGGCGCGATGAGCGACACAAAGCACATGCAGCACGATCATTCGGACCATGATCACGGCCACGGTCATCATCACCATGGCCACGGCGCGGCGCCGCTCGATTTCGACTCTGTGCCCGAGGGGATGGAGAAGGATCCGGTCTGCGGCATGGCCGTCGATCCGGCGACGACCAAGCACAGCCTCACCTATCGCGGCGAGACCTACTACTTCTGCTGCGACGGCTGCCGCTCGAGCTTCGAGGCCGATCCGCAGAAATATCTGAGTACCGAAAAGGCCGTTGCGCCGGAGATGCCGGAGGGGACGATCTACACCTGCCCGATGCATCCGGAGGTGCGGCAGGTCGGGCCTGGCTCGTGCCCGAAATGCGGCATGGCGCTGGAGCCCGAGACCATCACCGCCGACAGCGGACCCAACCCGGAACTCGTCGACATGACGCGCCGCTTCTGGATCGGCGCCGTGCTCACCCTGCCAGTGTTCCTGCTCGCAATGGGCGGGCACCTGTTCGACCTCGGCATCGCCGCGGAAACCTCGAACTGGATCCAGCTGGCGGCGGCGACGCCGGTCGTCCTCTGGGCCGGCGCGCCGTTCTTCGAGCGCGGCTGGAAGTCGATCGTCACGGTGAACTTGAACATGTTCACGCTGATCGCCATCGGCACCGGCGTCGCCTGGGTCTACAGCGTTGTTGCGACAGTGGCGCCGGACATCTTCCCTACCGACTTCCAGGACGATGCCGGTGCGGTCGCGGTCTATTTCGAGGCGGCGGCGGTTATCACCGTGCTCGTGCTGCTCGGCCAGGTGCTGGAACTTCGCGCTCGCGAGCGGACGTCAGGGGCGATCCGCGGCCTTCTCGATCTTGCGCCTGAGACCGCGCGCCGGCTTCTCCCCGACGGCAGTGACGAGGAGATCGCCCTCGCCGACGTCGCCGTCGGCGACCGCTTGCGCATCCGCCCCGGCGACAAGGTCCCGGTCGACGGCACCGTTGAGAGCGGCGCCTCGGCGGTCGACGAGTCGATGGTGACGGGCGAGCCGATCCCGGCCGCCAAGGAAGCGGGCGATACCGTCATTGGCGGCACGCTCAACCAGTCGGGTGCGCTGATCATCACCGCGCAGAAGGTCGGCCGCGACACGCTACTGTCGCGGATCGTCGAGATGGTCGGGACGGCGCAGCGAAGCCGTGCGCCGGTCCAGCGCCTCGCCGACCGCGTCGCCGGCTGGTTCGTGCCCCTGGTCATTCTCGTCGCCGCGCTCGCCTTCGCCGCCTGGTCGATCTGGGGGCCGGAGCCGCGCTTCACCTTCGGGCTGGTGGCGGCGGTCAGCGTCCTCATCATCGCCTGCCCCTGCGCGCTCGGCCTGGCGACGCCGATGTCGATCATGGTGGGCGTCGGCCGCGGCGCCGAGCTCGGCGTGCTGGTGCGCGACGCGGCGGCGCTCGAACGGATGGAGAGCGTCGATACCCTCGTCATCGACAAGACCGGCACGATTACCGAAGGCAAGCCGGGCTTCGCCGGTGTCGTCGCGACCAGCGCTGTCGAAGAAGACGAACTCATACGCCTGGTTGCCAGCCTCGAGCGCGCCAGCGAGCACCCGCTCGCCGCGGCGATCGTCGAAGAGGCAACGCGCCGGGAGCTGCAGCTTTCCGAGCCGACGGGCTTCGAGGGCGTCTCCGGCAAAGGCATTCGCGGCACGGTGGACGGCCGCGACATCGTCGTCGGCTCCGGTGCCTATATCGGCGACATCGCCGCGTTGCCGGCCGAGCTCGCCGAGGCAACGGAGCAGTACCGCCGTGACGGCGCGACGGCGATCGCCGTCGCCGTCGACGGCAAGAGTGCGGGGGTCGTCGCGGTTGCCGATCCAATCAAGGCGGGTGCGGCCGACGCGATCGCGGCTCTGCGCGCCGACGGTCTTCGCATCATAATGCTGACGGGCGATCACCGTGCCACGGCGGAGGCGATCGCGGCGAAGGTCGGCATCGACGAGTTGACGCCGGAAGTGCTTCCCGACGGCAAGGGCGAAGTGATCGAGCGACTGAAACGGGAGGGCCGCGTCGTGGCGATGGCCGGCGACGGCATCAACGACGCGCCGGCACTGGCCGCCGCCGATGTTGGCGTCGCGATGGCGACCGGCTCTGATATCGCAATTGAAAGCGCCGGGATCACGCTGCTCGCCGGGGACTTGTCCGCTCTCGTCCGTGCGCGCCGTCTCAGCCACGAGACGATGCGCAACATCCGCCAGAACCTTCTGTTCGCGTTCGGCTACAACGCCATCGGCGTCCCGATCGCCGCGGGCGTGCTCTATCCGATCATCGGCGCGCTGCTGTCACCGATGATCGCCGCCGCGGCGATGGCGCTGTCGTCGGTCTCCGTCATCGCCAATTCCCTGCGACTGCGTCTAGCCGGCTAGCCGCGGCGGAACAGGCGCGGGTTCCGCTGGATGAATTTGTGAATCCAGTTCTCGATGAACGAGTGCTCGGGCCGCAGCATGTACCACCAGCCGAAGAGGGCGATCGCGCCGGCGCTGACGGTGGCGAAGATGAGGTCCCACATCGTGTCGTCGAGACCGCTCTTCTGCATGTTCATGCCGAAGGCCTGGTCCATCGCGTACTCGAAAATCTCCCAGATCGTTCCAACCGCGACTGCGAAGAGGAATGCGAAAAGCGCCACGAAGCTCGCCTTGAGCTGAAGCTCGATGCGCCGATGCTCGTTCAGCACATAGACCAGAAGGAAGCCGAAGACGCCGAGCAACAGGCTCGAGCTGACGTGGAGGGCGGTGTCCCACCACGCATAGCGCTCGTAATAGGAAAGCGTCTCGCCGAGGAACAGCGAGGCGAAGACGAACGCCACCACGAGAAGCTGGAATTCGGCCGGGATCCGAACCTCGAAGCGCGGGGCAAGGACCAGCGGCGTGACGATGAGGAACATGATCCCGACGACGATCAGGGCGCTCTGCCACTGCTCGTCGAGAACGAGCAGCACCAGCTCCACCGCCATCACGATCTGGAGGAGAGCGAGGAACGCGACATAGACACGTCCGGCCAAGTCAGGCCTCGCGGGGTGCTCCTCCCGGTTATCCGTGCGGTCCTCGGCGGGTCCAGCCATCGGTCTCATCCTGCGGCGCAGCGCGCCCGGCCCCGGCTCACACTGACTGAGATAGTGCCGCGACCGGCCGCGTCCAGCCCGTTGGGAGCGGCAATAGCGACAATCGCAACCATCACGCTAGTGCGACGATAACGAACCGACACGACAATCGGCGAGACTGGTGAACCGACCGCGGCTCGATCGGCCCCGGCGGACAACGAGGAGAGGCCGGATGAAACGATTTCTGCTGGCGGCGGGAGCCGTCATCATTGCCGCTACCGGCGCGCAGGCGCAGGCAGGCGGCGAACGCGACCACGCCTGGGTGGTCGATCAGGACGGGCGCGAGACACCGATCTATGGCTGCTGGGAACTCGTCTCCGTGACGCACCCGCAGTCGAACGGCGAGATCGGGCAGATCGCCGTCTTCAACGACGATCCGCTCGGCAACGAATTCGAGGTCGAGGGGATTGTCCGCGCGCCGGACGGCATGCTGTGGAGCCAGGTGCTGATCGGCTTCGAGGGCGGTCCGGAGTTCTCGTTGCTGGAACGCGTCGACACCCATACCGACCCGCATCGCTGGCACATCGTCGCTCTTCTGACCGAGGACGGTGGCTATCAGGCGGCCTACGCGGAAGATTCGGAGCACTTCACCGGCGATCATCCGCAGGTCGACATGATGGTGTTCGAGCGGGTGTCCTGCGCGGCCGCGATGTAGGCGGGTGGCCGCCGGTGCGCAGCGCATGGCACCGGCCTCAATCGCGGCGATTGACATTCATGCCGGCGACGTGACCGTTCGCCGGCATGATCGTCTGTTGCGGCGAAGCGCTGATCGACATGCTGCCGCGCACCCTGCCGGATGGCGCGGGCGTGCTCCTGCCCGTGCCCGGCGGCGCGCTGTTCAACACCTCCGTGGCGCTCGGCAGGCTTGGGGCGCCGGCGGGCTATTTCGGCGGCCTCTCGACCGACCTCTTCGGTGAGCGGCTGGCGGCGCAGCTCGCCTCGTCGCGCGTCGACATTTCGCTCTGCCCGCGCAGCCTCCGCCCGACGACGCTGGCTTTCGTCGATCTCGTCGATGGCTCGGCGCGCTACACCTTCTATGACGAGGGCACCGCCGGGCGCTGCCTTGCCGAAGCCGACCTCCCGGCACTGCCCGACGCGGCTACCGCCCTCCATTTCGGCGCGATCAGCCTTGCGCAGGAGCCGTGCGGCGGCGCGTTCGAGGCGCTGTTCCACCGCGAGGCCGCTGGCCGGGTCGTTTCGCTCGATCCCAACATCCGTCCTGGCTTCATCAAGGATGAGGACGCGTATCGGGCACGGCTCGGGCGCATGTTTGCCCGGGCCGACATCATCAAACTGTCCGACGAGGACATCGCCTGGATCGCTGCCGGCGAGGCCGAAGATGCGCTGGTCGACCGCTGGCTCGCCGGCGGCGCGTCGCTGGTCGTGATCACCGCCGGCGCCGAGGGCGCCTGCGGGCGCCTCGCGCGGGATCGCGTCGAGATCGCCGCCCGTCCTTCGACCGTCGTCGACACGGTGGGCGCCGGCGATGCCTTTACCGCGGGCCTCCTTGCCGGCCTCGACCGCCGCGGCCTCATGGCCAAGGATCGTATCGCTTCGCTGACGGCCGACGATTTGTCGGAGGCGATGGACCTGGCTGCGACGGTGTCCGCCATCGTCGTCTCGCGCGCCGGCGCCGACCCACCCTGGCAGGATGAGATTTGATCAGGATCAAGCAGATCGGCGCATTAGACTTCGGCGCGACAATGTTCCGGAAAAAAGTGAAGTTGAGCAAAGCGGTTCCGCCCTTTGGCGGCTTGGCAACATCGTCCAACTGTGCAACGGTCCATTTGACGAGAAGTCGGGACACGATCCGCCCTCAGTTGGCGATCGTAACAAGGCCCGGCCAATCAGTGCCTCGGGCGATCCTCGTCCGGGTTTCCGTGAATTGGGAGGACATTGATGAGGACGTTACTCAAGGCGGGAGCCTCCGCCATGGTCGTCCTGTTTGG
>CAZSXA010000153.1:0-5717 GCA_964611195.1 uncultured Bauldia sp.
TACCACGACGAAAACCTCAACCGCCTGACCGGAATCGACCGGCCCGTCGCCGCGACCACGCTGCACGAAATGCAGGCGCTGCGGATCGCCGGAACGGACCAGCGGCCGCCGTCGCTTTTCGAGACCCTCGAATTCATCGACGGCCGTGTGCCGGTGCTCATCGAACTGAAGACCGTCGGCCGTCCCGGCGCGCTCGAAGCGCTCGTCGCCGAGGCGCTCCGTGCCTTTGACGGGCTTGCCGCCGTCCAGTCCTTCTCTCCGCGCTCGATGCAGTGGTTCCGCGAGAACGCACCGGACGTCACGCGCGGCCAGCTTTCCGGCGCCTATCACGGCCACGGGCTGTCGTCGCTGCACCGCTTCATCCAGCGGCATCTTCTGATGCTGCGGATCAGCCGGCCGCATTTCATCGCCCACCATGTCAGCTCTCTGGGGCTTCCCGCCGTTCGGCTGTGGCGGCGGATGGGCGGCCCGCTGCTCGCCTGGACGGTCCGCTCGGACCGCGATCTCGACCGGGTTCGCGCCCGGGCCGACGGGCTCATCTTCGAGGGCTTCGACCCGTTGAAGAGCTCGTGGGTGCGTGGGGCGCCGCTCCTCGCCTAGCGTGCGTCACGGGCTTCGACCCGCAGCAGCAACAATCCACCGACGACGAAAAAGACGATCAGCGTCGAGATACCGATGCGCTGGCTGTCGGCAAGGCTCGTCACCGCCGCCACCGACAGCGCGGCGGTGAACGTGGTGAGCTTGCCGGAAAGGGCGAACATGCCGAGGAACTGCGTGATCTGGTCCTTCGGCGCGAGCCGCACGATCAATGTCCGGCTGGCCGCCTGAAGCGGCCCGGCAACGATGCCGATGACAGCGCCCATCAGAAGATAGAGCCGCTCGCCGAGGCTGGCGTACATGCCGTCATCCGCTGTCGGTGGTTCCGATTCGATGAAGAAGAGGATCCGGTCCTCGGTGATCGAGAGCGCGGTGACCGAGGCGAGGATGAGGACGACGAGCGAGGTGACGATCACCGGCTTCGGCCCGATGCGGTCGTCGATGTGGCCGCCAATATAGGCGCCGGGGATCGCGGCGATGATCACCAGCATCCCGAACAGCAGGAACTCCGTCGTGTCCCAGTCGAAGGTCGAGGTCGCGTAAACGCCGCCGAAGGCGAACAGCCCGGCAAGTCCGTCGGCATAGATCATGCGGGCGATCAGATAGCGGACGATGTTGCGGTAGTGTCGGAGGTTGCGAAGCGTCTGCCGGAGATTGGCGAGCCCGGTCCTCACCGCGGCGCGGACGGGCATGAGCCTCGTCGTGTCGCGGACGAAGAGGAAGAGCGGCGGGACGAAGAGCAGATACCAAAACGCCGTCAGCGGACCGGTGGCGCGAACGCCCTCATAGGTCTCGGGGTCGAGGCCGAAGAGCGGGGTGAGGCCGAAGAAGGTCTCGCCGGTTTCGGTGTCGCCGACGAGCAGCGCCAGCAGCAGCACCAGGGCAATCATGCCGCCGAGATAGCCGATCGCCCAGCCGGAGCCGGATAGCCGCCCCATGCGGGTCGGATGGGCGAGGCCCGGCATCATCGCGTTGGTGAAGACGGTCGCGAATTCGGCCCCGATCGTTGCCAGGAAAACGCCGACAAGTGTCACCCATACAGCGTGGGAGGCACCCGGCTCGGCGAACCACAGCATCAGCGAGCCGACGATCAGCGGCAGCGAGAACGCGGCGATCCACGGTTTCCGCCGGCCGGCGGCGTCGGCAATGGCGCCGAGGAGCGGCGAGGCGAGGGCAACGACGATGCCGGCGAGCGCCAGCGTCCAGCCCCATTGCGCGGTGCCGGCGTCTTCATTGGCGGCGATGAAATCGACAAAGAACGGCGCGAAGACAAAGGTCGTGATCAGCGTCGCGACCGGCTGCGCGGCCCAGTCGAAGAGATACCAGGATGTGATCGCGCGGCGGCCGGCCGGCGTTGTGTCGGCGTCGTCGGCCGAGGAATGGTCCGGCGATGTCGTCATCAAGGCCCCCGCGAATAGGGCGAGTGTCGGCGACTTCGCGTGTCGCAATCAAGGGCGCTTGACTCCCCCTTATTGCTCTGGAATCCATGTAGAACAAAAACGGAACAAAAAGGGCTCTCGCGTCGCCCGATCGCTATGGACCAGGCTCGTATCATTACGCTTCGGCGTGAAATCGCCGCCATCGAAGGCCGCCCCGCCGGCTTTTCGGAGGGTAGCGATTTCTTTGTCCCGGCCTCGAGCCGGGACCCATTGGCGGATGCGGAGAGAGGCAAGAAGGCCATTGGGCCCCGGGTCATGCCCGGGGCAGAACAGAATGGAGAGCGGGGAAAGCATCTTCCCCTCGGAATCCCCGACCTCGACCGACGGCTCGGCGGCGGCCTGCCGCTAGCGGCGCTGCATGAGATCCGCGCCGGAGAGACACGCGAGAGCGGCGCCCTCGCCGGCTTTGCCGCCGCTCTTGCCGCGCGTCTGGCGCAGCTTCAATCGAAGCCGATCCTCTGGGTCGAGGAGGAGATGGCGCTGACCGAGGCGGGCCACCCGTTCGGCGTCGGGCTGGCGCAGTTCGGGCTCGATCCGGCACGGCTGATCGTCGTTCGCGCCCGTCGGCCCGAGGATGCCTTGTGGACGCTGGAGGAAGGCCTTCGCTGCAGCGGGCTTGCCGCCGTCCTTGCCGTCATCCGCTCCTCGCCGCGGGCGCTCGATCTCACCACCAGCCGGCGCCTCGCGCTCCGTTCGGCCAAGCACGGCGTGATGGGACTTCTTCTGCGTCAAGCCGGCGCCGCCGAATCCGGCGCGGCGACGACGCGCTGGCGTGTTTCGCCGCGGCCGGCGGCGGTGATGGACGGCTTTTCCGATGGCGTCGGCCGGCCCGCCTGGCGGGCGGAGCTGGAGAAGAACCGCCTCGGTCCCGTCGGTGTCTTCGATCTGGAGTGGGATCATGCCCGCATTCAATTCGGCCCGTCCGCAACGGCGGATCCTGTCGCTCGTCCTGCCGTTCCTTTCGACCGACCGGATCGAGCGGCAGGCGAAGGGCAGGGCTTGGCGCTCAGAAAAGCGGGCTGATCCCGATCAGCCGCTTGCTGTCATTGCCAAGATCAAGAGCGCAATGCGGCTCGTCGCGCTCAACGAGACGGCCTTTCGCGTCGGGCTATCGCGCGGCCAGGCGCCTGCCGAAGCGCGGGCGATCTATCCGATGCTGGAGGTGGTCGAGGAGGATCCCGGCGCCGATGCGCGGCTTCTCGCCGAGATCGCCGATTGGACCGATCGTTATACGCCGCTTGTGGCGCTCGACGGCGTGGACGGCCTGATGCTCGACATCACCGGCTGCGCCCATCTCTTTGGCGGCGAGGAGGCGATGCTCGCCGATATCGTCGACCGGCTCCAGCGACAGGGGATCGCGGCGCGCGGCGCGGTCGCCGATACGCCCGGCGCCGCCTCGGCGGTCGCCCGCTACGGCAATGGCGCGGTGGTTTCCTCCGGCGGCCACGCGGCATGGCTGGCGAAGCTGCCGATGCTGGCGCTCCGCATTCCGGCCGAGACCGTGGCGATGCTGGAACGGGTCGGGCTGAAGCGCATCGGCCAGATCGCCGATGCGCCGCGCGCACCGCTTGCCGCCCGTTTCGGCGCCGGCCTCATCGAACGGCTCGACCAGGCCCTCGGCCGTGCCGAGGAGGCGATCTCGCCGCGCCGGCCGATGCCGGAGCTGATGGCCGAACGCCGCTTTGCCGAGCCGCTCAGCCTGGCCCAGGACATCGCGGCCACCGTGATCTCGCTCGCCGGCAGCCTCGCCGAGCGGTTCGAGGAGCGCGGCGTCGGCGGCCGTCAGTTCGAGCTGGCGCTGTTCCGCGTCGATGGCGCCGTCGCCCGGACGACGATCGGCACCGGCCGGCCGCTCACAACGCCGAAGCTGATCGGCGAACTTTTTGCCGAGAAGATCGAGCTTCTGGGCGACGAACTCGATGCCGGCTTCGGTTTCGAGATGGTGCGGCTGTCGGTGCTTGCCGTCGACGACATCAATCCGGCGCAGATCGATCTTGCCGGCGAGTCGGACGGCGATGCCGATCTCGCCCGTCTGATCGATCGCATCGGCGTTCGGCTGGGTCTCGGCCGCGTCGCCAATCTCGCGCCGCGCGACAGCCATCTTCCCGAACGCTCCGCGGCGTTTGTGCCGACCGCCAATGGCTCGGCCGCGCTGGCCTGGCCGGCGCCGCTCGACGACGAGCCGCTCGACCGGCCGCTCCGGCTCTTCGCGCGGCCCGAGCCGGTCGAGACGATCGCCGAAATTCCCGAAGGTCCGCCGCTACGCTTTCGCTGGCGGCGGGCCCTCTACGAAGTGACGCGGGCGGAAGGGCCGGAGCGGATCGGCGACGAATGGTGGCACGAGGACGGCCTCACCCGCGATTATTACCGGGTCGAGGATCGCGCCGGCCATCGCTTCTGGCTCTATCGCGAGGGACTCTATGGGCGCGAGACGGCCGCGCCGCGCTGGTTCCTGCACGGGCTGTTCGCATGACGCGGGCAACCTCTTGTCGATGCTTTGTCGAGAAGGAGGAGAGCCTAGGCCGGCTTCACCACCACCGAATCCGCCGAGCGGGTGGAAGGCCCGTGATAGACGGCCTCGATGTTGTTGCCGTCGGGGTCGAGAACGAATGCGGCGTAGTAGCCGGGATGATAGTGCCGCTCGCCGGGGCCGCTCGTCAGCGGTTCGCCGGGGCTGAAGAACATCTCGTCGATGGTGAAGAAGCCATCGCCTTCATGACCGAGCGGAATGCCGACGGCTTCGGCCGCCGCCCTATAGAAGCGCTTGGACGCTTCGAGGTCGCGGACCTTGAGGTGGACGTGGTCGATCAGACGGCCCTGATGCAACTCCATGACGACACTCCGTTTGGCTGCAAAGCGTCGCCGGAACGTATCGGGAACACAAGGCAACGGCAACGCAACTCCGTTCGAATGATGACGACAACGTCGTTCCGGCCGAAGCGGAGCGGAGCGCCGGAACCGCGACTCATGCTGCGGATTGCCGACCGCGGACTCCGAGTTCGGAGTCTCGCCCGTGGTTCGCCCGGAACGACGGGACGGTGTGAGACCATGACCGCGTTCTTCGAATTGGCCGTCACCACCAATTTCTCGTTCCTGCGCGGCGGGTCGCATCCGGAGGAAATGGTCCGGCAGGCGCATACGCTGGGGCTTGGCGGCATCGCCGTCGCCGACCGCAATTCCTTTGCCGGCGTTGTTCGCGGCCATCTGATGGCGAAGGAACTCGGCCTTGCCTATCGCGTCGGCGTCCGTCTCGTCTTCAATGACGGCGTGCCCGAGATCATTGCCTGGCCGAGAGATCGCGCCGCCTATGGCCGGCTCTGCCGGCTGCTGACGCGCGGCAAGCGTGCGGCCGAGAAAGGCGAATGCGCGATCGGCCTCGACGATCTCATCGAATGGGGCGAGGGCCAGATGCTGGGCGTCATGCCGGGCGCGCGGCTCGACAAGACGCTGGAGCTGACGCTGGGCCGGCTTGCCGAGGCGTTTCCCGGCCGCGCGCATCTGATGGCGGCGATGCGCTACGGCTCCGGCGATCGGCGCCGGCTGGCGCGGCTGAAAGCGCTGGCGGAGAAGCACCATACGCCGCTGGTTGCGACCAATGACGTCCTCTTCCATCACCCCGACCGGCGTGCGCTGCAGGATGTGCTGACGGCGATCCGCGAGCATGTGACGCTCGCCGAGGCC
>CAZSXA010000154.1:0-5716 GCA_964611195.1 uncultured Bauldia sp.
AAGGCGGAGAACTGACACGACGAGCCGGCGACGACAACGCCCTCGACGACGATCGGGCCGTTCGTGTTGGTGACCTCGAGGCCCACGCCGCGATCAGACTCGAAGACGACCTGACCCGAGGCGGCGTCGAGCGCGACCACGTAGTTGTCGGCGGAGATGAAGTAGAGCTTGTCATCCCAGAGCGCGACCGAGCGCTTGTTCTGGCCGACAACGTTGACGAAGTCCTCGTCGGCCGGAAGCGAGCGACGATGCTCCCAGATCAGGCTGCCGGTGGCCGCATCGATTGCCTGGATCACATCGTTGGTCTGACCGATGAAGATCACGCCGTCATGCATGAGCGGGGTGGTCTCGTTGGCACCCGGCTCGAGGCCGCGCGACCAGACGAGCTGCAGATCGCCGACATTGTCGGCAGTGATCTGGCTGAGCTCGCTGTAGCCCCAGCCCTGATAGTTGCCGCGATAGATCGGCCACTCGCCATTGGCGGGGTTGCTGAGCATCTCCGCCGTCACCGGCTCGTAGTCGTCGATCATGTTCTGCGCGACGGCCGGCGTCGCCAGCACGCCCATCCCCGCCGTGGCGAGGAGTACATTCCTAAATGTTACTCTCATTCCTTGCCCTCCCTAGAGCAGTTGGCGCCCCCCGAGCAGGCCTCCATGGCACGGTCGGGGATTCCAGCTGGGACCGTTTCCTGTCCCACGTCGCACTCGCGTGCCACGTCGTTTGGGGGCTTTTTGCCCCGCATCGTTTTGGGGGCTCTTGCCCCGCGTTTGTTTTCGGGGCGTGCGCCCCGTCATGCAGGACGGCAGGTGCCGCCCCGCGAATTGTCGTCAGGCGCTACTCGGCCGCCGGGACGAAGATGACCTCGGCCCACTTCTCGTCTTCCGGGTTGAACGCCTCCTCGCCGGGCGGGAAGCCGTTCTCCTGGAAGATCAGCGCCGTGAGGTCGGCATAGACCGGTGTGCCAAGCTGGCCACCGCGCCCGGCCGGCATGTTGCCGCTCATCCATTCGTAGAACTCGGCGACAGTCGTGCCTTCCCACTTGCGCTGGAAGGACGATCCGACGATGCGGGGACCGCCCGGCGTTCCGCGCAGCGTATTGCCGTGGCACTGGGCGCACTCGGCAAAGTAGGGGTCCCAGCCGGCCTCGGCCTGCTCGGCCGTGTAGACGCCGTCTTCCATCGTCATTGCCGCCATTTCGCTACCGTCGTCGGCTCCTTCATTGGTGCCAACGCCGGCCGGCGTTGCCTCGGCGGCGTCGTCGTCATCGGCTGGCGGATCGAATGCAAACGTCGCGGTCGACGCCAGCGCAAAGCCCGTGATGAGAATGCCCGCCCCGGTCAGTACCTTCCAATTACGCAAGGGAAATCGCTCCTTCGTCTTCGGAACAGGCAAGGCGGCACCTTAACCTGAGCCTGAGAGTCCACAATTGGGGTTCTTGCAGCATAGATACCCCACTTTGTCCAGAGATCACAATCCATGTGGGCTGCCAAGGCCCGAACAGCGCAGGGTCGGCTCCACGCAGTTCGCCGAAAGGCGGCTGCTCTCGATAGACAACGGTCGTCCTTCGCCTCCTGCCGCTTCCCGGGCGTCCGGCATACGAGTGGACTTGACCGCGGACTTTCCTCCCCGATAAGGACGACAAAACTTGACTGCGCGGTTCAGTATTTCTGTGTCGGCATTGCCGATCGTTCGAAATCGCGCCGACATCTCGCGTTGTGCCGAAAGGGGAAGGACGGCAAAGAGCAAATTTATCAGGGAGGTGGTGGACAGGGCTTTCGCTTCGACTAGTTTCGGCCCACGACGTCCGCTTGAGGGAGCGGGCGCGGGCCGGGTTGGCGATCGCGGGTCGCTCGCCTGAATGCCGGGGGAGGCACAGCTTGTGAGTTCGGAAGAGTTGGCCGTCGAGGTCAAAGACCTTGTGAAGCGCTACGGGCGCACGTTGGCGCTCAACAAGCTGAGCCTGGAGATCAAGGCCAACGAGACCTTCGCGCTTCTCGGACCGAACGGCGCCGGCAAGACGACGCTCATCCACATCCTCTGCACCATCCTGCGCCCGGACTCCGGTACAGCCAAGGTCGGCGGCCATGACGTGTTGCGTCATCCTTTGCGTGCCCGTCGCGCACTCGGCGTGATCTTTCAGGAGCCGAGCCTCGACGCCCGTCTGACGGTGCAGGAGAACCTCGACTTCCACGGCCTGGTCTACAACGTTCCGGCCAGCGTTCGCCGCAAGCGCATTCCCGAGCTCCTCGAGCTTGTGGATCTGTCGGATTGGCGCAGCAAGCTTGTCGGCAGCCTTTCGGCCGGCATGAAGAGACGGATCGAGATCGCTCGAGCTCTGATCCACGATTCGAAGGTGATCATCCTCGATGAGCCGACGGTCGGTCTCGATGCGCAGTCTCGCGAGAACATCTGGGAGTACCTTCGGCAGCTGAAGGCGACCCGCGGCTTCACTCTGATCGTCACGACCCACTACATCGAAGAGGTCGACGAGGCCGATCGGGTCTGCATCGTCGATCATGGCTCGGTGCTGGCCAACGACAGCCCTGACGCTCTGCGTGCCGAGTTCGGGCGGGAGATCGTCCGGGTGACCCCGCACGACGCCGACTCGGCGGCGGCGATCACCAGCAAATTCCCGGAAGCGACGTCGGAGCCGGACGGCCAGATCGCGATCGTCGGCGTCGGCGGCGAAGTGATGGCAACGCTGCTTCGCGAGCTTGGGCCGCAGATCAAGCATGTGTCCTATGATCGGCCGAGCCTCGAAAGCGTCTTCCTGAGCCTGACTGGTCGCGAGATTCGAGATGCGCCGGGCGGAACCGCCAAGCCACTGGCAGCGGCCCGGCAATGATTCTTTTTCGTGAGAGGGAGTAGGTAGGGGTGGGAGCGATCGGCGGCGTCTACGCAATCTGGCTTCGCGAGATCAAACGGGCCTTGCGGGACCGCGGCCAGCTCGTCGGCGGCATCAGCAGGCCTCTGCTGTGGGTCCTGATCCTCGGCATTGGTCTCAATCCCTATTTCCGCGCCGAGATATACGGCGAAGTGCGCTTCGTCGTTCCCTACACCTATCTGCAGTTCATCTTCCCGGCGGTGATCGTTCTCAACATCATGTACACGGCCGTGCAGTCCGCCGTGTCGGTGATTGCCGACCGCGAGTTCGGCTTCCTTCGGGAGGTGCTCGTCTCGCCGATGCCGCGTTCGCTGGTGCTCATCGGCAAGGTCCTCGGCGGCGCGACCGTGGCGATGGTTCACGGGTCGCTGGTGCTCGTTCTTGCCGAGTTCACCGACGTCAACCTCAACCTCTCGGACCTATTCATCGGCCTCCTGCTGATGTTCCTGCTGGCGTTCGGACTCACCTGTCTCGGCATCGTCATCGCCAACCGCATCCGGAGCTTCGAGGGCTTCGGCGTCTTCTCGAACGCTGTGATTCTGCCGCTCTACTTCACCTCGAGCTCGGTGTTCCCGCTCGATCCCGCTCTCACCGGTGCGCAGACCCGCGTCGTCTATCCGGAGTGGCTGGTCAACATCGTCCAGGCCAACCCGATCACCTACGCGGTCGACTCGCTCCGCGGCGTTTTCATCGGGTTCAACCAGTTCGAGGCCTCGTTGGGGCCGATCATCATGGGCGCGATGGCGGTGGTGTTCTTCGCGATCGCGCTTTGGGACTTCAGGCGCGCGTGAATCGGTTGGCGGTGGAAACCGGAAGGGCGAGATGAACGACCGGCCGAACCGGCTGCTGGACCTGCTGACGGTCGTCGTCCTGGCCGGGCTGCTGGGGCTGGTCTACCTGCTGCCGCCTGATACGGCGATGCAGGAGGTCGAGGAGGCGGGCTTGCTGCGCGCCTGCGTACCTCCGCAATACCCGCCCCTGGTGCTGGACGTCGCCAATCCCGACTCGGAACGACCCGGCCTTGAGATCGAGTTCCTGCGGGAAATCGCCGACCGGCTCGATCTCCGCCTGTCGCTCAACGTCAACTCCGCGATCGGTAGCGACTTCAACCCGCGCAACTGGCGCGTCACCCGGGCCCAGTGCAACGTCATCGCCGGCGGCGTGGTCGCAACCGATCTCACGCGCTCCTTTCTCGACACGACGCCGCCGCATCTCGACACCGGCTGGGTGTTCATCGGGGACGATCCGGGCGTCGCTCTCGACGGTCGAACGATAGGCTTCTTCGCCGGCCTGTCGGGGCGGGATCGGATCGCGCTGAGCCGGTTCCTGCGTGACCAGGGCGCAACGCCGCGGGTGGTCCAATCGGCCGACGACCTCGTCGAGGGCCTGCAGGCCGGTGACTTCGACGTCGCGGTAACCGACGCGCTGATCGGGCGTCAGATCGCCGGCGAGAACGACTGGGAGGTCGTCTGGGCGACGGGGGACGAGGGCCGCGATCCTGTCGCCTTCGGCCTTTGGAAGGGAGACTTGACGTTGAAGCGTGCGCTTTCGAGGGTCATCCGCGACCTTGAGGATGAGGGCTTCCTGAGCGATCTCATCGAAAAATACGGCATCGCCCCGATCGAGGGCGTCTACGAAGGCGCGGTTCAGGCGGACGCTTAAGGGGTCGCCGCGGCGTCCTCGGGCAGACCGAATTCCGCCAGGAGCTCAGCCAGAACGCCGCTCTCGAGCACCAGCGCGATCGCTTCGTCGAGCAATGAGCGCAGGAACTGACCGTCCGATTTCAGCGCGACGCTGAAGGTGATCGCTTCGATGTCGAAGGGGAGCGTGGCGGTGTGAATGCCGAGCGTCGCGGGGTCGCCGCCGCCCGCAAGGTAGAGCGCAGGCTCCCAGATGAGCACGCCATCCAGCGCACCGGAGGCGAGGTCCTCCAGGAGGATGTCGTTGGCGACATACGGAACTCGGTCGACGGGCTCTCGCGGCAGCGCTTGGAGATAGCTCCTGAACTGCGTGTCCCCCGCCGTTCCGATCCGGCTCCCGATCCGGGCCCCCTCCGGCAAGTCGGCGAAGCGCTCGACATTCGGATCGACAACGCCCAGCACCATGTCCGATTCCAGATAGGGCCGCGACA
The DNA here is from genome assembly GCA_964611195.1 of uncultured Bauldia sp. GTDB lineage: Bacteria > Pseudomonadota > Alphaproteobacteria > Rhizobiales > Kaistiaceae > JADLGL01. The sequence continues at coordinate 5,016 of CAZSXA010000154.1, forward strand.
CGATCAGCCAGTCCGGGATGAGGCCGGAGCGTGGCAGCCGATACCCCATCACCGCGTCGCAGTCATTGTTGACCTTCACGAACAGGTCGGCCTCATCGACCGTGAATCGGTAGTCGAAGGGGAAGGGTGGCTCGACGTCGACGATCTCGTCGAACTCGGCCGGAATCAAAAGGCTGTCTGCGAGCGTCTGGGCGAGAGCGCGGTCGAACTCGGCAAGCGAACTTGCCGCGTTGATGCAGAAGCGGACCTCGCCTCCGCTTCGATAGAACTGAAGGAGTTCCGGTGGGACCGCCGGCAGCGGCGGAACACCCTGGGCAAAGGCTCCGGCCGAAAGACCGACAAGGACGCCGGCTGTTGTTGCGGCCTTCTTCCACTCGGACAAGAAACGGCTCCGAGGCGGCGCCGCCGCCTTCCTGGTGGGGCGAATGCGGCGGTTGCCCGCCGCATTCTTGATCATGCTCAACCGGCCCTTCTTGACCGGATTCGTTGCCGCTAGTTCTCCGGCAAGGCGAACACCAGTATCGCGTTGCCACCTGCAGGAGGCGACAACTCCGGTGTCATTGAGATGTAGCCGCCGCTGAGCAGCATGGCGCCGACCGGAACGGCGAGATACTGCCTGGCGTCCACGGCATAGCTGACCGGGAATCCGCCGACCTGGGCCGGCATGATGTGCTCCCAAAGCACCTCGCCGGTCTCCTGAT
>CAZSXA010000155.1:0-5574 GCA_964611195.1 uncultured Bauldia sp.
GTTCCTGCTGCACACCTGGCTGCCGGACGCGATGGAGGGCCCAACCCCGGTCTCGGCGCTGATCCACGCCGCCACCATGGTGACCGCCGGCGTCTTCCTGGTGGCGCGGATGTCGCCGCTCTTCGAGTTTGCCCATGAGGCGATGCTGTTCGTCACCTTCATCGGCGCGACGACGGCGTTCTTCGCGGCGACGGTCGGCCTCGTCCAGAACGACATCAAGCGGGTGATCGCCTATTCGACGTGCTCGCAGCTCGGCTACATGTTCGTCGCCCTCGGCCTCGGTGCGTACCCGGTGGCGATCTTCCACCTCTTCACCCACGCCTTCTTCAAGGCGCTGCTGTTCCTTGGCGCCGGCTCGGTGATCCATGCCGTCGGCGACGAGCAGGACATGCGGAAGATGGGCGGGCTTCGCCGCCATATCCCGCTGACCTACGGCATGATGATCATCGGGACGCTGGCGCTGACCGGCTTCCCCTTCACCGCGGGCTGGTACTCCAAGGACGCGATCATCGAAGTCGCGGCCGGCAGCCACGCGACGATCGCCGGCTATGCCTTCGCGCTGACGCTGCTCTCGGCGGTGTTCACCGCATTCTACTCCTGGCGGCTCATCTTCATGACCTTCCACGGCAAGTATCGCGGCCCGAAAGAGGTGCACGACCACATCCATGAATCACCGCCGGTGATGATGCTGCCGCTCTATGTGCTGGCGGCCGGCGCGCTTCTGGCGGGCGTCGTGTTCTCCAACAATTTCATCGGCGGTGAATCGGAGACGACAACCGAGGTCGCTGTGGTTGAGGAGGCTGCGCATGCCGACGATGGCGCGGCAGCGGGAGGGGCGGCGGACGATCATGCCGACGAGGCCCATGATGAGCATGAGCCATACGCTTACGAGGAGTTCTGGCAGGATTCGCTGTACTTCGGCGAAGACAACGAAATCATGCACGACTTCCACAATGTCGATGCTTGGATTCCGTGGGCCCCGACCGTGGCGATGCTGATCGGTCTCCTGGTCGCGGCGTGGTTCTATCTGCGCTCGCCGGGCGTGCCTCAGCGGCTCGCCGAGGATCAGCAGCCGCTCTACCGGTTCCTGCTCAACAAGTGGTACTTCGACGAGATCTACGATGCGATCTTCGTCCGGCCCGCTCGGCGTCTGGCGCACTTCCTGTGGAAGCGCGGCGACGGCTGGCTGATCGACGGCTTCGGCCCCGACGGCGTGTCGGCGCGCGTTGTCGACGTCACGCGCAGCGTCGTCCGGCTGCAGTCCGGCTACATCTACCACTATGCCTTTGCCATCCTGATCGGCGCAGCGCTGCTGATCACCTGGATGCTGTTCGGCGGGTGATGGCGTGAGCGACTGGCCGATCCTCTCAACCGTCACCTTCCTGCCGCTTCTCGGAGCGCTGTTCGTTCTGTCGATCCGCGGCGACGACGACGTCGCGCGGCGCAACATCTTCCATGTCGCGCTGTGGACCACGGCCGTCACCTTCGTGGTGGCGATCATCGTCTGGATCCAGTTCGACCCATCCGATCCGGGCTTCCAGATGGTCGAGGAGGCCGAGTGGCTCGGCGGCTCGATCAACTACCGGATGGGCGTCGACGGCATCTCGATGCTGTTCGTCGTGCTGACGGCGCTGCTGATGCCGGCCTGCATCATCGCTTCGCGGCTCTCCGTGAAGCAGCGCTTCAAGGAATACATGATCGCCTTCCTGGTGCTGGAGACGCTGATGATCGGCGTCTTTTGCGCGCTCGATCTGGTGCTCTTTTACGTCTTCTTCGAGGGCGGCCTGATCCCGATGTTCCTGATCATCGGCGTGTGGGGCGGCGCGCGCCGGGTCTATGCCAGCTTCAAGTTCTTCCTCTACACGCTGCTCGGCTCGGTGCTGATGCTGCTGGCGATCCTGGCGATGTACTGGGAGGCGGGCACCACAAACATCGTCGAACTTCTCAACTACGATTTCCCCGAGGGAATGCAGACCTGGCTATGGCTCGCGTTCTTCGCCTCGTTCGCGGTGAAGCTGCCGATGTGGCCGGTGCACACTTGGCTGCCGGACGCCCATGTCGAGGCGCCGACCGCGGGCTCGGTGATCCTTGCCGGCATCTTGTTGAAGCTCGGCGGCTACGGCTTCCTCCGTTTCTCGCTGCCGATGTTCCCGATCGCTTCGGCCGACCTCGCGCCCTTCGTCTACGTCCTTTCGGTGATCGCGATCATCTACACCTCGCTGGTGGCGCTGGCGCAGGAGGACATCAAGAAACTGATCGCCTATTCGTCCGTCGCCCATATGGGCTTCGTGACCCTCGGCATCTTCACCGTGACGGAGCAGGGGGTGCAGGGCGGCATCTTCCAGATGCTGTCGCACGGCATCGTTTCCGGCGCGCTCTTCCTTTGCGTCGGCGTCGTCTATGACCGCATGCATACGCGTGACATCAGCGCCTATGGCGGCCTCGTTCACCGGATGCCGCTCTTCGCCGTCGCGTTCCTCGTGTTCACGATGGCCAATGTCGGACTGCCCGGCACCAGTGGGTTCGTCGGCGAGTTCCTGGCGCTGATCGGCGCATTCCAGGAAAGCACCTGGGTGGCGCTGTTCGCGACGACCGGCGTCATCCTGTCGGCAGCCTATGCGCTATGGCTCTACCGTCGCGTGATCTTCGGGCCGCTGGTCAAGGAGGGACTGCAGAGCATCAAGGACCTGTCACGCCGCGAGCAACTGATCCTGGCACCGCTGGTGATCCTGACAGTGTTCTTCGGCTTCTATCCGATGCCGATCCTCGACGTGACGGCCGTCTCGGTCGACAATCTGATTGCCAATGTGAACGACGCGCTCGGCGAAGCGGGCCAAGTCGTCGAAGCCGTGCCGTGAGGTTGGAGTGATGGAGCAGACCCCGGCCCCAACCTTTGACGATCTCGTTCCGGCGCTGCCGGAGATCGGGCTCGCGCTCGGCGTGCTGCTGATGCTGGTCATCGGCGCTGCGGCGAAGAACCCGACCGCGCTGATCGCCCGGCTGTCGCTGCTTCTGATCGTCGCCGCCGCGATCGGCATGTTCTTCGTGCCGGAGGAGAGCGGCGTCTTCAACGGTGCCTTCGTCGTCGATCCGTTCGCCAAGTTCATGAAGATCGTGACGCTGATCGGCTCCGGCATCGCGCTGATCCTGACGATGGGCTACAGCCGCCAGGAGACCTTCGACCGCTTCGAGTATCCGATCCTGATCGTCACCGCGACGCTCGGGATGATGGTCATGATCTCCGCTCATGACCTGATCGCGCTCTATATCGGCATCGAGCTGCAGTCGCTGTCGCTCTACGTGCTCGCTGCGATCAAGCGGGACTCGGTGAAGTCGACCGAGGCCGGCATCAAATACTTCGTGCTCGGCGCGCTGTCGTCGGGGCTGCTGCTCTACGGCTGCTCGCTGATCTACGGCTTCACCGGGCAGACCGGCTTCGAGGCGATCGCGGCGACGCTCACCGGCGAGCCCGAAACCGGGCTCATCTTCGGGATGGTGTTCCTGCTCATCGGCCTCGCCTTCAAGGTTGCGGCGGTGCCGTTCCATATGTGGACGCCGGACGTCTATCAGGGCGCCCCGACGCCGGTGACCGCGTTCTTCGCCGCCGCGCCGAAGATCGCCGCCATGGCGCTGCTGGTCCGTGTCGTCGCCGAGCCGTTTCTCGGCGTCGTCGATCAGTGGCAGCAGATCATCACCTTCCTGGCGATCGCCTCGATGGTGCTCGGCGCTTTTGCGGCGATCGGCCAGACCAACATCAAGCGGCTGATGGCCTACTCGGCGATCGGCCATGTCGGCTACGCGCTGGTGGGCCTTGCGGCCGGCACGGAGCAGGGCGTCGAGGGCGTGATCATCTACATGGTCATCTACATGGCGATGACTGTCGGCGCGTTCGGCTGCATTCTGGCGATGCGCACCGAAGACGGCGCGGTCGAGAACATTTCCGACCTTGCCGGCGTCTCCAAGGCCAATCCGTTGATGGCGACGATCCTGGCGCTCCTCATGTTCTCGCTCGCCGGCATCCCGCCGCTCGCCGGCTTCTTCGGCAAGTTCTATGTGTTCTCCGCGGCGATCGAGGCCGACCTCATCGCGCTCGCGATCATCGGCGTTCTCGCCAGCGTCGTCGGCGCCTTCTACTATCTGCGGGTGGTCAAGGTGATGTTCTTCGACGAGACGGCGGCACCATTCGAGCCTATGGTCGGCGAGTACCGCGTTGTCGTGGGCGTTTCGGGGGCATTCGCAGTTGGCTTCATCGTCTTTGCCGGCCCGCTCAACGATCTCGTCCGGACCGCCGCTGGCACCTTCTTCTGACCGGCAAATGAGCTTCTATCTCGGGCCCAACGCGCTCGCCGCCGGCTACCGGCTCTTCGCGCATGACACGATCGGCTCGACCAGCGTCGAGGCGCTGAAGGCAGCCGAACAGGGCGACGAGGGGCGGCTCTGGGTAGCGTCGCGTGAGCAGACGGCCGGGGTCGGCCGGCGCGGTCGGAAGTGGCTGACGCCGCACGGCAATCTCGCGGCCAGCGTCCTCACCGTCACGGATGTTTCGCTGGAGCGAGCCGCCACGCTCGGCTTCGCCGCGGGACTCAGCCTCGTCGAAGCCCTCGGCCGGGTTGCGCCTGCGCTCGACATCTCGACGGCGCTCGACGGATCGGAGCGGGCGAAATCGCGGCTGATGCTGAAATGGCCGAACGATCTCGTTGCCAACGGCGCCAAGATCGCCGGCATCCTGCTGCAGGCCGAGCCGATGCCGGGCGGCAACGTTGCGGTCGTCGTCGGCATTGGCGTCAATGTCGCGATCGCGCCGGAGGTGCCCGACCAGCCGAGCGTCTCCATGACGGCGCTCGGCGTTCGCACATCGCCGGAAGAAGTGCTCGCCGAGCTCGCGGAAAGCTGGCTCCGCTACGAGCAGCTCTGGGACCATGGCAACGGGCTGCCCGACATCCGCGATCTATGGCTCCACCATGCAAGCGGAATCGGCGGCGAAGTGGCCGTGCGCATGGATGGCGAAATCGTCCGCGGCCGGTTCGAGACGATCGACGATCACGGCTGCCTCGTGGTCCTTCGCAATGACGGCAGCAGGCGTCGGGTCGCGGCGGGCGAGGTGCATTTCGGCGCCGTCGCCTCGCTCGGGGCGGCCGGCTGACCATGGCCCAGCGGGACGAGTTCGTTTTCGCAGCCCTCGGCGGCGTCGGCGAGATCGGCATGAACCTCGCCCTTTACGGGTTCGGGCCACGCTCCAACCGCAAATGGATCGCGGTCGATTTCGGCATCACCTTCGGCGGGCCCGATCTGCCGGGCATCGACATCGTCTTCCCCGACATCGACTACCTGCACGAGTTAGGCGACCGGCTGCTCGGCATCGTCATCACCCACGCGCATGAGGATCACTATGGCGCGCTGGCAGAGCTCTGGCCGGAGCTCAATGTGCCGGTCTACGCCTCGCCTTTCACGATCGGTCTACTGAGGGCCAAGCACGGCCACGAGGCGCCGTCCGCGGACATGGTGATCAACGAGATCCGGCCGGGATCGCGCTGGTCGCTCGGCCCCTTCGACATCGAGGCAATCGCCGTCGCG
>CAZSXA010000156.1:0-5570 GCA_964611195.1 uncultured Bauldia sp.
AGGCAATCGAGCGACCGACAACGATCGATGACTTCATGTACCGGAAGGGTGTCGTGGTCGCCGCCAGCAATCGCGACGTGTTCGACAACATGGCGCAGCACCACGTCGACGTTCATCGCGGCGCGGCCCGCTTCGTCGATGCGCACACCGTCGCGGTCGACGGCGCCAAACCGGCAACGCTGACCGCCGACCACATCATCATCACCACCGGATCCTATCCGTTCCAGCCGCCGGGCATCCCGTTCGACGGCCTGCGTATCCACGATTCCGACACGATCCTCGAGATCTCGCGCATTCCGCGCTCGATCGCGATCGTCGGTGCCGGGGTCATCGGCTGCGAATACGCGACGATCTTCGCCACGATGGGTTCGAAGGTGCACCTCATCAACAACAGCGACCGTATCCTTGGGTTTCTCGATCGCGAGATCGCCGACGAACTGGTCGGGGAGATGCGGAGCGCTGGTATCGAGATCGTCTTCGGTGCTTCGCTCGGAACGGTGCGCGCCCCCGAGAGCGAAGACGGTGACGTCATGGTCTCGCTCGTGGACGGCCGTGAGATCACCGCGGACATGTTTCTGTTTGCCGCCGGGAGAAGCGGCCAGACGGCTTCGCTCCAATGCGACAAGGCGGGCGTCGACATCGGCAAGCGCGAGACGATCGTCGTCGACGAAACCTACCGAAGCAGCGTTCCGCATATCTACGCAGTCGGCGACGTCATCGGGTTCCCGGCGCTCGCCAGCACCGGCATGGATCAAGGACGCGTGGCGGTCTCGCACATCTACGGCATCCACGATCTCGACCGGCTGCCGAAGACGTTCCCTTACGGCATCTACACCGTGCCGGAGGTGTCGATGGTCGGCGTGACAGAAGAGCAAGCCGCGGCGAGCGGATCGGGGTACTTCACCGGTCGAGCGCATCACGCGCGGGTTGCGCGCGGCCGGATCATGGGCGCGAAGTCAGGAATGTTGAAGCTCGTGATCCGGCGCGACGACCAGGTCATCATCGGGGTGCATCTGATCGGCCAGCTATCGAGCGAACTCGTCCATTACGGCCAGACGCTCGTGGTCAACAAGAACACCGTTTCGGAAGTGATCGCGACGGTGTTCAACTACCCGACGCTGCACGAACTCTACAAATACGCCTGCTACGACGCGCTCGGAAATCTGACGGGGCACAAGCTTCGGGAGGGCTAGCAAGGCGGCGGCGCCAGGCGTCAGTAGTTGCCGTTGCCGTTCCCGTTGTTGCCGTTGCCGTTGTTGCCGTTATTGCCGTTCCCGTTGTTGCCGTTCCCGTTATTGCCGTTGCCACCGTTCCCGTTGTTGCCGTTTCCGTTATTGCCGTTGCCACCGTTCCCGTTGTTGCCGTTTCCGTTGTTGCCGTTGCCGACGCCGGGATTGCCGGCTTCCTGCGGACCTTCCGTTTCGCATTCCGGGCCGTTGCCGAGGCCGGCATTGTCGTTCTCGCAGACAGCGGGCTCGGGCGGCCCCGGTGGCGGTGGTGGCGGCGGCTCTGGAGGAACTGGCGGTGGCGGCTCCACCGGCGGAGGAGGCTCCTCGGCCGGCGGCGGTGCCTGAGGCGGCGGCTCCGGCGGAGGCGGCTGCGGCGGTGGTGGCTGTTGCGGCGGTGGCTGCGGCGGTGGTGGCGGCTCCGGGGGTGGCGGCGTCGGCGGCGGTGGTCCCGCGACCTGGACTTCCGGAGGCGGCGTCGGCGCGCTGCGGGTCAAGGCGTTGAGGCAGGCGCGACGATTGCCAACACGGAAATCACTCCGCAGGCTGCGCTCGGACTGAAGGTAGCGGAATTTCTCGTCGCCGAGGCGGTTGAGCTCGCGCTGGTTGTCGATCAGCTCCGCGTCGGTCTGCTCGAGAATGCTGCCGACGTCGCACGTGGCGGAAAGTGTCTCGCAGTCGCCGAAATCCGAGCAGATGATGACAATCCCGTAGACGACGATGACGTCGGCTTGTCCGGTCTGCCAGTCGATGTCGAAATCGAGCTCCGTGCCACGGATGCCGATCGTGCCGGTCGGCGTCTCGATCGTGTAGTTCTCGCTGGGGCTGTTGCCGGTGATGAAGCGGAACGAGCCGCCCAGTGCGTTGACCGCCATGTCGCTGACGGTATTGGGGCTTCGCATCAGGTAGCGCTCGATGACGAGTGCCGAGCTCGGGCCGACGACCATCCGCGTGTCATCGGCGAAGACGATCTGCACCTCGCCGCGCGGGCTGGTCGTGATCATCTGGCCTTCGTAGAGTTCAGCGCCGGTGAGGATCTCGACCTGTACGCCGCCAAGTTCGCCTGTTGCGTTTGGCGTGACGGCAACGGCGTCGGCGATGCGCACCTGGGCCTGTGCGCCGCCGGTCGCTGCGCCCAGAAGCAACAGCGCGACTGAAAGGATGGCGAGCGTCGCCCGCCCGGCTGACCACCACGCTCCCAGCCAACCAGTGTCAGGCCTCCTTCGGACTCCGTCGGTCGGCAATGCGTCCCCCGTCAGCGGCCGCTTGGGCGACCGAGCGGGAGTTTAGCCCTTTTCTTAATGACTTGTTAAGCGGAATTAATGAACCGTTAACGACGCCGGCGCTTGGGGCCTTCTCTTCGCTCTCGCCGCCGCGCCGGGAGCCGATTGAGAAAGAGCCGCTGAGGGCGCCTACCACACACGTCACAGCGGCTCCTGATCCTGGAACGGATTGCCTAGGCCAGCTAGGGCTTCCGGAAGTGAAGAATGCCCCAGGCGAGGTAACCGCTATCGGCGGCCTTCACCCAATTGTCGAGCCCGGTAAGCATGCGCTCGATATAGGCATCGCTGACGGCGCCGGCGAGTTCGGGGCGCCGCGCGCGGAGCTCCTCGCCGACACGATAGTAGTGCTGCCGGAGATTCGGCGTGAGGTCGATCAGGTCGACGGTCTCCAGCCCCCTCGCCTCGGCCATCTCGCGATAGACCTTGAACGAACCGAGGTCCTTGAGCTGCAGGCGATCATAGACCGGCTGCAGAACGCCCTCGGGACAATCGTCCGCCTGCATCGGGTCGGTGAAGACGAAATGGCCTCCCGGCTTCATCACCCGTGCGACCTCGTCGAACACCAGCCCGCGATTGCCGCTGTGAAGGATTGAATCCTGCGACCAGACGATATCGAACGCATCGTCCGGCTCGGGAATGTCCTCGAAGGAACCGTGGGCCACGCTGACGAGCTCACCGAGCCCTGCCTCTTTGTTGAACTCCCGGTTCTTCTGGTTCTGGATCTCCGAGATGTTGAGACAACGAACCGGCCAACCGCGATTGCGGGCGAGATAGCGGGCGGCCCCGCCATAGCCTGCACCTATGTCGAGGACCAGCGGCGTCGACGCGGCGTCCTTCACCTGATCGGCCATCTTTTCGACGGTCAGCCGGCTTGCCTCGCGGATATCCGACGTCGTGTCGTAGAGACCGACATGAATGTCTTCGCCGCCCCAGATCCTGAAGTAGAAGCTGTCGGCGTCGTCACTGTCGTAATAGGTCTCGGCGACCGAGCGTGCTGCGACGTCTTCAGAACTCATGAATCGGACTTCTCGTCTTCCTCGGACTGCATCTTCTCGGCGACGTGAACGAAGAAGTCCGGATTGGCCTCTTCGTGCGTCTCCTGGAAATCGCCGTAGCTATGGATATCGGCGAAGCCGGCCTCGGTAAGAAGCTTGCGCAGATACTTCTTCCGCAGCGGGAACATGTTGAGGTTGTAGACCGAGCCGTCGGGGAAGGAGTATTTGAAGCGCGCGAGACCATCGTCGACATATTCCGGCTCAGCAACGACCTGGTCACCGCAGTAATAGTATTTGTGCTTGGTTGAGAAGCCGTCGTCCAGAATGGCGTCGTAGTTCCGCTGATCGATGATGAGGATGCCGTCGAACTTCAGCGCGGCATAGAACTCGGCCAGGGCGCGCCGGCGGTCCTGCTCGTCATGAATATGCGTGAACGAATTGCCGAGGCAGATGATCGCATCATACTTGCCCTGAATGTCGCGGTTCAGCCAGCGCCAGTCGGCCTGAACGGTTTTCAGGATGATGCCCTCGCGCTTGCCGTTCTCGAAGGCGCGCGCCAGCATCGCGGCATTGCCGTCGGCGCTGGTGACATCGAAGCCTTCCTTGATCAGGCGTACGGAATGGAAGCCCGTTCCGCACGCGACGTCGAGCACGGTCTGCTTCCCGCGCGAGCGCAGCACGTCAATGAAGAAGTCGCCCTCGCCCTTGGCCCGAGCCTCCCAGTCGATCAAATCGTCCCACTTCTCGGCAAAGCTCTGGACATACTCGGCCCGGTAGTGGTCGGTGCCGCGAACCTTCAGCGGATCGTCGCCATAGTCCTGTCTGTCGGAGCGCAGTTCGGCGTTATCGCCATGCAGAGGTTGCATCTCGGTAGCCATGGAATCCCTCGCTTTGAGTAGTGCCGTTATGGCGGGTTCCGGTGACGACCTGCTGACGGCCTGTGAAAACACCGGAGTCGGTGCGGGCGCGCGGCCCGCACCGACAGTCTGATTGGCGTGAAGCCTACATCGCTCCGCCGCGGGCAGACTCGAGCCAGCCGTCGACGAGATCGCGGTTGGTCTCGATCCACTCGGCGGCGTGACGCTCGATGTCCTCTTCGCTGTCCTCACCCTCAAACATGAGGCTGTTCTGCGCGAAGATGTCGCCGAGCGGGATCTGGATCTCCAGCAGCAGCGCTTCGATCGCCGGATTGGCGTCGAGGAAGGCCGAGTTGGCGACCGGACGAATGTCGTTCGGCGGCCAGCCGAGGTTACACGGCGTCGCGACGCAACCCTCGACCTCGAGCGTGGTCATCTCTTCCATGCCCTCGCCCTGGTTATCCGGCAGCGACGTGAACGGCACCTCGATCCAGACGACATCGTCGCCCGGCGCGAGCACACCGACGGTCCAGTTCGGCGTCCAGGTGTAGAAGAAGATCGACTCGCCGGCCTCGTAGGCGGCGATCGCATCAGCCATCGCAGGCGTGTAGCCGGCCTTGATGTCGTTGACGGAGTCGCGGAGATCATAGGCATCGAGGTGATGCTCGATCACCAGCTCACAGCCCCAGCCCGGCGGGCATGCGACCAGATCGGCCCTGCCATCGCCGTTGCGGTCGAAGGCTTCCATCACTTCGGGGCGCTTGAAGTCCTCGAGCGAGGTGATGTTGTACTCCTCGGCCGAGCGGGCATCGATGAGGTAGCCCTCAAGCGCGCCGCCTTCCTCGACATAGCCGATGACTTCGGCGCCGTCGCTGAAGGTATCCTCGTAGGTGTTGTGGAGCGGGAACCAGCCATTGACCCAAAGGTCGACATCGCCCTGTGCCACCGAAAGGTAGAACGGCGGGTTGTCGAGGGTGACCGGTCCGTCGACCGAATAACCCAGCTCCTCAAAGATCTGCGAATAGACTTCCGCCTGGAACCAACCGGTGTCCCACGAAGCGCGGGCCATGTTGATGGTGACGCCTTCGCCCGGCATGTCCTGGGCGATGGCATGACCGGCCGGAAGCGCGAGCATGGCGGCAACCCCGGCCGCAGCAAGCAACTTCGAGTTCATTCTCATATGATTCTTCTCCCTGTTCCTACAGTTTG
>CAZSXA010000157.1:0-5498 GCA_964611195.1 uncultured Bauldia sp.
TTCGATTCCGGCGATGAAGTCGTGGTCCAGGCCGGCGACGAGGGCGTCCGCTTCCTGCTCGTTTCGGGCGAGCCGATCCGCGAGCCGGTGGCCTGGTACGGCCCGATCGTGATGAACACGCGTGACGAACTGCGTCAGGCGATCACGGACCTCCAGAGCGGCACCTTCATCAAATAGCGCGAAGCGGCGCTAGGCCGGCACGAAATAGAGCGCCAGCCCGTTGAGGCAGTGGCGCTCGCCGGTCGGCGGCGGTCCGTCATTGAAGATGTGGCCGAAATGGCCGCCGCAGCGGCGGCAGTGGCATTCCGTGCGCTCGTAGCCGACGTTGAAGTCCGGCTTGGTGCGGATCGCGTTGTCGAGGGACTGCCAGAAGCTCGGCCAGCCAGTGCCGGAATCGTATTTGTGCTCGGAGGAATAGACGGCGAGATCGCAGCCCTGGCAATAGTAGATGCCGTCGCGCTTCTCGTCATTGAGCGGGCTGACCTCGCCGAGGAGCCCGACCTGGGGCGCGTTGGGGACGTCGGGCCACTCGGTAGCCTCCTCACGAAGGATCGCGAACTGCGCCGGCGTCAACCGCTCGCGCCATTCCTCCTCCGTCAGCGTCACCTCGAATTCCTCCTCCTGAGCCAGGAGACGAGGCACGCCGGCGAACATGCCGGCGCCGATAACGGCCGATGAGAGCATCAGGGAACGACGGGTGATCATTGGTCTGGCATCCTCCGGGCCGGGCTTGGCCGGCGAAATTCGCCGAAACGCTCGCATCGCCGCCCTGCGCTCGCAACACACAAGGGGGTGAGGCCGCCCTCACAGAATCGGGAGGAAAGCGACGATCCGCTCTTCCGGCACGCCGCCAAAGGCCTATATGAAGACGCGAATCCGATGTGACGGCGCGCGGTATCCGCGCGTCCGATCGTCCCGATGCGGAGTCGAACCGTGGCTGCGATCGAGCTTCAGGGCGTCACCAAGACCTACGGCAAGGCACGCGGGGTCGCCGATATCGACCTTGCCGTCGAAGACGGCGAAGTGTTCGGCTATCTCGGCCCGAACGGCGCCGGCAAGACGACGACGATCCGGCTGATCCTCGATTTTATCCGCCCGACCTCGGGAACGGTTCGCGTGCTCGGCCGCTCGCCGAAGGAGCCCGAGCTTCGCCATCAGATCGGTTACCTCGCCGGCGAGCTCGACCTCTATGAGAAGCTGAGCGGCGAGGACCTCCTCACCTATCTCGACAGCCTTCGCGGCAATGGCGCGCTCGGCTACGCCCGGGAACTGGCGGAGCGCCTGAAGCTCGACCTCTCGCGGCCGATCGGCAAACTCTCCAAGGGCAACAAGCAGAAGGTCGGCGTGGTCCAGGCGCTGATGCACAAGCCGAAGCTTCTGGTGCTCGACGAGCCGACCTCCGGCCTCGACCCGCTGGTGCAGGAGGAGTTCTACGCCATGCTCGCCGACCACACCGCAAAGGGTGGTTCGGTGTTCCTGTCGTCTCACGTGCTCAGCGAAGTCGAGCGCGTTGCAAGCCGTGTCGCCATCATTCGCGAAGGGCGGCTTGCCGAAGTCGCCTCGCTCGCCGACCTCAGGCGGAAGACCGTCCGTTCGTTCGAGGTGACCTTCGACGAGGACATCGCGCCAAGCGACTTCGAAACGGTGGCCGGGCTTTCGCAGGTGAGCGTCACGGAACGAATCCTCACCTGCCAGGTGACCGGCGCGGTCGATCCCTTCGTCAAGGCGATCGCGCGGCACAAGGTGGCGAACATCGTCAGCCAGGGCGACGACCTAGAAGCACTGTTCCTCCACTATTACCGCGGAGGCGGCGATGCTGCGTAACATCGCGCTCAAGACCATCCGCGACCGCCGGCGCTCGCTCGTCTGGTGGACGGTGGCGATCCTCGTCTATTCGCTGTTCGTCGCCGCTTTCTGGCCGGTCCTGGAAGACCAGCAGGACGAGTTCGCCCAGTTGCTGGAGGCCTATCCCGAGGGGCTCCTGTCGATCTTCGGCGTCGGCAGCATCGAGGAGATGTTCACGCCCGCCGGCTTCCTGTCGACCGAGGCCTTCGGCTGGCTCGTGCCGCTCCTCTTCTCGATCTACGGCGTCGTCATCGGCGCTCAGCTCATTGCCGGCGAGGAAGAGGACAACACGCTCGACCTCCTGATGGCGAACCCGCTGCCGCGGACACGCGTCGTCATCGAGAAATGGCTCGGCATGCTGGCGCTGACGGGCGCGCTTGCGTTGGCGCTCTTCCTCTCGGTCTGGCTGGCCGGCACGATCTTCGACCTTGGAATCCCGGTCGAGCATTACGCCGCCGCCTGCCTTCACGCGATGCTGCTTGGCCTCGCCTTCGCTTCGATCGCCTTCGCGATTGGCGCGATCGGCGGCAAGCGCGGCCTCATCCTCGGCGCAGTCGCCGCCTTCGCGGTGGCAGCCTTCCTGGTCAACTCGCTGCGCGAGCTCGCCTCATGGCTGGAAGCGGTCAGCTACGTTTCGCCATTCTACTACTACGATTCCAACAGCCCGCTGATAAACGGCGTCGATTGGCTCAACGTGCTCGTCCTACTGGTGATCTCTGCCATCGCCCTCGGCGCCGCATACTATGCCTTCCCGCGGCGCGACATCGGCACTTAGCGCGATGATCCGGGTCGGCATCGGTGGTTGGACTTATGCCCCGTGGCGCGACAACTTCTATCCGGCCGGCCTGAAACACGCCGACGAACTGGCCTACGCCGCCAGCCATGTGACGACGATCGAGATCAACGGCACCTTCTACCGCACGCAGTCGGCGGCGAGCTTCCGCAAATGGGCGGATGCGGCTCCGGACGGCTTCGCGTTCGCGGTGAAGGGCCACCGCAGCGTCGTCAACAAATCCAAGCTCGCGGAGACCAAGGAGGGCGTCGACTGGTTCTTCGGAAGCGGGATCATGGAACTCGGCGACAAGCTCGGCCCGATCCTGTGGCAGCTGGCGCCGTTCAAGCGCTTCGACCGGGACGACGTCGCCGCGTTCTTCAACCTTCTGCCGCGCGAGATCGGCGACCGGCCGATTCATCATGCGATCGAGCCGCGCCACGCGAGTTTCCAGGAAGCCGCGTTCGTTGATCTTGCCCGGGAGGCGGGGATCGCGATCGTCCAGGTGGATTCGCCGAAATACCCTGCGATCAGCGACCTCACCGGCGAGATCGTCTACGCCCGCCTGCAGGACGCCAAGGCCGATGAGCCAACCGGATATTCCAGCGCGGCGCTGGATGACTGGGCGAGGCAGTGCCGCGCCTGGGCCACAGGAACGCCCGCTTCCGATCCGGCACCGCTCACCGGCGCAGGTGAGCGGAAGGAGCGGCCGGTCTTCGCCTACATGATCAACGGCGCCAAGGAGCGGGCGCCAGCGGCGGCAATGGCGCTGATCGAACGGCTCGGCGGCTGAAAAAGCCTCCACGAGTCTACGATTGGAGTCATGGTCGG
Organism: uncultured Bauldia sp.; assembly: GCA_964611195.1. Classification (GTDB taxonomy): domain Bacteria; phylum Pseudomonadota; class Alphaproteobacteria; order Rhizobiales; family Kaistiaceae; genus JADLGL01. The sequence goes on from CAZSXA010000157.1 coordinate 3,449, forward strand.
TTTACACCTTCGGGCGTTCAATCCGGGCCATGAGCGACCAGACCGCCGAAATCGCCGCAGAAGAGCGCCGCCGCGCCCGCCGTCAGCGTGTGCTGAAGGGTGCGGTCGTCGTGTTCGGCAGGTTCGGCCTCGTCTTCGACTGCCAGATCCGCAATCTCACCGATCTTGGCGCCAAGCTTATGCTTGCCTCGACCGTCGGCGTACCGAACGAGTTCGAACTTCTCGTCAGCGCGGATCGCCGGATTGCGCCGGTGAAGGTGGTCTGGCGCAACGACCGCGAGCTCGGTGTCGAGTTCACAGGGTCGTGGCGGGACCATTTCGGCAAGACCGGCTAACCTCCGCCGGTTCGGCAGCGAAGGGGGACTCGCCACGGTGGACTTCGCCCGACCCCAGTCCTACGTTGCGGAAACAAGGCACTTACGGTCCAGGCCATGAACTACGACAAGGTATTTGCCGACGCCATCGCCCGTCTCCATGACGAGCGGCGGTACCGCACTTTCGCCGATCTCGAGCGCATCGCCGGGCGGTTTCCCCGGGCAATCTGGCGCCGAGGCGGCCACGAGCGCGAGATCACCGTCTGGTGCTCCAACGACTATCTGGGCATGGGCCAGCACCCGGACGTCCTCCGGGCGCTGGTCGATACGGCGACGCGGATGGGCGCTGGCGCCGGCGGCACGCGCAACATCTCCGGCACCAACCACCCGCTGGTCGAGCTGGAGGCGGAACTCGCCGATCTCCACGGCAAGGACGCCGCCCTCGTCTTCACGTCCGGCTTCGTCTCCAATGAGGCGGCCATCTCGACGGTCGCCAAGCTGCTGCCGGACTGCGTGATCCTCTCCGACGAGCTCAACCACGCCTCGATGATCGAGGGCGTCCGCGGCGCCCGCACCGAGAAGCGCATCTTCCGCCACAACGATCTCGACCATCTCGACGAGCTGCTATCGGCCATCGGTCCCGACCGCGCCAAGCTGATCGTCTTCGAGTCGGTCTATTCGATGGACGGCGACATTGCCCCGATCGGCGCGATCGCCGACCTCGCCGAGAAGCACAACGCGATGACCTATATCGACGAGGTCCACGCCGTCGGCATGTATGGCGAGCGCGGCGCCGGCATCTGCGAGCGCGATGGTGTGATGGACCGGATCGACCTCATCGAAGGAACGCTCGCCAAGGCATTCGGCACTGTCGGCGGCTACGTCACCGGCTCGGCCGCGGTGATCGACGCAATCCGCTCCTACGCGCCGGCGTTCATTTTCACCACCGCGCTGCCGCCGGGCATGGCCGCGGCAGCGCAGGCCTCGATCCGCCACCTCAAGAGCTCCGGCACCGAGCGGGCGGCGCAGCAGGCCGCCGTCGCCAAGACGCGGGAAGCGCTCGCGGCGGCGCGGATTCCGTTCATGGACACGCCGACGCATATCGTGCCGATCATGGTGCGTGACCCCGATCTCTGCCGCCAGGCGAGCGAGATGCTGCTCGAGGAGCACGGCATCTACATCCAGCCGATCAACTTCCCGACCGTGCCGCGCGGCACCGAACGGCTCCGTATCACGCCGACGCCGTTCCACGATGACGGGCTGATCGTCGAGCTTGCCTCGGCGCTGGTCGCCGTCTGGGCGAAGCTGGGGTTGCCGCTAGCAACCGACCGCACCCCGGAGACGGTCGGCAGCTAACGGCGCGCGCCTCGCAGCCGCGCTTACCCCGCCCGCAACCACTCCCGTGATCCTTGCCCCGGGCTTGCCCGGGACAAGAGCAGGCAATTGCTGGCGTCGCTATTTCGCCTGCGACTTCAGCAGATCTCGGATCTCGGAGAGAAGCACCTCGTCGTTCGGGATCGGCGGTGCTTCCGGCGGCGCCTCTTCCTGCTTGCGGCGGAGGCGGTTCATCGCGCGGACGATGAGGAACAGTATCCACGCCGTGATCAGGAAGCTGATCAGCACGTTGATGAAGTTGCCGTAGGCGATCGTCGCGCCGGCCGCCTGCGCGGCTTCAAGCGTGTCCTGCTCCTCGCCGGAGAGCTGCCAGTAGAGCTGCGAGAAATCCGTCCCGCCGG
>CAZSXA010000158.1:0-5435 GCA_964611195.1 uncultured Bauldia sp.
TGATCAGGTTCCGCTTTCGGAGCAAAAGGATTTGGTAGAGAGAACTGGAATCTCTCTCACCTTGGGTTTCTGATGGATTCCGAAACTCGCTTCTTGAGACGGTCGAATGGTGAGTGGCGCTTCACGCGGTCTTAGAAGTCAGCGCGGTCCTAACCGCGGTCCGGTTGCCGGGCTTTCCTGGCGGTGAGCGCGGCGCCGATTGCGACCCCGACAGCAAGGCCGATGGCGATCTCGCCGAACGCAGCGCCTAGCGCTACGCCATCGCGATTGCCGCACCCATCTCCATGAAGGCACATTCCTCGTTCCATTCAGACGGCACACTATTGGCCTTACGATGTAAGGTCGTCAAGTTGCGCGGTGATCGCGACAAACTGTTTGCTAGATGGAAAAGTATCAGTTATAGTTCTCCATATGGAAAACCATTTGACCGTCCTCGACACCGTGTTTCGCGCGCTCGCCGACCCCACCAGACGCGCGGTCGTGCATCAACTGGTGGACGGCGGCCCGGCGCCCGTCACGGAACTGGCGCGCCCTTTCGAGATCGGGCTGCCGACATTCATGAAGCATCTGAAGGTGCTTGAGGAGAGCGGCCTTGTCCGCTCGGAGAAAGCCGGCCGCGTGCGCACCTGCCATGTCCAGGCGGAGCGGCTTGAGGCGGCCGAGAGCTGGCTCGCGCAGCAGCGCAGTTTGTGGCGGGGCCGTACCGATCGACTTGCCGACTACGCCGAGAAACTCGCTGCCAAGAGGGAAGTTCAATGACGTTTGACGAATCGCTCGACATCCGGCTTGCACGCATCATCAAGGCGCCACGCTCCGTCGTTTGGACGGCGTGGGCGGAGCCGGAACACTTCGCCAGATGGTGGACGCCGGCGCCGGTCGTCACGATTGTCGACAAATTCGACCTTCGCCCCGGCGGCGCCTTCGACACCACGATCAAGCTCGAGGATGGAACGGAGTTCGGGGGTCAAGGATGTTTCCTTGACGTCGTCGCGCGCGAGCGCATCGTCTTCACCGACGCACTTCGCGAGGACTGGCGCCCCAACAAGGAGACGTTCTTCAGCGCCATCATCACGATGGAGGATCATCCCGACGGCACGCTCTACACGGCCGTTGCGCTCCACAATGGCGAGGCCGACCGCAAGAAACATGTCGACATGGGCTTCGAGACCGGCTGGGGCACGGCAATCGATCAGCTCGCCCGGCTGGCGGAGGAACTGGCGGCGTAGGAGCCAAGCCTGAAAGGAGGCTCAGACCCGCGGCGGTCTGCGTCTTCCGGCAAGGATAAGGACGACGGCGAAGGCCGTACCGATACCGATCCCTACCGCGATATCGTCGAGGGCAACGCCGATCGCGGCGCCGACGCCCACTCCGATTGCAATCGCTGCTCCCGGGTTCATCCGACGCTTATGTGTCGGACGCCGAATGGCCGTCAAGAAGGACGCCGCCGCTTCGAGCGTGGCCGGCCACCCAGGTTAATAAAGTTGAATATCAAACTCCGATATGCCGAAATGCGCGTAGCCGTGTTTCGGGCCAAGGAGTTAGCGGTGGCCATAACGCTGCAAGGGAACTGGAAAGCGGGGAAGGCCTATGACCTTCACACCGTTTCCAGCGCGCATCTGGCAACTGACGAGTTCGGGCACGATCGCTTCGACAACGCTCGCAGCGAGATGGGCGAACTCGTCTATCAGCTGAAATATCGGCAGAACAAAGCAGCGCTGCCGCACATCATCATGCTGCTTGACGCGATTTTCGGGGTGGAGCGTTTCGACGTCATCGTTCCCGTGCCGCCGGTGAACAGCCGTCCGCTCAATGCGGTGGAACTGATTGCGATCGCACTTGGGGATCGGCGCGGCGTACCGGTCGTCACCTATGCGCTGCGGAATGCAGCGGGCGCACGGCTCGCCGCGATCTCCGATCCGATCGAGCGCGAGGCAGCCCTTGCCGACGCCTTCCGACTCAAGGCCTCGACCAGGGCGCTTGCCGGCAAGTCGGTGCTGGTCGTCGATGATCTCTACCGCACCGGTGCCACGTTGCGCACGGCGACGTCAGTCCTCAGCGACAAGGGCGAGGCGGCGGAGGTTTCGGTGCTGACCATGACGAAGATCTGAGCCGCCCAAGCGCCACCGAACAAGCCTCGGATACGCACGCTCGGGACGGAATCGGCGCGAAGGGTCGCGGCCCGGATCGACTTCAATGCGTCGATATCAGCGAGGACGGCGGCACTCAGGGCGAGTTCGGGCGGCGAGGTCACGGCTTCGCGGCCTCACGGGCGGCGAAGGCCCGCCCTTCTGGCCACTTCCCTCCGCATCAGGGTATAAGCCCGGCCAATCCGACAACACCTTTCAGATGAGCCCGACGCCATGGCAGGACATTCGCAGTTCAAGAACATCATGCACAAGAAGGGCGCCGCCGACGCCAAGCGCGCCAAGGTGTTCTCGAAGCTCGCGCGCGAGATCACGGTGGCGGCGAAACTCGGCGCGCCCGACCCTGGCATGAACCCGCGCCTGCGGCTCGCGATCCAGAACGCGCGTGCCGAGAATATGCCGAAGGACAATATCGAGCGCGCCATCAACAAGGCGACGGGCGGCGATTCTGAGAACTATGACGAGGTCCGCTATGAGGGATATGGTCCCGGCGGCGTCGCGGTGATCGTCGAGGCGCTGACCGACAACCGCAACCGCACCGCGTCAAACGTCCGGTCGATCTTCTCCAAGGCAGGCGGCTCGCTCGGCGAAACCGGCTCGGTCGGATTCATGTTCGACCGCATCGGCCAGATCGACTACCCAGCCTCGGTGGGTGACGCCGAGACGGTGCTGGACGCGGCGATCGAGGCGGGCGCCGACGACGTCCAGAGCGACGACAACAGCCACACGATCATCACCGCCTTCGAGGATCTCGGCGACGTCTCCAAGGCGCTGGAGGAGAAGCTTGGCGAGGCGGAGTCGGTGAAACCGACATGGCGGCCGCAGACGACGACGCCGGTCGACGAGGAGACGGCGGAGAGCCTCTTCAAGATGATCGACAACCTCGACGACGACGACGACGTTCAAATGGTCGTCGCCAATTTCGAGGTATCGGACGATGTGCTGGCGAAGCTGACGGCCGCCTAGCCTGGGTGCCGCTCTCCGCCGGCCTGGTCCGAAGAGGATGACCACATGTTCAAGGACAGCAACGCCTTCGGCAGCTATTCCGTCGACGACATTCCCGCGGCACGGGAGTTCTACGAGAACGTACTCGGGCTCGAGGTCACCGAGCATTCCGGCAACTTGACGCTCCATTTCGCAGGCGGCAGCCGCGTTCTCATCTACCCCAAAGGCGCGGCGCACCGGCCCGCCAACTTCACCGTCCTCATGCTGCCCGTCGACGATATCGATGCCTCCGTCGCGGCGTTGAAGGCGAAGGGGGTGACCTTCAACCAGTATGACAATGAGTTCGTGAAGACGGACGCGGACGGGATCGATCGCGGCGATCTCAGCAATGCCTGGTTCAACGACCCCGCAGGCAACACGATCGCGGTGATGAGCGGCTGGATGTAGTCCACCGCTGGCGATGGCGTGCAAAAGGCGGGCGAGCTAATCCCTGAGGGGATGCCGCAACCGATTCGCATTCTGGGTGTCGATCCGGGGCTCCGCCGTACCGGCTGGGGCGTGCTTGATCTCGACGGTACGTCACTTCGATTTGTCGCCGCCGGCACCGTCACCTCCGATGGCGGCGCCGATCTCGCGTCGCGGCTGGTTGCGCTCCATGACGGCCTTGCCGCAATCGTCGCCGAGCACGTGCCGGTCGAAGCCGCCGTCGAGCAGACCTTCGTCAATCGCGACGCCTCCGCGACGCTGAAGCTCGGACAGGCGCGCGGCATCGCCATGCTGGTGCCGGCGCGCTCCGGCGTGGCGGTTTCCGAGTACGCGCCGAACGCCGTGAAAAAGGCCGTCGTCGGAGCCGGGCATGCCGACAAGACGCAGATCCGGATGATGGTCCGCGTGCTGCTGCCGCGGGCGACATTCGACTCCGACGATGCCGCCGATGCGCTGGCGATCGCAATTACCCACGCCCATCACCGCGGCTCGGCGGTGGCGCGGCTCGCCGCGGCGGGCTGAGCGATGATCGGCAAGCTCAAGGGCATCATCGACTCCTATGGCGAGGATTATGTCGTCATCGATGTCGGCGGCGTCGGCTACGAGGCGCATTGCTCGGTAAGGACGCTGCAAGCGCTGCCGGCTCCGGGTGAGGCGGCGGTGTTGTCGATCGAGACCTATGTCCGCGAGGAGGTCATCCGGCTCTACGGTTTCTCCTCCGATATCGAGCGCGAGTGGTTCCGCCTGCTGATGACCGTTCAGGGCGTCGGCGCACGGGTGGCAATGGCGGTGCTGGGTGTGCTGGCGCCGGCCGACCTGGCCAGCGCCATTGCGCTCTCCGACCACGCCGCGATCAGCCGCGCGCCGGGGGTCGGCAAGCGCGTCGCGGAGCGCATCGCCGGGGAACTCAAGGACAAGGCGCCGGCCTACGCCTCGGTCGATCCGGCGGTGATCCGGCTGCAGTCGGAGGTCTCGGAGAAGCGCGCGCCGCAGCCGATCGCCGACGCCGTCTCGGCGCTCACCAATCTCGGCTATGGCGGGCCGCAGGCGAGCGCCGCGGTCGCTGCTGCCGCGCGCGCGTCGGGCGAAGGCGCTGACGCCGCAACGCTGATCCGCATGGGGCTGAAGGAACTGGCGAAGTGAAGGGCTGGCGGCCGGTCCGGGCGGCGTTCCACTACGGGCTGCTCGGCCCGGCGATCGGCGTCGCGCTGCTCCTCATCGTGTTTGGTTCGCCGGGCGACTCGTCGCTCGGTCTCGAAACCGGCGACCTCGTCGACCTCTTCATCTCCGCCTATGTGATCGGCCTGCCGCCGATGCTGGCGACCGGATTCCTCACCGCGGTCGCGGCGCAAAAGGGCCGAAGCTTCGCCGGCCTCACCGGCCGGTCGATGATGCTTGGCATCGTCTTCGGCGCAGTGTCGGCCCTCCTGTGGGCGTTCCTCGGTGCGCCGGGCAGCGCGCCCAATGTCGACCTCGTCGTCGCGCTCGCCGTGGCCGGCGGGGTCGCCGCGTTCGGCTGTACGCTGGTGCTCGGACTGCTCTCGCTGTTCCGAGCGTCCTAGCCGCTCCGTGCTAAGGTCCGCGTCATGAGCCGACTCGTTTCCGCCGAACTCAGCGACGACGACGCAGCCGATGCGACGCTGCGGCCGCAGCATCTCGACGAGTTCATCGGCCAGGCCCAGGCGCGCGCCAATCTCCGCGTCTTCGTCGAGGCCGCTAAGTCGCGGAACGAGGCGCTCGATCATGTGCTGCTGGTCGGGCCGCCCGGCCTCGGCAAGACGACGCTGGCACAGATCGTCGCCCGTGAGCTCGGCGTCAATTTCCGCGCGACCTCGGGGCCGGTGATTTCCAAGGCTGGCG
>CAZSXA010000159.1:0-5417 GCA_964611195.1 uncultured Bauldia sp.
AGCGACGATATCGGCGGTCTGCGGCGAATCCTCCGCGCTCTTCAGCACAACGGCGTTGCCGCAGACGAGCGCCGGGAATGTCTTCCAGCAGACATTGGCGATCGGCGTGTTGGCCGGGACGATCAGCCCGGCGACGCCGCACGGGCGCCGGACGGTCATGGAATACTTGCCGGGCGCGGCGGAGGTCGTCGTTCGGCCATAGAGCCGCTGCCCTTCGCCGGCGAAGAACCGGGCGAGGGCGATGCCGCCGGCGGTCTCGCCCTTCGCTTCCTTCGGCGCCTTGCCGGTTTCGGCGGCGACGATCGCGGCGATCTCGTCGATCCGCTCTTCCATGGCATTGGCGATCGCATGGAGGATCGCCCCGCGCTGGACCGGCGGCGTGTCGCCCCAGGCCGGCTGCGCCGCCTGCGCCTCGCGGACGGCGATATCGATATCGGCCTCGCCGGAGCGCGGCGCCACCGACAGCAGCCGATTGTCGTGCGGCGAGCGCTTCTCGAATGTCGCGCCGGAATCGGCCGGCATGCGCTCGCCGGCGATCCAGTTGACGAGCTCCGCCACTCCGCTCTCGCTCACCATGCGGTAAATCCCCCGTCGACGACCAGATTGGCGCCCGTGACATAGGATGCAGCGTCCGACAAGAGAAACTGCACCGCGGTGGCGCATTCCGAAGCGCCGGCCATCCGCCCCAGCGGCACCTTGGCGTGATAGGCCTCGAGGAACGCCTCGTCCTGGCCGGCGGCAACGCCCGCGAAGCTGATCGTGTTCACGCGAACCCCGGTCTCGCCCCAATAGGTCGCCAGATAGCGCGTCAGATTATAGAGGGCCGATTTCGACACCGAATAGGCCACCGGCTTGTAGAACTCCTCGCCACGTTCACGCCGATACTCGTAGATGCGCTGGTCGGGCGACACCATGCCGTAGATCGAGGCGATGTTGACGATCGATCCGGCCTTCGCCTTGGCCATCGCCCCGCCGAACACCTGACAGCAGAGCAGCGTCCCCTTGACGTTGACGTCCATGACCTTGTCGAAGCTGGCCTCGGGATAGGTCTCGAACGGCCCGTTCTCACCGGCCGGGGCATCGGGCGGCGAATCGAGTGCGGCGGCGTTGACGAGCCCCGACGGGGTCTCCCACTGCGCCTCGATCCCGGCCAGCACCCGTTCCAGCGCGGCGCGGTCGGTGATGTCGGCTTGATGGGCGGACACCGCTTCGCCCGTCTCGACTTGATCGGTCGCGACGTCGATGACGGCGACGCGCGCGCCGGCAGCCAGGAGCCGATCAGTGAAGGCACGGCCAAGCTGGCCGTTGCCGCCGGTAAGGACGACGACGCGGCCCGGCAGGTCGAACGGGCTCTCAGCCATCAGCGTCCGTTCGGAAGCTGACGGCCGCAAGCCGTGACGATGACGGGTTCGCTGGCCAGGTCAGGCCGCCGAAGCCGCGACGGTGTTCTCCAGCGAGAACGCCTCGTCGGCCTTCATCGCGGAAACGACGCGGCGGCCGATCAGCTCGTCATAGTGCTGCGGCGACAGCCCGTCATTCGGCGTCTTCATGACGATGTCCTCCTCGGTGAGGACATGGCCCGGCGGCAGGTCACGCGCCGCGACAAGCTTCTTCGCCATCTTGTAGAGCGGCCGCTCCTCGCTCGGATAGGCGCGCTTGACGCCGTCACCCAACGACTCCACCGTCCGGTGGAGGTCTCGCACGAGACGGCGAAGACCGCCCGGCTCGAGCGAGAAGGCATGGTCGGAGCCCTTCATTGCGCGGTTCAGAGTGAAGTGCTTCTCCACCATGCGCGAGCCGAGCATGTAGGCGATGAGCGGCATCGCAATGCCGCTGTCATGCGAGGAGAAGCCGATCACCACGTCCGGGAACGCCTCGCGATAGGTCTCGATGACCTTGAGATTGAGCTCGGAGAACTCCGGCGGATAACCGGCCGTGCACTGCATGATGCACAGCTGGGGATTGATCGGCATGATCTCGTCATAGGCGCGCTTGACGTCGTCCATCGTGCCGCCGCCGGTGGAAACGATCATCGGCTTGCCGAAAGAGGCGACATGACGCAGCAGCGGGATCGACCGAAGATCGCCGGAGGCCATCTTGTAGGCCGGGATCTGGAGGTCGGCCAGGAAGTCGGCGCTCGGCATGTCGAAGGCCGTCGCGAAAAAGGTGATGCCGATCTCCTCGGCATGGGCCATCAGCTCGACATACTCGTCGCGGCCGAACTCGAGCGCCTCGCGGTGCGTACCGTAGGTGTCGCCAAAGGCGTGCTCGGAGGTGTATGGGCTGGCGTACATGACGCGCGTGAACAACGATTTGTTGTCGCGCTTCTGCAACTTTACCGCGTTCGCGCCGCAGTCCTTCGCCGCGTCGAAGAGTTCCTTGCACTTCTCGACGTCGCCCTGATGATTGTGTCCGATCTCCGCGATCACGTAGCAGGGACTTTCGTCCGATACCGTGACCCCGTCGATGTGCAGTTCCCTTGTCATGCTCAGAATCCGTCCGCCTGCGCCCCACTGCCGCCTAGCCGAAACGGCGGGGCAATTCAACGCCGCTCTCTCGCGCCATCTTGGCCGGAAACCGGCGGCAGCGTCACGGCCCGGTCTCCACATTGCCAATTTCGCACCCAACCGTTGCGCGAATGCGACAGCCGAACCGCGATAGGGCGCGGGGCGCCGGCACTGCCGCTCCTGAGCAGGTCGGAGCGGCGCGATGACCGCCCGTAACGGCCGGATATTGTTCGTCTATTGGGGCCGCCGTGGGTCGCTGTCAAAGGTCGCGGTCGAGGTCGCGCGCTCGCTCGACGAGCAACAAGGCACCGGAGATCGGCTGAGCTATTCGCCGACAAACGAGCTCGCCGAGGAACTGGGGGCGCTGGACAAGGTCACGCGGCCGTTTGCGACCTTCCACAGCGGCAGAAGCGCGCTGACGGGGCTGCCGCGGATGCGGCGCCAGCTGACCCGTCTCCTCCACGATATCGAGGACGAGGGGTTCGACGCGGTCGTGGTGCTGATGTCCCATGTCTGGACGCCGTTTCTGGGCCGCCGCCTGCGTCGCTTCCCGGTCCGCTATGTCGTGGTCGCGCACGACGCTGCCCGTCATCCAGGCGACCGCACCGGCCTCGTCCATGGCTGGCTCCTTCGCGATCTCGCCCATGCTGACGCAATCGTAGCGCTGTCGGAGGCCGTCGCCGCACGCGTCCGGGCGGAGCGGCCGAACACGCCGGTTCACGTCGTTCCTCATCCCCTCCTCGATTACGCCAAGGGCCGGAAGCCCGATCGGAAGGAACGCGCCGGTCCGCTCCGCATCCTCTTTCTCGGGCGTATCATGGCCTACAAGGGGCTGCCGATGCTGGCCGACGCCGTCCGGCGCGTTCAACGCAGCGGCCATGACGTGACGCTCGGCGTCTTCGGCGAGGGCGAACTCGGCGAGGCCGAGGCGCCGCTCACCGAGAGCGGCGCCGAGATCGTCAATCGCTGGATCGATCATGACGAGATCGGCCCGCTCCTCGCCCGTCACGACCTGCTGGTCCTGCCCTATGTCGAAGCCAGCCAATCCGGCGTCGCCGCGGCGGCGCACGGTTCGGGCCTGCCGATCGTCGTCACTCCGGTCGGTGGCCTGACGGAACAGGTGCGCGACGGCGTCGACGGCCTGGTCGCCCGTGCCGTCTCGGCGGAAGCGATCGCTGAATGCCTCGAGCGCCTTGCGGCGGATCGCACGCTGCTCATGACGATGTCGGCCGCAGCGGCCGACCGGCCCCACGAAATGACGGTTTCGCGCTTCGTTGAGGCGCTGCGCGAGATCGCGCTCGGCGACTAGCCGACCGCCGCCGGCAGGTCCCGCATATGGCCGATGACGCGTTCGGCGCCCGACGCGGACAGCTTGTCCGCATGGCCCTCTCGGCAATGGCTGCCGCCAATGAAGCCGATGACACGCATGCCCGCAGCCCTGCCGGCCTCGACGCCGGCGACCGAATCCTCGACGACGATGCAGTCCGCGGGCACAGCACCCATTCGCTCCGCGGCGAGGAGGAAGAGGTCGGGCGCCGGCTTGCCGCGTTCGACCATGAAGGACGAGAACACCTTGTCGCCGAAGTAGCCGGCGAGGCCGGTGATCCTCAGCGACAGGGCGATTCGTTCAGGATGGCTCGACGAGGCCACACATTTCGGCGCCGGGATCGCATCGAGGGCCTCGGCGATGCCGGGCATCGGCGTCAGCTCGGTCTCGAAGGCGGCCATGATCGCCTGCCGCCGCAGCTCGGTGGCGTCGGGCGGCGCCTCGAGGCCATGCTCGGCGAACACCATCTCGGTGACCTTGGTCGCCTTCATCCCCGCGAATCGGCGGATCATCTCTTCTTCGCCGATCGGCGCACCGGCCTCGGTGAAGCAGCGGGCGGCGACGCGATTGGCAACGACTTCGCTGTCGACCAGCACGCCGTCGCAATCGAGAATGAGACAACGATCCATCGGCGCCCAAGGGCTGGGGGTTGGAATGGCTGGCGGCGTGACTGCCACGGAAGATCGCACTAAGGGAAGAGGCCAATGGCCGCCTCGCGCTCAATCGAGTTCTACTTCGTGGTCGATCCGGCGCGGCGGCCATTCGCCAAGCCGCTGTTATTCCACCATGTTCCGGGCGGGCCCGGCCTCTCCTTCCGCAACGCCCTGGCGCATTTCATGGCAAAGGCCGGAAGCGCCGTGATCGAGATCCCGAAGGCGAAGGCGACGCTGAAAGCAGCGGAGGCGTGGCCGTCGCGCTTCCTCGATTTGTACCGCGAGCTGTCCGAAGCCGGGCTGATCGCAGTCCTCTCCCAGCACACCAACGAGCTGGAGCCGGTCGCCAGCGACCCGATTCTGACGATCCTCTCCGAGCCCGACGCGTTCTTCGCCGAGACTGTCGCCGCGAGCGCGGCGAGCATTGGCAAGGAGCTGAGCGCCGATGAACCCGGCGACCGCTGGCTGACACGGATCGCCAACCCCCAGGCGCGTGCGATCGTGCAGCGCAAGATCCCGGTCTTCGCGCCGGACGACGCCGCGGAACGGCAACGGTTCGAGGCGCTGGCAGCCGAGGCCGCCCGCCGCTATCGCGCCTTCAATGCCGACAGCTACGACACGTTCGCCGACTACTGCCGCGAGACCTACGGGATCGACGAGGCCGGACATCGCGACGAGCCGAAGCGGCCGCCGGAGATCGCGGGGAGGGTGCTGTCCGATGTCGGTACGGCGCTGCGCGGCCGCGATCCGGTCTGGTTCGATCGCCTTCTCGTGGCCGCGGCGAGAGGAGCCGATTGATGCCGGTCTCGGCGCTCACGCTGGCGCTCGTCGCCGTCGCCTGCCTTATCGGCTCCGTCGCCGCTTCCCGCCTGGCGCTGACCTGGCTGACCGAGCGCGGCATTCTCGATCGCCCCAACGATCGCTCGAGCC
>CAZSXA010000160.1:0-5386 GCA_964611195.1 uncultured Bauldia sp.
CAGAAAACGGTTCAAGACCGTCCCGTAGTCGCCGCAGTAGTCGAAACGGTTGATGAGACGCTCGTCCATCTCCGTTTCATCGGTTTGCGTTCCCCAGACGATGCCCTGGTGAAGATCTGTCACTTTGGTACCGTCGTTCTTGTTGTGGAAGGCAAATAGAAACTGATCCAGCACCTTCGTCATGTGGTAGATGCTTCCGGGGTTGGGCGGATATAGTATTTCCTTTGTGACGCTCGACCCGTCGTCCTGCTTGATCTCCACCGAAAGATACCCTTCGGGTATCGCAGCGCCCGGCGTCGAATAACCATAAACACCCATCGTTCCGAGATGTACCAGGTGCACGTCGAGGCCCGATTCGACGATCGCCGCCAAGACGTTGTTGGTCGCATTGATATTGTTGTTTACAGTGTAGTGGCGATGGTCGCTCGATTTCATCGAGTAGGGCGCGGCGCGTTGCTCGGCGAAATGCACGATGGCGTCCGGCTTATACTCGGAAAGCAATGTCAGAAGCCGGTGATAGTGCTCTGCGACTGAGAACCGGTGAAACGGAATCTCCCTGCCGGTGACCTCGCGCCAAGCGTCGAGCCGGGCACCCGGCAGCCTGATCGGCGTGAGGGATTCGGCCTCGAGCTCGGTGTCGATCGCGCGACGCGAAAGGTCGTCGACGATCGCAACGTCATGTCCGGTGTGGGACAAGTGAAGGGATGTGGGCCATCCACAAAAGCCGTCCCCGCCGAGAACCAATACCCGGGCCATGCGCTCCCCTTCCCGACGAGTCCCGGGGGCTTGGTGCAATGCGGTCCCATCGGCTGTCAAGGATAGTGTCGGCTTGCGAACACCACCGGCGCGGGAGGCGCTGGTTGGGTTTGTTGGTTTTCCGGGCTGCCGATGCTAGTCGGTCCGCAACGACAACGTGTTGACGGGGATGGGCAGTTGGGGCGGACCTGCTACCTGCATATCGGTCAGGGGAAGACCGGGACATCCGCGATCCAATGGTTTCTGTCCCGCAATCGCGAAGCGCTCGCGGCCAACGGCTATTGCTATCCGGAGTCGATCGGCCGCGCCCGGCATGCCGCGCTCAGCCTCTTTGGCAAATCGGACGCCGGAAGCTTCAACGATCCTTCCTGGCGGCGTCTGCAGTTCGAGAGCCCGACGGAACTTCGGCGTCACACCAAGAAATCCCTAGCCGATGAAGTGAATGCGACCCCGGAGGCAACAAGTTTTGTCTTGTCGGACGAAGGTCTATGGGAGTGTGGGCCTGCCCCGATCACGAAGGTCCGCGCACTCCTCGACACGCTGTTCGATTCCGTCGTGGTCATCGTCTACGTCCGGCGCCAGGACGACCAGGCTCTCAGTCGCTACCTGCAGTCTTTGAGGGAAGGCCGAAAGCATACCGTCGAGACCTATCTGCGTCGGAAAGACTCGCAGGACGCGTGGAACTTCCACGGCCGCATCCAACAGCTCAAGACCGCGTTCGGCGAAGCCGAATGGCAAGTCCGCGTCTACGATTCCACACGATTGCGAAAGGTGCCTCTCGTTCTGGATTTCTGCGACGCCATCGGGTTGAAGGCCGACCCTGACCGGTTTGTCATGCCGGGCCGGATCTACTCCTCACTCGATGCCGGATGCGCCGAGTTCCTTCGGCTGCATAACCAAGCCCATGGGCGTGCGCCGGCTCCGCTGATCAAGCTGCTGGGAGAAATATCGGACGGCCTTCCGGGTTCTCGCACCAGAACAACGCGAGGCAATCATGCGCTCCTGCGAAGAAAGCAATCGCCGCCTCGTCGAGGATTTCCTGCCCGGAACGGAAGATGTGTTTCTGACACGCCGAGACCCGAAGCAAGGATTGACCCAGCCTGCCATCAAGAAACACCATCTCGCAGATGTCGGCGTGCGGATCTGGCGCGCGCAGACCGGGAGCGGAGACTCGTGAGCAATGCGCCGGAACGAGACGCCGCAGGAACCGCGAGCGATGCTGCCGATCCCTTGCGCGCTTGGGTCGCGAGCGGATCGGTTCCGCGCCACTTCACCTATTCGCGGCGTCTGAATGTCCTCTACGTCACAAACCAGAAGTCTGGCTGCTCGACGCTGAAGCAATGGCTGCAGCGGATAGAACTGGACGACCCGGAATGGTCGCCGCCCGTTGTGCACAAGCACTCCCGCATGACCCCGGTTCCCAAGCCGGCAGAGTTGGCACGACTCCTTTCCGGCGAGGCCTATGTCTTCTCGTTTTCGAGGCATCCCGTTGTTCGCAGCTTGTCGGTGTACCTGAACAAGATCCTGCCGAAGAGCAAGTATCTGCGCGCCGGTCTGCATCACCTGTTCGGGTTCCATCCCAGGGACACGGCCGGGAAGATCAGCTTCGACGAGTTTATCGCAGCGCTCGAGCAGCATGCAGCCGAACCGCAAGCGCTCGATCCGCACTGGCGGCCGCAATTCCACAATCTGCGGCCCGACCTGGTCAGCTATCGGCGGATCGGAAAGCTCGAGACGTTCGACAAGGACATCGCCGCAATCATCGCCGACTGCCGGGTGCCTCCGCCGTTCGACAAGGTGGCGGCGCGCAATCAGAAGACCGGAGCGAACGATCTGCTCGGCGCGTATTTTCGATTCCCGGCCGGACCGTATCGAGCGACTGGCGCGCATCTACCAGCGCGATTTCGAGGCGTTCGGATACCCGCCCGACCCAAGGGCAGTCTGAGACGGAGCAGCAAACGAAGCGCCGTCAGGTCCGGCGGCGCAACCCCCGTCGGAACAAGTCGCCAGGATGCGGCAATGGCGGAGAGGGAGGGATTCGAACCCTCGGAACGCTTGCGCGCTCAACGGTTTTCGAGACCGCCCCGTTCGACCACTCCGGCACCTCTCCGAGCGCTGCGACAGCTGTATCCGGGTCGCGGGCGGGCGGACCCTATCGACGCCGCCCGCCGGTGACAAGCAGCGCGGCGACCGGGCGCCGCTATTCGGCCGGGCCGGCCTGCTGCTCCTCGAACTTCTGCTGCTCGCGCATGATCATCGGCATTTGCGTCAGCGTGAAGATGAAGGTGATCGGCATGACGCCGAAGACCTTGAAGGTCACCCAATCGTCGGTGGAAAGCGTCCGCCAGGCGATCTCGTTGAGGAGCGCGAGGAAGAAGAAGAACAGACCCCAGCGGACGGTCAGCTTGCGCCAGCCGTCATTGGTGAGTTGGAAGACGGAATCGAAGACGTAGCCGATGAGCGACTTGCCGAAATAGAGCCCGCCGAGCAGCACGCTGCCGAAGAGGACGTTCACGATCGTCGGCTTCAGCTTGATGAAGAGATCGTCCTGGAGAAGGAGCGTCAGGCCGCCGAAGACGACGACGACGACGCCGGTGACCATCGGCATGATCGGCAGACGACGCGTCACCGCGAGCGAGACGGCGAAGGAAATCAGCGTCGCCACCATGAATGCGGCCGTTGCGATGAAGATCGGATCGCCGAGCGAGCCGAGCCACGGCATCTGTTCGCCAAGCCATTCGCCGCGGGCATTGGCGAAGAAGAACACGCCAAGCGGCCCGAGCTCCAGAGCAAGCTTCAGGAGCCCGTTGGGATGCTGGCGTTCGGCGGTGTTGGGCGGCTTCTCGATTTCCATTCAGCTATTGTCCCTTAATCACGCCAGACCGGCAATGGCCCGGGCGAAATCCGACGCGTCGAAGGGTTCGAGATCCTCGACGCTCTCGCCGACGCCGATGAAGTGGACCGGCAATCCGAAGCGGGCCGCGACGGCGACAAGAATGCCACCGCGCGCGGTGCCGTCGAGCTTGGTCATGACGAGGCCGGTGACGCCGGCGACCTTCTGGAAGATCTCGACCTGAGACAGCGCGTTCTGGCCGGTGGTTGCGTCCAGCGTCAACAGCACCTGGTGCGGTGCGTCGGGGTCCTGCTTGCGAAGGACGCGGATGATCTTTTCAAGTTCGGCCATCAGCTCCGACTTGTTCTGGAGGCGGCCGGCTGTGTCGACGATGAGAACGTCGGTGCCGTTCCGCTTGGCTTCGGCCAGCGCATCGAAGGCGAGGCCGGCGGCGTCCGCGCCGACATCGCGGGCGACGATTTCGGCGCCGACGCGCTCGCCCCAGATCTTCAATTGGTCGATCGCGGCGGCGCGGAACGTGTCGCCGGCGGCGAGCATCACCTTGCTGCCCTCGGCGGCGAGCTTGGAGGCGAGCTTGCCGATCGTCGTCGTCTTGCCCGTGCCGTTGACGCCGACAACGAGAATGACGTGTGGGTGATGCCCCGCGTCGATCTCGAGCGGCGTTGCGACAGGCGCCAGCACCTTCTGGAGCTCGGTGGCGAGAATCGTCTTGACCTCGTCCTCGCCGAGCTCCTTGCCGTAGCGCTCGCGGCGGAGCGTGTCGGTGATGGCAGCGGCGGTGTCGACGCCGATGTCGGCGCGGATCAGAGCCTCCTCGAACTCCTCCAGCGTTTCCTCGTCGAGCCGGCGCTTGGTGAAGATCGAGCCGATCGACCCGGTGAGCGCGTTCGACGAGCGCGACAGGCCTTCGCGCAGGCGACGGAACCATCCCTTGCGCTCGTCCGCTGCTTGCTCGGTGGGGGCTGGAGGCGGCGGTATCGGAGCGGCAGGCTCTGGCAGCGGGGGCGGCTCGGGAATCGGTTCCGGCTCGGCGGCGATCGGTTCAACCGGCGGTGACGGTTGCTCAGGAGCCGCGGCGTGCTGCTCTGCTGATTCAACGTTATCCGGCTCAGCGGCGTCCTCAGCTTGCTCGGTTGCTGGCGCAGGCGGGGGCGCCGGAGCTTCGTCACCGGACGTCTCGGCGCCCTCCGCCGTCGCCTCATCCTCGCGGCTGCCGAACATCCGACGGAAGAGGCCGCGTCGTTCCTCGGCCATCACGCAGCCTCCGCGAAGAGGATTGTTCCGTCGGTGCCGGTGATGCGCGCGGACACGATCGATCCCGGCTCACCGGCGATCCGGACCGGCGCGTAGTGCTCGCTGCGACCGAAGCCATCGCGCTCGACGAGGACGTTCCGAGTTTGGCCGGCCTCCGCGGCGAGCCTCGTTGCGAGTGCCGAACTGCCGCGCTGGCGCAGCCTTGCAGCGCGTTCCTTGACGAGGCCGCGGTCGAGTTGCGGCATCCGGGCGGCCGGCGTGCCGGGGCGCGGCGAAAACGGAAAGACGTGGAGATAGGTAAGGCCGCAATCTTCCACCGCGGCGAGCGTGTTGTCGAAGGCCTCCTCGGCCTCGGTCGGGAAGCCGGCGATGAGATCGGCGCCGAAGGCAACGTCCGGGCGGAGCCGGCGCACCGCATCGGTGAAGCGGATGGCATCACCGCGAAGATGGCGGCGCTTCATCCGCTTCAAGATGAGATCGTCCCCGGATTGCAGCGACAGATGGAAATGCGGCATCAGCCGC
>CAZSXA010000161.1:0-5278 GCA_964611195.1 uncultured Bauldia sp.
GGTGGCGTCGAAGACGGCGCAGGAGAAATCGAGCCGCTCCTTGATGTTCACCGAATGCGCGGTGTTCTGCAGGACGACACCCATCTCCTCGGCGATCGCCATGAAGCGGTTGTTGAAGAGTTCCAGCATCACCGGATCGGGTGCTTCCGCACCGCTGTTGTCCCGGCCTTGAGCGGCGGCGGGTCGTGGCTTCTCCTGAACGCGGTGCAGGACGATGTGGTCGAGCGGCGTCACCTCGGCGCCCCAGCCGGCGCTGACGACGATCGTCTGATGCGGCTCGATGATCAGAGCCGGGCCGACGATCCGGTGACCCGGCGACAGGCGCTCACGGCGATAGACCGCCGCGTCGTGCCAGGCTCCGTTCTCGAACATCGCGCGCTCGCCGTCCGGCCGTGCCGGAGCAAAGGCCGGCTGCCGCACCGGTTCTGCCGCCGCCTCGGCATATGGGTCGTAGGCCTGCAGTTCGACCTGCTCGACGACGATCTCGCGGTTCTCGAACACGAAGCCGAACTGGCTGCGGTGTGCTTCCTCGAAAGCGGCGATCGCCTCGTCGCGCCGGCCCTTCGAGAAGTCGACGGAGAGGGCCGTGTCGGAGCCGTCATAGCGAAGATGGAGGATCGGCCGCGCACCGATTCGGTCGGCGTGGACGCCCTGCGCCTCGAGCTCGGCCCACGCCGCGCGGCTGAGCTCGGCGATGACGCCGGTCAGGTCGCTCGTGTCGGCCGAGAAGGGGCGGGCGAGCGCCCGGCTCTTCGAGGTCTCGATCGCGGCAAGGCCGATGCCGTAGGCCGACAGCAGTCCGGACAGCGGATGGATATGGATCGTCTTCATGCCGAGCGTGTCGGCGACGGCGCAGGCGTGCTGGCCGCCGGCGCCGCCGAAGGTTGCCAGGGCGTACCGCGTGACGTCGCGGCCGCGGCGAACCGAAATCTTGCGAATGGCGTTGGCCATGTTCTCGACCGCGACCTTGAGAAAGCCGTCAGCGATTTCTTCGGGCGCCCGGTCGCCGCCGATCGACGCGGCGAGTTCGGCGAACTTGTTCGTGACGGTGTCGGCGTCGAGGCGCTGGTTTTCGTCCGACCCGAACACCGCCGGAAACAAGTCCGGTTGCAGCTTGCCGGTCATAACGTTGGCGTCGGTCACGGTCAGCGGCCCACCGAGGCGGTAGGAGGCCGGGCCGGGCTTGGCGCCCGCCGAATGCGGGCCGACCTGAAACCGGCCGTCGCGGTATTTCAGGATCGACCCGCCGCCGGCCGCGATGGTGTGGATGCGCATCACCGGCGCGCGGAGCCGAACGCCCGCGATCTCGGATTCGAAATCGCGCTCGAAAGCGCCGTCATAGTGCGAGACATCGGTCGATGTGCCGCCCATGTCGAAGCCGATGATGCGGTCGAGGTCGGCCATCGCCGCCGTTTTCACCGCGCCGACGACACCGCCCGCGGGGCCGGAGAGCACGGCGTCTTTGCCGCGAAAATGCTCGGCGGCGGCGAGTCCTCCGGAGGATTGCATGAAGAGCAGGCGAGGTCCGCCGCCATCGCCACCCAAGGCAGCGGCAACGCGGTCGACATAGCGGCGGAGGATCGGCGAGAGATAAGCGTCGACCACGGTGGTGTCGGCACGGCCGATCAGCTTAACCAGAGGCGAAACCTCGTGGCTCGCCGAAATCTGGCCGAAGCCGGCATCGTCGGCGAGGTCGGCGACGATCCGCTCGTGATCGGGAAACGCCCAGGCGTGCATGAAGGCGATTGCGACGGCGTCGATGCCGTCGGCCTTGGCTGCCGCCAGTGCGTCGCGCACGCCAGCACGATCGAGGGACCGCTCGACCGTGCCGTCGGCGCGGACGCGTTCGTCGATCTCGGCGACGCGCTCATAGAGCATCTCCGGCTTCTCGATCACCTTGGCGAAAATGTCGGGGCGCGCCTGATTGCCGATCCGCAGCGCATCGCGAAAACCCCGGGTAACGAGCAGCAGCACCCGGTCGCCGGCGCGCTCGAGGAGCGCGTTGGTGGCGACGGTCGTCCCCATTTTCACGGTGCCGATGCGCTCCCCCGGGATCGGCGCGCTGCGGTCGACACCAAGCGCACGACGGACGCCTTCGATCGCGGCGTCGTCATAGGCGTCGCTGTCGGAGAGAAGTTTCAGTGTGGAGAGATCACCGGACGGATCGCGCGCGACGACGTCGGTGAAGGTGCCGCCGCGGTCGATCCAGAAGTCCCATTTGCCTGCCATTCGGCGGAGAATGGCCGTTCGCGCCCGGCCCGGCAATGCGGCGGCGTGAGGGGTTGCGCCACGCCCCCCACGCCCCTCTCGGCAGTGGCGACACCGAGATGGGCCGCCACCGCTTCCTCGTTAGTGCGCCTCGCGCTCGGTGCCGAACCAACCCTGCAGGTGCTCCATGTCGAACACCGAGTCACGAAGTGGGATCAGCTGCTGGTAGTCCGGGTCCGCCTGGATTGCCGGGAACGGATTGTCCTCCGGGAACTCCCAGGTCTGGACGATGGAGGGGTTGACCTCCTCGTGGCCGCGCAGCTTGCCGTCGATGGCGATGAAGTTGATGCGCTTCACTCCGTGCTTCTCGATGACCGGGCAGGCCCTGTCGAAATACGCTCTGGCGTCTTCGACGGTCTTTCCGTCGCGAAGCGTCAGAACGTCGACGAAACGATGATTGTCGCTCATGTCCTAGCCTTCCATTTGGCCGCCGCCGGCGTGGCGGCGATTGACACGGCATCACATAGTTGGTCGAATCCGCCCACGCATCGTCGATTTTGGCCAACTGCGTGTGCGAATATGCACAACTTCAACTGGGACGATCTGAAGTACCTTTTGGCCGTCGCCCGTGCCGGTTCGTTGACGGGTGCAGCCAAGGCGCTCTCGGTCAATCACACGACTGTCGGTCGGCGGTTGTCGGCGTTGCAGGAACGCGCGGGCACCCGTCTGTTCGATCGCACGTCGGATGGGCTGGTGGCGACGCAGGCGGGTGAGGAAGTCCGCCGCATCGCGGAGCGGATGGAGGCCGACGCCCAAGCGCTCGATGCTCAGATACTGGGGCTCGACGAGCGCCTTGCGGGGCACCTCGTCGTGACGACGATGGATATTGTTGTCCACCGCCACCGGGAGGCGTTCAGGGCCTTTGGCGAGCACTATCCCGCCATTGAACTCGAGCTCGTCGTCGACAACACGCTTCGCAACCTCACGCGGCGCGAGGCCGATGTTGCGCTCCGCACCACCAACACACCGACTCCAACGCTTTTCGGACGGAAGCTGGGACGGCTCGAATTCGCGCTCTACGCTGGCCGATCCCTGTTCGAAGCGAATGAACGGAGCGGCGATCCGGGGGCGTATCCATGGCTCGGTTGGCCGGAGCATCTGGGTGCGGCGCTGACCGAGAAATGGATGGCCGAGCACGTTCCCAATGCTCGGGTCGCCTGTCGGGTCGACAGCACGTTGGTCATGCTCGACCTCCTCCGCGCGGGCGTCGGAATCGGCTTCGCCCACTGCATCGATGCGGACCCCGATTCGGATCTCGTCCGGCTCCGCGACGTCGAACCCGGCTTCGGGATGGACTTCTGGGTGCTGACCCACCCGGAGCTTCGCAACACCTCCCGGATCAGGGCCTTCATGAAGCACTTCGCCGATGCAACGCGTGGCTGGGAGGACCGCTTTGCGGGTGCCTCGACCGTCTAGTCAGGTCACCAGCATAAGCAGCGGCGGCCGGTTCACGTTCGCCTCCAGCTGCTCGAGGACGGCGCAGGCAATAGCCGGGAAGACGGAGGCGAGCGGGACGATCAGCTTCCACATGGCGGTAGTTCGTCGGGGCAGTGAAGTGCTGCCCTTCCTTAGGCGATTCGCGTGACCCCGCCATCGAAACGAAGAGCCGTTAACTTCTCGCTAACGATAGAGGTGTTTACGGCGGCTCCGCGCATTGAATGCTTCCGGCTTGGCCGGCGGCCTTCCACCAATGGAGCCCGCTGGGCTACACGTCAGGCATGAGTCTCTGGCAGCGCTTCACCGGCTTGCTCGGCGAGGGTGTCGAGGCCGTCGGCGGCCTGTTCGACCGCCTGGCCGCGCGCCTTTCCGGTGATCCGGAAGCGCGCCGCCACATGACGTTCTCGGTCGCCATCGTCGCCCTCTCGGCCAAGATGGCGAAGGCCGACGGCGTCGTGACGTTCGACGAGGTCGCCGCCTTCAAGCGGCTGGTAGAGTATCCGCCGAACCAGGCCCGCCATATCGACCGCCTGTTCGACATCGCCCGGCGCGACGTCGGAGGCTTCGAATCCCATGCCGCGAAGGTGGCGGCGCTCTATGAGCCCGGCGACCCGATCCTCGGCGATATCGTCGATGCGTTGTTCCAGATCGCCGGCGCCGATGATCTCATCCACGAACTCGAGATCGCCTACCTCGCCCGCGTCGCCGAGGTGTTCGGGATCAGCGATTCCGAGTTCGAAAGCATCAAGCTGCGCCATGTCGTGCCTGAGGATGGCGACCCCTACGTCATCCTCGGCGTCGACCGCGCGATGAGCTTCGACGAATTGCAGAAGGCGTACCGGGAACTGGTTGCCGAGAACCATCCGGACCGGCTGATTGCACGCGGTGTGCCGCCGGAGTTCATTGCCGTCGCCAATCACCGTGTCGCGGCGATCAATGTCGCCTGGGATCGGATCGAGGCCGAGCGGCGGTGATCGGAGAGCATGCCCCTTTCCTTTCTGCTTCCTTGACCTCACGGCCCGCACCGCCCCATATCCGCGGCGCCAGCTGGCCGGATGGCCGCTCCCGCAAGCGCCGAAAGGCCGCGGGAGAGGAAAGTCCGGGCTCCATGGAGACACGGTGCCGGATAACGTCCGGCGAGGGTGACCTCAGGGAAAGTGCCGCAGAAAGCAAACCGCCGCTGCTTCGGTCGCGGTAAGGGTGAAAGGGTGGGGTAAGAGCCCACCGCGGGACCGGCAACGGAACCGGCATGGCAAACCCCACCGGGAGCAAGACCGAATAGGGATGGCGCGAGGCTTCGGCCTCAGGCGGGTTTCCACGCCAGCTGTCCGGGTGGGTTGCATGAAGCGCGCGGCAACGCGCGCTCCAGAGGAATGGCCGTCACGCGGCTTCGGCCGCCATACAGAACCCGGCTTACAGGCCAGCTGGCGCTCATCAACCCGAAGCCGTTTCCCGCGCTTCGATCCTTCGATCAGCCAAGCGAAGCAGCCTGTTCGCGAAGGGCGCGGTAGGTCTGGAGGGCCTCGGGCTCCAGCGACACCTCTTCCGCGATGTCGTGATGCTTGAGTTCGGG
>CAZSXA010000162.1:0-5231 GCA_964611195.1 uncultured Bauldia sp.
AATCGCCGCGGAAATGACCACCCCCGCTCCGAGCCGGATCAGGCTCGATGCGGTGTCCGTCCACAGCAGCAGGTCTCCGGTGCGGACGTCCGGCTCGGTCGCCATCCGCCAGAACGTCTCGGCCATCGCGGTCAGCGACGGCGTGACCGGATCGAAGGGGTTTTCGGCAAGGCGCGCCGAGCTGGCGACGACGTAGGCGCCGAGGATGAGAGCAAAGGGAAGCAGCGCGAGCGATACCGAGACCGCACGACTGGGCCGACGGTTGAGCAACCGACGGCGCGACGACCGGCGGCGAGGCGTCTTTGCCTCCCCGCCGGCCGGCTTGGTGACCGGTTGGTCGACCGCGCTCACAGATCGCCGTCGGCCGCCATCTGCATGTAAGTCGGATCGAACCTCAGCTGCACATTGTCGGGGTTGCCGAGAATGGTGCCGTCGGAGAACTCGATGCCGACGAAGTCGACGCTGGGCGCGCCCTCGCCGAGGATGCCGTGCGTGAAGAGGAACTCACGAACGAAGTCCATCGTCGTCGGCAGTTCGGGACTGTTGGTGAATTCCACCGCGTCGGCCGGGTCGTAGAACATCTGCGTCGTCGCCAGCTGGGCGTCGAAGCCTTCGAGGTCGGTACCGGCGGCGATGCCCATCGCGGTTCGCGCCTCGATCGCGGCTTCATCGTCACCCGACATGATCGACATCGCCTCATACCAGGCCCCGACAAGCGCCCGTCCGAAGTCCGGATTGGCCTCGAGGACGTCGGTGTTGACCATCATGATGTCGATGATCTCGCCCGGAATCTGCGCGGAATCGAAGACGAGGTTGGCGTTGTCCTGTTCCAGAATCTCCGAAAGCAGCGGGTTCCACGTCACCACCGATGTCACACTCGACACCTGATAGGTGGCGATCATGTCGGCGTCGGACGTGTTGACGACGTTGAGGTCGCGCTCCGATGCGCCGATCGAATCGAGTGCGCGGGCAAGGAGGTAGTGCGAGACGGAGAGCTCCACGAGATTGACGTCCTGCCCGAGAATGGCGTCGAGCTCGGATTCATCCTTCAGGATGATGCCGTCATTGCCGTTGGAGAAATCGCCGATGATGAGGGCGGTGGTGTCGACTCCGCCGCCGGCAGGAATCGACAGGCCGTCCATGTTGGTCATCGAGCAGCCGTCGAACTGGCCGGCCGTGTATTGGATGATCGACTCGATGTAGTCGTTGATCTGAACGATCTCGACCTCGATGTCGTAGCGGTCGGCCCACTTGTCCATGATCCCTGAGTCCTCGATGTAGCCCCAGGGCATCCAGCCGACATAGATCGACCAGCAAACGCTGAATTCGGTTCGCTCCTGCGCGGTGGCGATGGTGGAGGTCGTCGCCAGCGCCGTAGCACCGAGCGCAAGCGCGGCAATGGTGTGTCGTGCGCGGATCATTAGGTCCTCTCCTGTTGAACTCGGACCGACCGCGCTCGGGAGGGCAACGGGAGGCCGGTCCGCATGTCGCAAACCGTTCCGTGCAGTAGCCTCCCGGGATTTTGGCCCGCCGTGTATCCGGACCGTCCGGCCCGGACCCGCGTCTCTCGGACCTGCGCCGACGATTGCCGACCGGAACCCTAGACGCGCTGCACAAACGTCATGGAATGCACGCAGCGTGCCAAGCGGCCGGGCGGAGTACACCGACTGCTAACCATGCGTGTAACCAATGATTTTACGCGCGCCTGCTAGCACCGCATGAGCAAGGCCCAACCCGCCGGAAAGTGCGGGAGGGCAAACATGTGGGCGTCATCATCATGAGCACCAGACCGGTACGGGTCGATCCGCCGGAGTCCGATCCCGCGCGGTCCGACCCGCACAACAGCGCAGAACAGAACGCACGGCCCGACCAGGCGCCGGGGGACGCTGCGCCACCAGAGTCGGACGGCGGCTCGACGGCGGAAGCGCAGGATGCGCGCGAGGCAAGCGACAAGCTCGACGCCTCTGTCCTTCAGGCCCTCCTCAACGAAGCCTTCGCGCCGTACCGTGCAGAGCCCGTCGAGGAGCCTGCCGCCGAGCCGTTCGTCCACTCGCAGGAGCCTGAAGACGAGCCCGAGACCGAAGCCGCGAAACCGCGGAAGGGCGCGGCGCGGAAGTGGACCGGCCGCATCATCAAGACCCTGATCGGATTGGCGATCCTCGTCTTCGCGGTATGGACGCCGGTGCGCCAGCTGTTCCAGGTTTCCAGCGCCGAGGCGATCGTCAATGCGCCGGTGGTTACACTCCGCAGCCCCATCGACGGGGTCGTCACCTTCACGACAGCGGGTGTCGGCGACAGCGTCGGTGAAGGCGACGTCCTCGTGCGCGTGGCCAACCCGAACGCAGACCTCACCGGTCTCGACGACGCCACCCGCGCGGTTCAGGACTCGCTGGAGCGACGCGACCTGCTGGTCGCCCGCATCGAATCTCTCGAAGCCCAACGGGCCGATCTCGAAGCGCAGCTGGAAAGCTTCCGCGAGGGCCGCATCGCAATCCTGACGGCGCGGCTGGGTAACCCCGACCTTCCGGGCTGGCAGCGGACAGAGACCGAGATCGAGCTTGCCGCCCTTCGTGAAGGCGCCTTTCTCGGCGATAGCTACAATGACCGGCCGAGCTCGGCGCAGCGCCTCGATCAGATCGCGATCGATCTCGCCAATGCCGAGGCCGAGCTCACCGCGAATCTTGCGCGTTATCCACGCCTGCTGGAGGCCGAGGGAACCGAGTTGGTCCGCGCCAACCAGGCTTCCCGGGCGGCGATCGTTGCGCCGGGCGACGGCAGCATTTGGGAACTGCTTGCCTCGGAGGGCGAACAGGTGCGCGCGGGGCAGGACATCGTGCGCCTCCTAGATTGCTCGCGCGCGCTGGTCTCGGCGGTGGTCTCGGAATCCACCTACAATCAGCTCGATGTCGGGATGGCCGCGCGCTTCACCTATCGCGACGGCGGCGAGTCCGTCGTCGGTGAGGTCGTCCAGCTCGCCGGCGTTGCCGCAGCGCCCGGCAATCTCGCGATCTCGCCCGCCGCCCTCCAGGCCGACTCGTTCCGCGTTACCCTGTCCGTGCCGGCCATCGCCGCCGGTGACAGCTGCGCCGTTGGTCGGACCGGCCGCGTCGTCTTCGACCAGTAGGCAGCGGCCGGAACGCGCCCATGAACCCGCTCGCCGCCGACCTGATCGAAGGCTCGTGGCAGGGTCTCGCTGTCGCGGGAATCCTGTTCGCCCTGCTGCCGTGGATCGATCGCGACACGCGTTTTCGCAGCGTACCGATCCTGATCGCGACGATCCTGATGCTGCGCTATGTCTGGTGGCGCGTCACCGAAACGCTGCCGCCCACCGACAACCTCCTCGATTTCGGCGTCGGCATCGCCTTCCTCGGCGTCGAGGTCGTGACGTTGCTCGGCGTCGTGCTCGCCTTCGTGACGCTCAGCCGGGTCGGCAACCGCTCCGCCGAGGCCGACGCCAACACCGGCTGGCTGGCGAAGCGCCTCCGCAAGCCGTTGGTCGACGTCTTCATCTGCACCTATGACGAGGAGCAGGAGATCCTCGAACGGACCGTGCTCGGCGCGCTGTCGATGACCTATCCGAACTATCGGCTCTGGGTGCTCGACGACGGCAACCGCCAATGGCTCCGCGACTTCGCCGCCGACGTCGGCGCCAACTATCTTGCCCGCAGCGACAACGCCCACGCCAAGGCCGGCAACATCAACAACGCCTTGCAGCATGTCGCCGGGCTCGACGAGCCGCCCGATTTCGTCTCGATTCTCGACGCCGATTTCGTGCCGGCGCCGAACTTCCTGACGCGCGCCATGACGTTGTTCCGCAAGCCCGATGTCGGCATCGTGCAAACGCCGCAGCACTTCATCAACCCCGATCCGATCCAGAACAACCTCGCCGTCGACGATCTCATCCCCGACGAGCAGCGCTACTTCTTCGACGTCCTGATGGCTTCCAAGGATGCGTGGGGGACGGCGTTCTGCTGCGGCACATCGTCGGTCATCCGCATGGATGCGCTGACGGTGATCGGCGGCTTTCCGACGGACTCGGTGACCGAGGACTATCTGCTCACGCTGCGAATGATTCAGTCCGGCTACCGCACGGTCTATCTCAACGAGCAGCTGTCGCTCGGGCTCGCGCCGGAGGGCCTCAAGGAGTACGTGACCCAGCGCAGCCGCTGGTGTCTCGGTTTCATGCAGATCGTGCGCGGGCCCGACGGGCCGTTCAATTTCGGCAACAAGCTGAGGCTTCGCGACCGGCTCTCGCTGATCGAGAGCCTCATCTACTGGACGTCGTCCTTCGCCTTCCGTTTCGCGACGCTGCTGGTGCCGCTGCTCTATCTCCTGTTCGACATCCGGGCGCTCGACGTCGACCTCGTCGACGGCATCGAGCATTTCGTGCCGTATTACGTCGCGCAGCTCACCGTCGTTGCGTGGCTCTCCGACAAGCGAGTCCTCCCCATCGTCAACGATCTGGCGCAGTTGCTGGCGGCGCGCGAAGTGCTGAAGGCGGCGGCCATCGGCCTTCTCTTCCCCAAAGGGCGTCGCTTCCAGGTGACGGCGAAGGGCGGCGACCGGTCGAAGCGCTTCGTGCAGTGGCGGATGGCCACCCTGTTCGCGGGGCTCCTGGTCTTCACCGTCGCCGGGCTCGTCGCCTCCTTCACGCTCGATCCGCAACGCTCCTGGGAGGGATCGGCGGCCGTCGCGGTGTATTGGAGCTGGTACAACATCGTGCTGCTGGTGACGGCACTCGCCGTCTCGGTCGAGCGTCCGCGCTACCGCAAGAACGAACGGATCGCGGCACGCGATGTTGCGTGGGTCAAGGTCGGGGGCGAGTGGCAGTGCTTCTTCACCGAGGACATCTCGGCCTCAGGCATGCGTATCGCCGGCACCGCGCCTGTGCCGAAGGGCGCCCCGATCGAGCTTCGCGTTGACGGCCAGGTGCTGACCGGGCGCGTGGCGAGGACGATGGAGAATGCTTTCGCGGTTGCCGTCGACGACACGATCGCCGCTCAGAAGGCGATGATCCGGCTCGTCTATTCCGGTAGGTTCGCGTCGGCGCCCAAGCGCATCAGCGGCCGGGCGGTGGCGCAACGGCTGCTCCAGCGGGTGGCAGGCTAGGCCAACAAAAAGTGCGGGCGGCCGAGGCCACCCGCACCAGTCGGTTCCATGCGTAGCAGGTTCGGCAGCTTACATGCCGCCGCCGTCCTCCATGTCCTCAGGCGGGAGGAGCACGGTGTCGA
>CAZSXA010000163.1:0-5135 GCA_964611195.1 uncultured Bauldia sp.
AGCGCGGCGGCATGCCGTCCTGAAACGCATCGAACTCGGGCCGCTCCTCGCGGACATAACCCGCCATGATGACGCTGGCGATCAGTTCGTTGACCCAGAGGTTGTTGCTGGCGACGCCGAGCTGGCGGGCGATCACATGACCCATTTCGTGGAAGAGCCACGCCGCATTGATATCGCGGCCGGCGATGTCCCAAAAATCGAAGCCTGGATGACTCTCGACGCGGTCTGCGATGACGATGAATCCGGTGGCGATTTCCGCATGCGGCGAGGGATAGGGGACGGACGTGGTCCGCGCGAAGTCCTCGGCGTCGAGCACGGCCATCCGGATCGGCGCATCCCAATCGAGCACGCTGCGGTACCAGGCCGCCGCCGCCTCGGCCTCGGCGGCATAGAACGCCGCTTCCTCGGCCACGCCTTCGGAATAGGCGATCACGACGCCGTCTTCCGGGATCGTCGGAAGGTCGAGCGCCGTCACCCGGCCCTCGATTGTTCGCAGGAACTGACTGTTGGCCGGGACCGCCAGGCCGGCAATCGTGGCAATCGCCAGGCTCACCGTTGCAGCAAGTCTGATCCGGATTCGGCCGGTCATCGCCGTCGATCCGTCACCAGTCGATCGGCTTGCCGTCGCGGAAGAAGCCGCCCGACGGCCCGTCATCGGCGAGCGTTGCCGCCCACACGACGCCCGCTGCACCCTGGCTGACAGGGCGCGAGGCGTTGGCGCCGCCCATATCGGTGCGGACCCAGCCCGGGCACACCGAGTTGACCTTGACGTTGTCGCCGGCCTCGGCGTGGGTGACGCGCGTGATCGCGTTCATCGCCGTCTTTGAGACGCGGTAAGCAATCGAATTGCCGTTCATTTCGTTGAGCGCGCCCATGCCGCTCGAGACGTTGACGATCCGCCCAAAGCCGTGCCGGTTCATCTCCGGCAGCGCGTGCTGGATCATCCGGTAGGCGCTGAGAGCGTTGTTGTCGACCGCTTCGAGAATTGCCTCGGCCGGCACGTCGCTGACGCCGGAGCGCCCCCATCCGCCATAGATGCGGCCGGCATTGTTGACGAGGATGTCGAGCCGGTCATGGCTCGACCAGAACCAGTCGAAGAACGCATCGACCGAACCCTCGTCGGCGACGTCGAGGACGTGTCCTTCCGCGTCTCCCTTGGCGTCGAGTTCGTCAAGAGCCTGGCGGACGCCGTCCTGCGTCCGCGCCGTTAGCACCACCGCGATATCGCGTTCAAAGAGCTGGCGCGCGACTTCGAGGCCGATGCCGCGCGCCGCTCCGGTGATGACGGCAATTCTCTGTTCGCTCATCGTCGTTCTCCCGTCGGCCGCCATTTCGCCGTGACGAGGCCGATCACGACACCTTGTCCTTCAGGACCTCAAGACCGCGCTGCACCGGCGGTCGGGCGAGAATCCCGTCCCGCCAGCGGATGACATTGGGGATGTCGTCCGGATCCTGTCCGTAGCGCTCGACGTCCTGCACCCATGGGAACGTCGCGATGTCGGCGATCGTGTAATCGTCGCCGGCGATGAACTCGTTGTCGCGAAGCTGCTTCTCCAGGACGCCATAGAGCCGCGTCGCTTCCTTCGCATAGCGCTCCTTGGCGTACGGCACATCCTCGGGAGCGTAGGTGAAGAAGTGATTGTACTGCCCCAGCATCGGACCGTAGTGGCCCATCTGGGTCATCAGCCACTGCATGACCCTGTACCATTCCCGCTTGTCGGTCGGCATGAGCCGGCCCGTCTTGTCGGCGAGGTAGAGGAGGATGGCGCCGGACTCCGCCAGCGCGAAGGGTCCGCCGCCGGGCCCGTCCTCATCGACGATCGCGGGGATCTTGTTGTTGGGGCTGATCTCCAGGAACTCGTCCTCGAACTGCTCGCCCTTGCCGATGTGGATCGAGTGAGCGCGGTAAGGCAGCTCAAGCTCCTCCAGCGCGATATGGATCTTTTGCCCGTTGGGCGTCGGAAACGAATAGAGATCAATCACTTATAGCACCCCCATTGAATAGCCGGTCGCGCGCAATGGATCGCGACTGTGGAGCGGCACGTAGTGCATGACGCTGGATGGCGCCAGACCGGTCACGCCGGCGTGACCTTGGTCGGCACTCCCCGTCCGCTCAGCGGTCGGCGAGCGTTTTGACCTCGCCCGCCACGGAATGGACGACGCGATAGCCGGCATTGACCGCGCAGTAGACGGCGAAACCGAGAAGGCCAACCGCCATCACGCCAATGAGCACTTGTCCGAACGGCGCGTCGCGCAGCGTGTCGAACGCTTGTCCGAGACCGCCCGCCTTCGATGGATCGTAGGTCCACGCCGCCCAGGCGAGGAATGCGCCGATGAAGGCGATGACCACGCCATGAGCGACGACGCCCACCCGCATCACCCCGTCGAGGCGATCGGTGGTCCGCGTGCTCCGCAAGTGGCGGAGATACTCCTGCTTGTAGGCTTTTACGAACTGGTAGAGCCCGGCGCCGATCGTGACGACGCCGGCGATGCCGACGAGCCACCGGCCGCCGCTTTGCTCCATCAGCGAGGCGGCAAATCCTTCGGCCCCGCCCTGGCCCGAACCGCTGTCAGAACCGCCCATGGCCAGCGAAATCGCTGTTCCGGCGAGAAAGGCGTGGATGGCGCCTGAAGCGATCATGCCGGCGCGGGTCGCCAGTCCTTTCGCGTCGGTGCCGCGATTGTCGAGGTCGAGCGCGCCGTCGAGCAGCCGCCAGACGGAGTAGGCGGCGAGCCCCAGCGCGATCAGCGCCAGGACAAACTGCCCCCACCACATATCGCCAAGCCGCTCCAACGCGCCGGACGTTCCTTCGGCCGATCCGCCCTCGACGGCGGCCGCAACGGCGAGTCCCCCGACAAGGAGATAGACCGCAGCTCTTCCTGCAAAACCGACCCGCATCGTCGGCACGACCCAGCCAAGTGCACTCACCCCGTCCTCCGTCGCGTTCGCTTCGTCTCCTGTGAAGCCAACGGGCTCGGGCGCGATCGGTTCCGAATCTGAGAGGTCCTCGGGCACGCTGGCCTGGTCTTCCCCGACCGCTCGACGAGCCGACGGCCTGGGTCCGCGGGCGAACCTTGAGTTCGCCCATCGTCCGCCGGCCCTAAGGATCGAGCACTGCGGAGCAGCCGTCCTGCAGGAGCTCGTTGCCCGACGCCAGGACCTTCTCGACGAGATCGAAGCCGATCGTCGGTTGGGTCATGCCGACCAGGCACAACATCATCCCGATCTCGACCTGACGGGCTTCCGCAGCGGGATCGCGTTCGGCGAGTTCCGCCGCGACGGCGATCGTGTCGTTCACGGCCCCGAGGCAGAGATACATCTCGCCGATGAGGTCGAGCTCACCGGCCGCCTCCACCAGGGCCGACGTCTGGCAGGCTTCGTCGAGGCGTGCCTCGATCTCTGCCAGCGACGGCAGGTCCTGCGCCAAGGCCGGGCAGGCAACAACCACAAGGCCCAGGGAGACCGCTCCCAACTTCGCGATGGCGGACGATGCACGGCGTGTCACGGGCGATGGCCCTCATTCGTTGGGCGCACGGGCCGGCAAATAGATGTGGTCCATGCCGATGAGAGGATAGTAGACCGGCCCGCGCCAATCCCACAGCAGCGTTTCGAATGATCGCACTTCGTTGCCGGCCGGAAGCCCCACCGGCGCCGGCCCTGTGAGATAGGGGTCGTGGACAAAGAACGCGCGGTCGTCCGCATCGTAGCCGTAGATCGTGATGAAGTGGCCGACAACGTAACGGAGCCGCCGGACATAGCGGTCGCGCCGGACATGGCCGTTGCCGATTGCGAGCATCGCCGGTTCGTCCCGGTCGATGCACGCGCAGAGCGTTGCGATCCGCTCGGCGTCGGACCGACGGGTCGCATGGCTGATCGGAGCCACCAGGCCGTTGTGTTCGAACAGCCTCTGGATGTCGCGGATGAAGGCGTAGCCCACCAGCTTTGTCCGGAAGGGCGGCGGGTCGAGATCGCGGAAGGGTTTGCCGAATGCGTCGACGATCGTCCGCACATTGGTCTCGCCGCAGGTGAGACCCTCCTGGTGCGGATAGGACGACGGCAGATGCGCCACAATGCGCGGCGAAGACATGTCGCCAGACTACGTCAAGCGCGCCAGCAGATGCCAAGGCTGCTCTGCGGTCCGCATGGTTGCCTTGCTGGCGGACCCTTCACCGAGCACCAATTGGTGGAGCCGAGGTCCCCCATGCTTTGATCCGGCTACATCCGTCTACATCTACAAAAACAGGTCAGACAGAGGCATTTAGCCTCTTCTCAAATCCACTGTCATCCGACATAGTCCGAAGCGATCCCCCACTTTGTGGGGGACAAGCTGGGGGACAGGCTTTGGCAGTTGGCGGTATCCGAAAGCCTCAGAAGGCGCTCACGGTTCAGTTCGTCCGCACAGTGCGCGAGCCAGGCAAGTACTTCGATGGCAACGGCCTCTTTCTGCGCGTTCGACCGAACGGCTCCAAGCAATGGGTTCAACGCATTATCGTCCGCGGCAAACGCAGCGAGATCGGCCTCGGTGGCGCAGAGCTCGTCTCCCTGGGCGACGCGCGGGAGCGGGCTGTCGACAACCGTCGCCTCGCCCGAGCCGGAGGTGATCCCCTCGGCGAGCGGCGGCGCGCTCAGTCGGTGCCTTCGTTCGAGGAGGCAGCGAAGAGCGTCCATTCACTTCATGCCCCTACCTGGCGGAACGAGAAGCACGCCCGCGACTTCATTAGCTCTCTCCAGATGTATGCCTTCCCGCGCCTCGGAAGCCGGAATGTGACTGA
The DNA here is from genome assembly GCA_964611195.1 of uncultured Bauldia sp. Lineage (GTDB taxonomy): Bacteria > Pseudomonadota > Alphaproteobacteria > Rhizobiales > Kaistiaceae > JADLGL01. The sequence goes on from CAZSXA010000163.1 coordinate 4,774, forward strand.
CTTGACCACGGCGGACGTCCTGGCCGTCCTCTCGCCGATCTGGCTCGAGAAGCCAGAAACCGCTCGGCGAGTGCGTCAGCGTATCGGGACTGTAATGAAATGGGCCATCGCTCAGGGATGGCGACAGGACAATCCTGCCGAAAGCATCACCAAGGCGCTGCCCAAACACGATCGTCGCAAGAACCACCGCAAGGCACTGCCCTACTCTGAAGTGGCGGGCTGCCTGCAGGCGGTGAACGCGTCAGGAGCCTTGAGAGCGACAAAGCTAGCATTGGAGTTCCTGATCCTGACCGCAGGCAGATCGCGCGAAGTGCGCGAGGCCCGGTGGGACGAGATCAGTCTGTCCCCCAGCACCAAAGAGC
>CAZSXA010000164.1:0-5069 GCA_964611195.1 uncultured Bauldia sp.
TAGATTCGCCTCACCACCAACTGGAGGCAGACAGTCATGACCGCATCCGTCTCGCTCCGCCTGATCGCGCTCGGCGCCGCGATCGTGCTCGTCAGCGCCGTGCTCGTCGGTTCGGCCTGATCAGCGGTAGAAGCTCGGCGCCAGCAGCACGAGCACGCCGAGGATCTCGAGCCGCCCCAGCACCATCGTGAAGGTGAAGACCAGCTTCTGCAGGTCGGTGAATCCGGCATAGGTTTCCGCCGGTCCGATCTCGGCCCCGAGCCCCGGACCGATATTGCCGACCGCCGAGGCAGCCGCCGAGAACGCCGTCATGCTGTCGAGCCCGGTCATCGAGAAGAAGATCGCGACCGCCGCGAAGGTTGCGAAGTAGAGGAATATGAACACACCGACCGAGACCACCTGCTCGTTCGGGATGGCGCGGCCCTGATAGCGGATCGGCTGGACGATGTGCGGATAAAGCGTCTGCCGGACGTGCTGGACGATCGTCGACCCCATGATCTGGTAACGCAGCATCTTGATGCCGCCGGTGGTCGATCCCGTGCAGCCGCCGAGGAACATGAAGATGAAGAACAGCACCGCTGCAAAGGCGCCCCAGGCGGAATAGTCTGCCGTCGCGTAGCCGGTGGTCGTGATGATCGCGACCGTGTTGAACGCGCCCTCGGTCAGCGCTTCTCCGAACGGGTAGATCTCGCTCGCCGTCAGCCAGGTGACGACGACGATTCCAGCGACCAGAACGATGACCAGAAAGACCATGACCTGCGGCTCGATACGCTCGCGCAGCCGTCCGCGTCCGATTAGCCGAAGATAGGTCATGAAGGGGATGGCGCCGCCGATCATGAAGACGATCGCCGCCCACCTGAGCGCCGGGTCCTGGAAGTGCCCAAACGAGGCGTCGTGGGTGGAGAAGCCGCCGGTGCAGACCGTGGTAAAGGCGTGGTTCAGCGCGTCGAACGCGTCCATGCCGAGCAGGACATAGGTCGCGAAGCAGACGATCGTCAGGACGAGATAGATCTCGCCGACCGCGGCCGCGACCTGACGGATCCGCGGCAGATACTTCTCGCCGGAATCGGAGGATTCGAGGCGGAAGAGCTGCATGCCGCCGATCTTCAGGAACGGCAGGACGACGATGGCGAGGCCGATGATCCCGAACCCGCCGAACCATTGCAGCGTCGAACGCCAAAGGAGCAGCGAGTCCGGCATGCTGTCGAGACCGGTGAGGACGGTCGAGCCGGTCGTCGTGATCGCCGACGTCATCTCGAACAACGCGTCGACCGGATCGAGGCCGATCGGGTCGATGAGCAGCGGCACGGCAGCGAAGACCGGCAAGACGAACCACGCCGACACGGTGAACAGCACCGCGTCGCGGAAGCTCATCTCGAACCGCCGGCCCTTGTTGGTGAGCACCATGCCGCCGCCGATGACGGCGGCGATGCCCGCGCCGATGAGGAACGAGCCTTCGAGGCCGTCCCCGGCCGCAAACGCGACCACGGCCATCAGCGCTTCGGCTGCCGCCATCGCCAGGATGGTCCAGCCGAGACTGAGGACGGCGGGCCAGAGCCTTGGAAGCACGGGATGGCGCCTCGTCGATCGAAGCTGCGAGAAGCCGGGAATCGGCTTGATCGCAGGCGCTGCGATGGGGCGCGTGTTTAGCGCGATTGGCGAAGCCGTGCCAGACAGGCGTGGCGACGGCCCGACCGCCGCTTGCAATCCGTCCACCGATTAGCTAGGACGTTAATTAACGTATGAGTGACATGCACGTAGCGAACGCAAGGCTTTCGACGATCTTCGACGCCCTGTCCGACCCGACCAGGCTGGCGATCGTCGAGCGGCTCCTGGCCGACGGCGAGCAGCCGGCGGGAGCGCTCGCCGAGCCGTTCGCCGTCTCCAAGCCGGCGATCTCCCGGCACTTGCGGATTCTGGAGGACGCCGGCCTCATCGAGCACCGCGTCGACCGCCAATGGCGGCGCTATCGCGTGCGGCCGGAATCGATCGGTGAAGTGGACCGTTGGCTGGAGCATTATCGGCGCTTCTGGAGCGCGGCATTCGAGCGACTGGAGGACGTCTTGCGCGAGAACCCCGAGGCGCCGAAATCGCCCGTCATCGCGCCGCGTGCCGACAACGAGGACAACGCCGATGGCTGAGGCAAAGGCAGCACGCGCATCTGGTTCTGATGACCGGCCCGTGCTGGAGATGGACCGCCTGATCGCCGCCTCGCCGGAGCGCGTATTCAACGCCTTCCTCGATCCTGAGACGCTTGCCCGATGGTGGGGCCCTGAAGGCCACGGGGCCGCCGAGGTTTCGCTCGACCAGCGCGAGGGGGGCCGCTGGCGGACGGTGATCATCTCGCCCGACGGGACCCGCTATCCGGTGTCGGGCATCTATCGGGTCATTGACCGGCCGAACCGGCTGGTCATGAGTTGGGCCTGGGAGAACGAGGACGGCAGCCCCGGGACCGACACCGAGGTGGAACTCACCTTCACCGCGGCCGGCTCCGGCACACATCTGAAGCTCGCCCATCGAGGGCTGCCGACGCCGGAGGAACTCGCCTCGCATCGCGACGGCTGGAGCTCAAGCCTCAACGACCTCGAACGCCTGTTCGCCTGAACTCTCACCGACGCAGCGGCGCTGCCCACTCTGGCTGGGAAATGGTCCTGGCGAGACGGCGCGGCGGCCGGCACAACTCCGAGAGGGGACTCGGGTCAGCGGCCGTGGCCTCATCCGCCGACACCATCCCGCCAGGGTCCAGTTGACAGACGCGGGCGACCACGTCTGCCGCATCTCAGGCGACCTTGAGCTGAAGCCTGTCGTGGCTGGCTTGCTCGAACACATCGCCCGCGATGCCACTGACGGCCCGAACCCGCTGCTCGGTTTCCGGGCCGACTTCGTAGAGCACCGCATAAGATAGAGTTCCGCCGAGCCGTTTTGCCGGAGCGATCGGCTCGCCGGCACACGCTGCACGCTTCAGCGTCCGGTGGACGAGCGCGTCATAGACCGTCACCACGTGGCTGAGCCCGAGGCGCATGCCGACCGCGTTCATGCCGAGACCAAGCTCGGCCGTCGCGCGGCTGATGCCGTTGGGGCCGATCGGAATGTCGGCGTCGCGATCGACGGCAAACCGGCTCGATTCCCAGATCAGCGGCGAGACGATCGGCTCGTTGTCCGGGAGAATCTCGCCGAAGACGTCGTTGATCATCGTGTAGCCGGTCGTCGGCAGCAGCCGCAGGCACCCGACCACGCTTTCGCGCTCATCGATCGAGAGCACGTAGAGCGGGTCGAAGGCATCGAAGCCGTCGATCTCCCAGTCGCGGATGACCGAGACCTCCCAGCCCATCCGCTCGTGGAAGACCTTGCGACGGAGCCGATGCATGCCGTCGATTTCATTCGGATAGGCCGCCCGTTCGTGGCCCTGAACCAGCCTGATCATACTCGAAACACCCTTGTTGCCGCCTTCCGGCGCGCGATTGAGACCGTAGTGGATCGCACCGCCGCGGCCACCTGTCCGATAGGTCAGGTGTGACGGGTCGGCTGCGTCAAACAGCAAACCGGAGCGTTGCAAAGAAAGGATTAGCGCGACCGCGCCAATTGCATCGGTCGGGGCTAGAAAAGCGTTATGAGGTTAAGGCTGACGGCCTTCGACACCGCGTGGGTGGTGTTCATGGCGCCGAGCTTGGCCCGTGCGTTCTCGAGATGGAACTTCACCGTCCGCTCCGAGACGCCCATGATCTGACTGGCATCCCACGCCGATTTGCCCATCGCGATCCATCGGAGGCACTCCGCCTCGCGGAATGACAGCGTGTCGCGATAGGCCTCGCCCTCCTCGATGTGCTCGGCGTTGAGCGCGAAGGAGTGGAAGTTGTACGCGAAGAGCATGAAGTCGCGCATGTAGCGGTCCTTCAGCTTCGCCCATTCGGCGTCGGCCATCTGTGCCGTCACCGAGAACAGCGCAAACTCGCCATGGCGACCGCGCACCGGGATCGAGAGGCCCTGACCGCCGATCCGGAACTCCTGCGCCTCGCCGAAGAACTTCTTCACCGTCGGGTGCTTGCGGTCGAGCGCGCCCCAATCGACCGGAAGGATGCCGCCGATGCCGGCCTTCACCACCGGATCGATGTCGACATAATCGTTCTGCGCGTAATGCTTCTGCCAGTCGGCGGAATAGGTCATCGCGACGAGCGGCGTCGCACGCTTCTCGGTCGGCAGGTTCACCGAGATATAGACGACGTGGTCGAGCCCGTAGGCGCCGAGGGCCGTCCTCAGCACCTCGTGGCCTTCCATCAGCTTCTCAGCCTGGCTGATCTGGTCGATCAGCTCGAAAAGCTCGTCGCCGCTCTGTTCGATTACCGCCAATCGTCCCTTGCAGCGCGACGGTTCCGCCACGCGCGCTGCACCCCTTCTCAGGCCTTGTGACCTGATCCTGCACCATATCGTCGCGGCTTTATAGCAAGGATGTGGCGACCGCTCCGATTTCGCTCAAAACCGGCGCGGTTCGTCGCGCATCTGTCAACGGATGCGGGCTAAATCCACCTCGCCGGCTTCGCCGGCCGTGTTCGGACGAAGCGGCGGCATTGCCTCCCCGCCAGCCGGATGCGCGTTCAAGCGACCTATTCTGGAGGCCTGTCCATGCGACTGAAAGCACTTGCCGGCGCGGCGCTTATCGCCGCGTTCACCGCCACTCCTGCCCTGCCGCAGGCGATGCAATCGATGCAGGCGATGATCTGGGACGAAACCCCATCGCTTCGCATTCTCTCGCCGATCCAGGGCGAAACCGTCAGCGGTCCGGTGACGATCGTCTTCGAAACCAGGGGCTACGATTTCAACTTCGGCAACGCCTCGCAGCTCCCGGACGGCTATGCCGATGCCAACATCGTTCCGGGCGAAGGCCATGCCCACGCCTATCTCACCCGCATCGAAACGGCGGACTGGAACGAGACGGACGCGTTCGCCGTCTCCTATGACGGCGAGACGATCGATTTCGGCGAGGTCGAGCCCGGGCGGTATATGCTCGTCATCGAGGCGACCAACAACACCCACACCTCGGTGGTGAAGAACCACCCGCGCGACTTCCCACC
>CAZSXA010000165.1:0-5041 GCA_964611195.1 uncultured Bauldia sp.
TGCGCGGCCTCGGCGCCGATCACGTCATCGACTACACCAAGGAAGACTTCACGGGAAGCGGCAAGAGCTTCGATCTCGTGATCGACTGCGTCGGCAACAACAAGGCCGCCGATCTTCGCCGTGCGCTAGCGCCCGATGGCAAGGCCGCCGTCGTCGGCTTTGCCGGGATCGGCCAGCTGATGAATGTCTCGATGCGCGGCGGCGACAATGTGAAGATGGTCGGCGTCAAGGGCGACGCTGAGAAGCTGCGCACCCTCGCCGAGTTCGGCGAGGCCGGCAAGTTCAGGCCGGCGATCGAGAAGACATACCCGTTCGCCGAACTGCCGGCCGCAATGGCGCATCTGGAAACCAGCCGCGCGCGCGGCAAGGTGGTCGTGGCCGTGGGCTGAAGCGATGGCCCGCTATGACGTTATCGGCCACGGCTATGCCGCGCGGCGCCGTGAGGACCCGGCCATCGCCGCCGCCATTGCGCGAGCGCTGGGCGATGCGCGCTCGGTGGTCAATATCGGCGCCGGGGCCGGCTCCTACGAGCCCAGCGACCGCCATGTCATCGCCGTCGAGCCGAGCGCGGTGATGGCGGCGCAGCGCCCGCCGGAGCGCGTGCCGGCGATCCGCGCCAACGCCGGGTCGCTGCCGCTGTTCGATGCCGGCGTCGATGCGGCGATGAGCGTTCTCAGCCTTCATCACCGGGATGACGAACAGGAACGCGGCGTCCGCGAAATGCGGCGGGTGGCGCGTGGGCCGGTGGTGATCGTCAGCTATGATGCCGGGATCGACCCGGCGATGTGGCTGTTGGCCGACTACCTGCCGGAGGTCGCCGAGCTTGACGCCCGCACCTTTCCGCCGATCGACCGGGTCGCCGGATGGCTTGGCGGTGACGTGACGGCGACCCCGCTGCCCGTCTCCCGCGATACGCCCGACTGGCATATGGGCTCATACTGGGCGCATCCGGAGCGGGTGCTCGATGCCGAGGCGCGCAGCACCACCAGCGGCTTTGCGCGGATGCCGCCCGAGGTGATCGACCGGCTCGTCACCACGCTCAGCCGTGATCTTGAGAGCGGCGCCTGGGACGAGAAGCACGGCCACCTCCGCGACCTCGACGAATATGATGTCGGCATGCGGATCGTGGTGGGGCGGCCGTAGCGGGCTCGGCCTCGTCAATCACGGCGCGGGTGAAGGTGCGGGTAGTTGAGCGGCAGCACCAGGCAGGAGAGCATCGCGCCCGATTTGTAGAACTCGGACATGTCGAAGAACACCGGCGTCAGCCCCAAGGACGGCGCGAGCTTCTGCCAGAACTCCCGCTTGGCCTTCTCCACGGCGTAGAGCGGATCGGATCGGCTGAGGCCGTCGAGGCAGGAATCGCAGAGGATCTCCTCGCCGACACGGACAACGTTGGTCGCGCCGCGATAGGCAAGGTCGAGCGGGACGTCGACGATCTCGGCGACGGCCGCGACCTCGCGCACCGTCTCGCGCGGACATGCAGCCGTCGCCAGCATGACGCGCTCTTTGCTCAGGACATGGAGAATGCAATCGAGGTGGAAGAGATGCGGGTCCTCGAGCGGCAGGGCGACGATCGTCAGATCGTGCGTGTCGCGCAGCCAGTCATGGGCGCTGCGGCTCGACCGGACTCCGAAGCCGCCGAAATAGACGCGCTCTTTGACCCGTTTCAGGTCGGCCTCGCCTTCGAAAAAATCCGGGCTTGTCTGCGTAGCGATGCCCATGCCGGCGAAGAACGCCTTTCCGAACGCCGGTTCGCGATCGCGCGCCAGCGCCCGGAAACGCGACAGAACCACAACCGGCTCCTCGTCGAAGTCGAACGCGACGCCAAGGTTGGCGACGCAGGGCTGATCCTGGAGGCCGGCGCCGCTCGGCAGAAGATAAACGAGGCTCCGTGACGCAAGATACCGGTAGAGCGCGCGCCATTGGGCGAGAGCGCGCCCGCGGTCGACCTTGCGGCCGTTCTCGCCGAGCTTCTCCATCGTCGCGTTGTTGGCGATGCTGGTGTCGAGAGAGAACGGCGCATTAAGGACGAAGACCGGCTCGTCGAGGTCGAAGACCGCGCGCGAATCCTCGAAGCCCCGCGATGCGCGCCTTGCGCCGTCCGACGTCGGCATTCGATCCTTCACCTGTCCTGCCGCAGCGGAGGCGACGTGATTCCCGGCGCCAGCAGGGCAACGGTGTCCGGCGCCGTTCCAGCGCCGCCGATCGTCTTGTTGACGTCGAAGACGGTCTGGATGCCGTCATGTTCGACATAGTCGATCTTTCCGTAGTCGAGCCCGAGGCGGCTTCGATAGGCGCTGATCGCTGGCGGTGTCGGGATCATGTCTTCCTTCTCGAAGTCGGTTCCGCGAACGATAGGGCTTCGCGCGCCAAGGCGCCAAGTCACGCAGCGATCCCCGAGGAAGAACGATTGGCGAACGAAGTAGAAATCGCCCTCCCGCTCCGGCAGGAAGCGCTCGACGACGCGGTCCGGGTCGGTGCGAAGCTTTGGCGGGACGTCCGCCGGCGTGTCGAAGATCTGGTAGTTGAGGAGCGAGCCACGGTGCGCGGCCATGTGTGAAGGCGGGCGCTCCTCTGGCCGCTGGCGAGGCAGCCGCGTTCGTTCCGGAACACCGCCATGGTTGAGGTCGCTCTTGACGATGACGGGACCGTCATAGCCTTGGTCGTCACCGAGCCGGGCCTGACTGACCACGCTCTTGCGGATGTCGGTCACCGTCATGTTGAGAGCGGCGGGATAGCGGCCGGCGATGGCCACATGGTCGGCGGGCACCACCGACGCATTGACGTGAAGGAGCGCAATGTCGGCAGGCTCGACCCGCTCCGGTCCCCTCAGATGGACGACGCGGTGGCCCGCGGCCTCGAAGGCGCGGCAGAAGTCTGCAATGAGGTATTTGCCGATCCGGCGCTTCTGATCGAGCGCGTGATGAATGACGGCGATTCTCATGGGCCTTGCTGCGCATGACGAGGCCGGGGTCGGTCGGCCGGGCCAGACCGACTAGCAGAGTTGGCGGCCGGAAGCATGCCTTCGCATGCCCGGCCCGGGCCTCAACGGCGATGCGTGGCGCGCGGGAGACGATCGACCGCGTCGCCGCCGTCAGCCGTGATCTTGAAAGCGGCGCCGGGGACGAGAGGCACGGCCACCTCCGCCGGCTCTCGACGAATACGATGTCGGCATGCGGATCGTGGTGGGGCGGGGTTAGTCAAACATCGTCGTGCTAAACAAGTTGACCAGTTTATCCACCCGGACCTGCTCGCTATCGTGACGTATCTCGGTTCCCGCAAAGTCGAAGAAACGGTTGTGAGGCAGAGACGCAGCCCGTAAAACTTGAAGCTCTCGGACGAAGGGTTCACAGCCCCGATGCGACAAGCGCTACGGGGCATAGGGGGCACAGATGATTTCTGATGGCACGTCAATAGTCGAAAGCGACCCGGAGGCAGATAGCCGCGATCCTGACGAAATCCCTATCAAGGACCGCAAACTCTTCACCCAGCCGTACGACCTCGTGGTAGATTCTCTATTAGATCAGATCAGCGGCAAGACCATTTTTTTGCGCCCTATTTCCGAACGCCCAAGTTTTCAGCGCCGTTACGTCTGGAATAATACTCTTGCTTCACGCCTCGTTGAGTCTATACTACTAAATATTCCAATACCCCCTTGCTACCTTTCTCAAAATGACGACTTCGAGCTAGACGTAATAGACGGCCAGCAGAGATTGTATTCAATCTATAGATTTACAGACAACCAGTTTGTGCTGTCTGGTCTAGAGGTGCTTGCCGAATACAACGGTTTTCGTTTTCATGAACTGCCCACAAAGGCGCAACGACAGCTTCGCACTCACACCCTCCGCTGCGTCTTGATTACCAACGAATCGCATCCTGAAATTAAGTTTGATGTATTTGAGCGCCTGAATACTAATACCGTACCGTTAAATGCTCAGGAGCTTCGTAACTGCGTGTACCGCGGCCCTCTAAACTCCCTACTCAAGGATGCTTCAGAGCATGACACATGGCTACAAATACTAGGTCGAAAGCACCCAGACAAGCGGCTACGCGATGAAGAACTTGTTCTTCGCTTTTTTGCTTTCTATATTCATGGCCTTGACACGTACAGGACACCGCAAAAACATTGGCTTAACAACGCAGCCAAAGCAGGGCGTAAATATTCTACGCAGTATATCGATGATCTCCGGATCGTTTGGAATCATGTACTTGAGGTCGCCTCTATCTGGTTTGAGCCAAAGGAATGCTTCCGACGTCCTTCATCTCGGGTGATCAACCGAGCGCTGTTTGACCTTGTATCTCTTACCACGGTTGGCGTTTCACTCGAGCGAGCGGAGCAAGTCCGGGACAGGCTACGCGCTGAGCTTGCTGACTTGCTAGAGGATGATGAGTTCAGCGACTTGATCAGTCGCGCTGTCGATCACACCCGGCGCACGAAGCGGCGATTCGAGATTTGGGAAAGGCGGTTTTCCTTTGTGGCCCACTGATGCCTCGCTACACCTCCTCGTACCGTGCTCTCGTCGCCCGCCTAAAGGAGGTGCGTCTGCTGAGCCAAACGGCAAATCGGAGCGCACGCGAGGCGCCAGTCGCCAACTGGCAGGAGGTGAACGCACTTTGCAGAGGCGGGGTTGTTCTCCTTTCAAGCCACGTTGAAGCCTACGTTCGCGAACTTGGAGAGGAGGCACTGGACGCCCTCTCGCTAAAGAAGGTCGGCCGCGACCGCCTCTCTCCGCGCCTGTTTTATCATATATCTAAGGACATTATTGACGACATAAAGGACATGTCTGATCCCGAAAAACTTGGAGACAGGATATTCTCTTTTATTGCTAGCGATATTGGATTTTGGTCTCGTTCTGGCCCATTCTCCACTTCTCCACCGGCCGATCGGTTTAACAAAGGCTTTTCTAATCCTGGATTCAGAAAGATAAAGTCGTATTTCGGCCGTTTCGGCTACACCGACTATAAGACAGATCTGTATCGAACTTTGGCGCGAGACGCTGACGTTGTAGTCAACATGTTGAATCACATGGTGGATACACGG
>CAZSXA010000166.1:0-5037 GCA_964611195.1 uncultured Bauldia sp.
GATCGCGGTGTCGCTCTGAAGATAGGGCCAGAGGGATTCCTCCACGTCGCTCCCTCGCATCTGGTTGGCGTGAAGCTTGAAACCGATGCAGGCGATATCGGGGACATCCTCCCGGTAGATCTCCGCCCGGCAGAAAGCGACTGGATCTTCGCCGTCGCGATAGGTCCGCGAGAACCCGGCCTGGCGGTGATCCTCGATCGCATTGAACGGCTCGCCGAAGCACCTAATGCTCGGATGCTGGTCGAGCGCCTTGGCCAACAGAGTCGAGCCAGAACGTCCGTGTGATGCGATCAAGAATTTGATCATCGCCGTTTCTCCGCGGTTCGGCGCGGCTAGGTGCCGGTCCAGGCTAACCCCTTGGCGCGGCTGAGGGCGAACACTGCCGAGTAGGCGTCATGTAGGACCTTCTCGAAGTTCTCGTCGATCTCATAGCCTCGTTCGCGGTAGGTGTTGGCGATATCGTCCAGCTTCTGCGTCCAGCGAAGATACTGGCGATAGCGGTGGCCAAACTGACGCCAGGACTGCGGTCCCTCGGGGATATCGCAATACTTCCGGATCTCCGGCGTGGCGTGCAGCCGCGCGAACATCCGTTGCGAACGTCCCTGCCTGGTCTGCCGATCGCAGAACCCCCGAAACGTAAAGGCACGCAGCATCGTCGACACGGCGGTAGGATCGTAGAACACGCGCACGCTGCCGCGCTGAGACAGGCGATAGCCCAGTTCGACGTCCTCGCAGCCGAATGTGAAGCGAGGATCGAAGAGCCCGCGGTCAATCAGGAGTGACCGCTTGCACGAGCTCCGGCCGCCCCAGAAATACTCGTAGGGAAGCTCCTGGCCCGGCCGGAGCGTGTGGTAGTTGAACAGCCGGTTTCCGATCTCCGTGACGTGCCGCATGACCGGCTTTTCCGCCACCTCGGGCGAGAGCTTGGTGTAGCCAAGGATCACGGCGTCCTGCTGCGGCCGCCGGCGATGGGCGAGCAAATGCGCCGCGGCAAGGTCGCGATCGGGCATGTCGTCGTCGTCGGCAAATGCGATGATCGCCCCGCGGCTGGCGAGCACGCCGAGATTCTTGGCGGCGGCAATCCCGGACGGGCCCTGGCGCAGCACCTTCAGCGGAAGGTCTTCGACTGACGCCAACAGTTCCGGCGTCTCGTCCGTCGAGCCGTCGTCGACGATGACGATCTCGTACAGAGCCTGGTCGAGCGACTGACGACGAAACCCGTCCAGCACCAACGGCAGATAGTCGGCGCGGTTGCGCGTCGGGATGACGAAGGACAGCTCAGGCATAGGCGTCCGTCACCGTGAAGGCGTCATGCTTGTCGAGGTGATCGACCTTGGCAAGAAGTGCCTTTTGCTGGGCATCGGCTTCTGCATGAACGTAGTTGGCGACCGGCGGCCGAAAACTGTGGTCCACCGGCGTGGCGTCGACAATGCCCATCCGCAGGCCTTCCCGCTCGATCAGCAGCGGCCATACGAAATCGAGGCCCCAGCCCATCGGAGTACGCGCGTCAAAGGGCAGGATCAGCCGCATCGCGGCGGCATTGGCGGCAAAGACAGGACCGATCTCGACGAACCGCGTCGCGCGCGCCAGAAGCCCCGGCGCCTGCCGGGTGATGGCATGATCGACATAGCTCGACAGCGTTCGAGCCGGCTGAGCGAGCGCAAACTCGAAACGTTCGGCAAGCGCGATGAAGTCGTCGAGGAAGCCTGCTGGAAGGCCGACATCGTCGTCGCAGACGACAAGGTAGTCGAACGCTCCTGCGTCGGAGACGATGTCGCCCAGAAGCGCGAACTTGGGCGTCCGCTCCGCGACAACGGCGACTGTCCCTGGAAGGTCGCAACGCCCGCTCCCGCTTTCGTCGATAGCGATCCAGCGCTGTTCAATCTGATGCCGCCGGCTCTTCGACAGTTCCGCAATAGCCGCGTCGGCGAGGTTTTCAGACGCCGCCAGGTAGACGCCCGCAACGAGAACTCTAGACATCGAGCAGCACTTCCAGCTCTCGTTGCATCGCGGCTAACGATTGCGTTCGCTCGATCAGATCGCGCCCTGCATCGCGAAGCCGAAGCCACAACTCGTCGTCGCGCATCAGCCTCAGCACGTGGGATGCGAAGTCCTTGGTCTCGTCGGCGACGAGGAAGTGCATGCCCGGCTGGGCGCCGAACCCCTCCGCTCCGATACTGGTCGTCACCACGGGCAGGCCGTGGGCGAGGCTGTGACCGATCTTGCCCTTGACGCCGGCGCCGAAGCGGAGCGGCGCCACCGACATCCGGCACGACTGGTAGAGCGGCCCGAGATCAGGGACGTGACCGAGAATCTCGACGCCCGGCGTCTCGGCAAGCGCCCGAACCTTGGTGTTCGCGTCAGCGCCGACGACCTTGAACCGCGCATCGGGGTACTTCTTGTGAACCGACGGCCAGATATGGCGGACGAACCAGCGCACCGCGTCCCCATTGGGCCGGTGGTGGAAGCCGCCAACGAACAGGATGTCGCGGCGCGTCGACGTCGACGGCGGCGCAAGCTCGGGCAGCGCGAAGGCGTTGCCGATCACCGAGACTGTCACATCGGGCTCCAGCGACAGGAGATGCCGCCGCTCCTCATGGGAGATGGCGATCGTCACGTCGGCAAGCCGCGCGCATGTACGCTCGAGCCGAGCCATTTCCTCCGCGGCTGCGTGAGCCTGGGCGTCGCTGGCAAGTTCGGCTTGCCTGGCCATCCGCACCGAATGGAGGTCCACCATGTCATAGGCGATGGTGGCCCAGGGAGATCGGGCCCGAACAGCCGGGATCAGTTGCTGAGCCACGTGCGGGAAGGAAACAAACGCCAGTCCGATCTTTCCGCCATAGGCCTTCAGCATTCGCTCGGTACCCTTGGGGCCATAGGTGAAGCGTTCCACCCCCAGCCGGGTCATCCGATCTTCGTAGTGTTCGCGACCGCGCTGCGAACCGACGACCGCCTCGAAAGTCGCTCGGTCACGGATGGCGGCGAACAGCACACGCCGACCAAGCTTCGCAAACAACTCGATCACTGTGGCCAGGCGAAGGCCGCCCGAACTGCGATCCGCCGTCGGGGGGAGATCGGCGGCCACGAGCACGAAGTTCCCGAGGACGCTCCCGCGGATCGGCGCGAGGCCCGTGGTGACGACCTTGCTCCGTTTCGAAACCGGGGCGTCGGGCAGGGACGTTTCGCCGGCTTTTTCGTTCTCGCCTCGTCTCAGCATGCGGCCGAGCGGGCGGGACCGCAACTCTTCGCCCGACGCCAATGGTTCCGCAGCCGCACGGGCGGCCAGCAGCTGCCCCTCGACGACCTGCATCGATTGTCGGAGTTGCTCCGCTTCCTCCTTCAGTTGCGCGATCTCGGCATGAGCCTCCGCAAGACGGCGACACAAGAGGTCGCGATCGTGCGCTTCGTTCAGGTCAGCAGTGCCGGGATCGGTGCCGGGCGAAGTGGAACCCCCCACGGAATCTGAGAGCAACTGAATGTCGCTCGACGCTGTCGCGTCGTCTGTTGGGTAAGGCTGTTCCTTCGGCAGCTGTGACGACACGCTTCCGTAGCCTCCTCGAATCCGAGCCAGCCGGGCACCGCTCCCGGCTCGTCGGTCACTTCATAGCGGCAACCGAGGTTTGCCGCCAACGCCGGGCGAACTTGCGACCATCACAATTTGGCTCGGTACTCGCCGCGTACCTGTCTTGCCGCGTCGCCGTGCCCGGATTATGCCACGAGTGTCGGTGGCGACCGCGGCAGGGGCGTTCGATCCGATGATCAAGGTCGATGGACTGCGAAAGTCATATGGTGACGTGACGGCGATCGCCGATGTCTCGTTGGGCGTCGACGAGGGGGAGATTTTCGGCCTGCTCGGCCCCAACGGCGCAGGCAAGACGACAATCGTCGAATGCCTTCAGGGTCTTCGGCACCGTGACGCGGGGACCGTCGAGGTCCTCGGCATCGACCCGCAGTCCCATCCCGACACGCTGCGCCGCATGGTCGGCAGCCAATTGCAGGATTCCGCGCTGCCCGACCGTCTGCGCGTGCGCGAAGCGCTGGCGCTGTTCGCCTTCTTCGCCGACAGGCACGCCGACGTCGACCAGCTGCTGCGCGACTGGGGCCTTTGGGAGAAGCGGAAGGCGACGTTCGCCTCGCTCTCGGGCGGGCAGCGCCAACGCCTCTTCGTGGCGCTTGCGCTGGTCAACCTGCCGCGGCTGGTCTTCCTTGACGAGCTCACCACCGGTCTCGATCCGGCCGCCCGGCGCGGCGCCTGGGAGCATGTCCGGCGGGTCCGCGCCGGCGGTGCAACCGTGGTGCTCGTCACCCATTTCATGGATGAGGCGCAATACCTTTGCGACCGCCTCGCGGTTATCGACAAGGGCAAGGTCGTCGCCTGCGACACCCCGGCCCGACTCGTTTCAGATCATGCCGGCGCGCATGCGGTGACCTTCACGGTTCCGGACGATGCAACCGATGCCGATTTCGGGTTTCTCTCGCGCGTCTCGGGCGTCGACGCTGTTCAGCGCGAGAATGACCGCTTCACGATCCGTGGCCATGATGCGGTGCTCCAGCACGTTGCCGCAGCGCTGCTGGCCAACGGCATCGAGGTGCCGGATCTCGAGCTGCAACGGCCAAGCCTCGAGGATGTCTTCCTGTTCCTCACCGGTCACCAGGGCGAGGCCTGAGCGATGGGCGGCAGTCTCCCCGCACTCACCTGGACAGAGTTGAAGCTCTTCGTCCGCGAGCCGATCGCTCTCGTCTTCGGGTTCGCCTTCCCGTTGATGATCCTGGTGATCCTGCTCGGCGTCTTCGGCGAGACCGTCGATGACGACGTTTTCCTCGGCGCGACGGGCATCGACTACTATGTGCCCGCCGGCGTCGCGACGCTGATCGCTGCAGTCGCGCTGGTGTCGATGCCGGTCCATCTCGCCGGCTATATCGGACGCGGCGTCCTTCGCCGACTGAGAGCATCGGGCGTCAGGGCGTGGACGGTGCTGGCCGCGCAGGCTGTGGTCGCCGCCAGTTCGATCGTCGTCGGAACAATCCTGATCCTGG
>CAZSXA010000167.1:0-4979 GCA_964611195.1 uncultured Bauldia sp.
CCGGCACTCCGAGCACGGGCATACGCACCAGCGCGCCGGTCTCGGCGTAGAGAGCCGGATCACACCGCGCCATCAGCCCGAATGCCGATTCGATCGTGACCGCAGTACGGCCAATATCGTCGGTGGTGGGCTTCGATGGTCGGAAACTGCGTCCCGGATCGGTATCGAGAAGCGAGTGGTAGTGCTCCCACCACGCTGCGGGCACGGTCGCCTCGTGTAGCGCGACCGGGCCGGGTTGCGCCGAATGCGAGGATGCGTCCTCAAGCCAGCCGACGATGGCATCGCTACGTTTGCCGTCGTTTGCCAACTCGACAACGAGGAGGGAGTAGAGACAAAACACCCAGGGAGAAACGGCTCCGATCTCGAGTGCCGCCCCCAGTGCTTCGAGTCGTTTGGCAGGTTCGGATTCGGCGGTGGACGCCAGGTAGGTCAAGGAGTCCGCGAGCCGCGCACGCAGTCTTGCATCGACAGCATGTGCGCGCGCCGGATCGGGCGATACTGATGCAAGCGCGCTGAGCGGGACTGCCGGTCCTTCGAACGTCACGTGGCGTTGCCGTACTTCGCAGACCCACCGCGAGCCGCGAATTGATGCTGACGGAAGGGCCGGGGGGCTTCCGGGAGCAGCCCCGTTTCCCCGGTCAGCACCGATCTGACGACCGTTTAGCCGGCGTCGGCGTCGTCGCTCGGCCGGCGTGGGGCGTCCACCTCTCCGGGTCCTCCGACCTTGGCGCCCACGCGCGCCGAGAACGCCGGATCGCGAAACGACGTGGCACCGTCCGGGAAACCGAGCAGCACCTCGCAGGCTTTCGTCGGGGCGATCGGCCGATCGACCGCGGGCAAACGCTTCTTGTCCATCGGCTCAGTGCTCCGTGTTGCGGGGTTCCACCGAGATCTTGGCGCCGATCCGGGCGCCGGCGGTGTCGTTGCGAAGGAGCGGGGCGTTCTGCTCTCCGCCGCCGCCAACCTTGGCGCCGACGCGCGAAGCGACCGTCTCGTCGCGGAAGCCGGTGTCTCGGTCAACTCCGAGATCGGCAAAGCCAAGGAGCCGCTTCGTGTCCAGTTTCGGCATATCGTTCCTCCATATGCGAGGCCCTTGCACAGGCGCTGGAACGATAGCATCGCGCGTCGCTCCATGCCAGCGGCCGCCATTGAGTCTGGTGCAGCCGGCTGCGCGGTCTCTCAATCCAGCGCTCGGATCTCGGAAACTCGTATGTGCCACAGATCGCAGCTCGGTATCAGTCGGGCTCGTCAACGGTTCGTCAACCATGAAAGGTCAGCATTTGCAGGTGGTGGCAGTGAGCCGCCCGGTTCGAGACATCACCGAGGGAATACCGTGAGACCGCTCGCCCTGCTGGCCATCATACTCATCGCGATCGGAGCACTCTTCCTCATCGCTCGGTCCGACGACGAGAGTGCCGAGGACCGCGGTCTCGCCATCGTCGAGGCCAACTGCGCGGAGTGCCACGCGGTCGCCCTGAACGACGAAAGCCCCCTTTCGGGGGCTCCGCCATTCCGCGAACTGCACGAGGATTACCCGGTGGAGGATTTGGCCGAGGCGTTGGCCGAAGGGATCATGACCGGCCACACCGGAATGCCGCAATTCGCACTGGAAACCGACGAGATCGAGGACGTCATCTCCTACCTGCAAACGCTGGAGTGACGTCCTCGCAATCCAACTCGGTCAGACCACCCGGGACACGATCGCCATCGCGATCACGCCGAAGGTGAGGCAGGTCGGGACGGTGATGACCAAGGCCAGGGCACCGCGACCCGAAACCGGACCGGAGGCCGTGTCGAACTTGCCGTTGAGGAAGGCGCGGTAGCTGCCGGCTTTCGCCTCCGGCTGGTCATGGTTCGCCCAGAACTTGGCGGCGCTGCGAGCCATCATCCACGGCACAGCCACGCACGCCGCCGCGATCGTGAACACGATACCGAACGCAATCCCGAGTTCGGTCGGCCCAGTGAAGCCAATCGTGAACGCCGCGATCAGCGCGACATAGACGCCGAGGGTAATGGCGAACACGCGCGGATGCATACGGTTGAGCGGCGTGTGAGCAGCCGCCGTCGTCGGCTCGGCGGTCTGGGTGAGGGTGTCGAAATCAGCGGTAACAACGGCGTTCATGGCTTTCTCCTTCAAAGCAGCGAGTGCCTATGCGCCGCATCTTCCGCCCGCCCCCGAGCGCCGAGCTTGCTCTAGGTCAACCAAACCCGCGACATCCCGCCGCGCTTGGCGCGGATCGAACCCGAGACCCACCGGCATCCAGTGGGCTTGACCGGGCAATGTGAGTGAGTACTCACTCGCGTACATCGTCGGAGGTTCGCTATGAACGAAGTCGCCAGCCGTATCCGCGCTCATCCCTTGTTCCGTGCCTCGATCGCAGCGCCGATCGCGATCATGCTCATCTTCTCGTTGTTCAACCTGACTGCGGCTCCGGACCAGGAGCGCGTTCCCGGATCCGTCACCCTCGCGATCGTCAACCTCGACGAGGGGCTTCCGGATCAACCGCCGCTGTCGGAGCAATTGCTGGCCGGCTTGACCGGCAGCATCCCGGCATCGGTGCGCGGCTTCGACGACGAGACCACAGCGGTCGACGCGCTCGACGACGGCGATGTGAGCGCGGTTCTCGTCGTGCCGGGCGGGTTCTCGGCGGCGGTTATGGGCGAGGAGCCGGTCCGGCTCCGCTTCGTCGCCTCGCAGCATCTGTCGCGCTCCGAGGTGCAGTTCACCGCCGGTCTTGCCCGTCAGATCGAAGGCGCGATCTCCTCGGCCGTGGCAGGCATTCGCCTGGCCGCGGCGACAGGCGCATTTCCGCCTCCTGAAGGCGCGGCGCTGCCAGGCCCGGCGGCGATCGTGGAAACCGACATTCTCCATGCCGCCAACAACGCTGCGGCGATGTCGGCGCCGTTCGTGATGACGTTCGCCACATGGCTGGCGGCGATGGTCGGCGCGTTGATGATCTTCCTTGCCACCCGCGGCGAGAAGGACCCCGCCGGGTTGAGGCCGGTCGGCCTCCTGAGGTCGGCTATCCCGCTGGCGGTGCCGGCGCTCGCGTCGCTGGCGCTAGCGATCGTCGTCGCCTGGACCACGGACAATTGGGGCGACGTCTTCGTGCTGTGGCTCTTCGTCTGGCTCGCCACCAGCGCGATCATGTTGCTGATGTCCGGACTGTTCGCCGTCGTGGGCTTCTTCGCACTGCTGCTGGCGATTCCCGCGGTGTTCTATCAGTCGGCATTGTCCGGCACGCAGGCGCCGATCGGCGCGACGCCCGACTGGCTGGAGGCCATTGCCGACGTGATGCCATTCGAGGCGCTCGGAACGGGGTACCGGTCGCTCGTCATCGGCGGCGGCGACGGATCGCTGCCGGTGCTCCTCCTTCTCGCCACCGGCGTCGTCGGGCTCGCCCTGATCTGGCTTGGCACCTGGGCGCACATGCGGCTCGTCGCCACCCGTGGCGGCGCCGCCCGTGCCTGAGCACACCGCCGCCAGCGGCTTTGGCGAAGCGCTCTCGGCCATCGCCTCCGCGGTCGAGGCCGAGGAAGGCCCGATGACCGAACGCAAGCGTCGGATCGTCGAGGCCGCGGTGACAGCGTTCGCCGAACATGGCTACGAGGCGACCTCGACCGCCGAGATCGCGCGCCGTGCCGACGTCGCGGAAGCGACCATATTCCGCCATTTCGGAAGCAAGAAGGATCTGCTTCTGCGGCTGGTCCGGCCACTCGCCGACCATGTGCTGGTGCCGGCAGCCATCGAGGAGCTTGCCGTCATCCGCCAGGGAGGCGCAGGATTCCGCGAGATCGCCACCGCCGTGCTCACGAGCCGGATCGCGTTCGCCGACCGCTATGCGCCGTTGCTGAGGATCATTGCGCAGGAACTGCCGCTTCGGCCGGAACTGCAGGCGATCTTCTTCTCCTCGGGCCTGAGGCATGCGGTCGAACACCTCCGTGGTGTCTTTGCCGAGCTTGTGGCTGCCGGCGAGATTCGGGGAGACATCCAGCCGGAGCGGATGTTTCGCTGGTTCGCTTCGCTGATCGTCGGCTACGGCGCGATGCGCGCCATGGTTCCGCCGGGCACCTTCGACGACGCGTCGGAGATCGACGCGATCGTCGACTTCATGCTCCGCGGCGTCCAACCCTGATTGGCTCGCATATTGAGCGCCGCCGGGGTTTTGATAAGGTCGTCTTCAACCGAAACCTGAAGAGCTGCGCGCCATGGGTTGACCTCAAAGCGCCGCGCAGCCGGGGGACATGAGTTGTGAGCGATGGCGAAGGTCCGCAAGACGCGGACCAGACGCTCTTTGCCGCCCCGGAGGAGTCCGGCGAGGCGGCCCCCGAAGACGGCGCCCGCAAGACGCCCCGGCGACGCCGTCGGCGGCGGCGGAGGCGCCGCGGCAAGGGCCCGGCCCCTCTTGCGAAACTGAGCGGCGAGTCGGCGGAACCCCCCGCCGGAGAGACGGTTGCCGTCCCTGCGGCGGCGATTGTGGCGGAGCCTGCAGGGGCGCCTCAGGCTCTTCCTCACCGGCCCTGCTACGCCGCGCTCGATCTCGGCACCAACAATTGCAGGCTGCTGATCGCGACGCCGCGCGAACGCGGTTTTCGCGTCGTCGACTCGTTCTCCCGGATCGTGCGCCTGGGCGAGGGGGTCGGAAGCACCGGTCGGCTTGCCGAGGCGGCGATGGACCGGGCGGTGGAAGCCCTCAAGGTCTGTCAGGCCAAGTTGAAGCGAAAGCATGTTGTCGGCATGCGCCTGATCGCCACCGAGGCATGCCGTCTTGCCGAGAACGGCCCGGCCTTCGTTGAGCGGGTGGTTGCCGAGACCGGGCTCGAGCTCGAGATCGTCTCGCGCGAGACCGAAGCGCGCCTCGCGGCAACCGGCTGTGCGTCGCTGATCGATCCGGCGGCCTCGGGGGCGATTCTCTTCGATATCGGCGGCGGCTCGAGCGAGCTCGTCTGGCTCGACCTCGACGGCGGCCGGCGGCATC
>CAZSXA010000168.1:0-4854 GCA_964611195.1 uncultured Bauldia sp.
ATGGTCACGTTCACTTCCTTGTGTGTCGCAGGCATCACACGACGGGGAGGATGTCCCGCAGACATCGTCCCCGCCTTCGCACTGGAAGCTTGTAGTCAGCGCCTTCGCCAAAGCCTTTGGCTGGGCTTGAGGACCGGCCGACACACCTGCGCCGGCCGGGCCGGGACCTCTACTCGAGGCACTCGGCAAGCGTGGTCGCAATCGCCCGCATCACCTGCGGGTACAGCGCAGCCCCCGGCTCGAGGGCGGCACCCAGCGGATCAACCACTGCCGTAGCCGCGTCGGTGCCGTCGAGCACCGTTGCAACAAGTCCCGGGTTGAACTGCGGCTCGGAAAGCACGCAGCCCACATTCTCATCGCGGATGCGATCCTGAATCTCGGCAATACGCGCCGGGCTGGGGTCGGAGGCGTCGCCGATTGAAATCGCGCCGGAAGCCGGGAAATCGTAGGCTACTTCAAAGTATTGGTAGCCGTCGTGAAACACGATGAAGCTGCCCCCCCGAACCGCATCGAGGATGGAGTTTATCTCGGCGTTGAGCGCCTCGAGCTCTGCGATTCCTGCCGCGGCATTGGCAAAATACGCCCCCGCATTGTCCGGATCAGCCGCCGACAACTGAGCGGCAATGACGTTCAGCCAAGCGGCGGCATTGCTCGGCGATAGCCAAGCGTGCGGGTCATGATCGCCTTGCGAGTGTCCATGCTCGTCGTCATGGTCATGATCTTCGTCTTCGTCGTGATCATGCTCCTCGTCTTCGTCATGATCCTCCTCATGGTCATGATCTTCGTCTTCGTCATGATCCTCTTCATGGTCATGATCTTCGTCTTCGTCGTGATCATGCTCCTCGTCGTCCTCATGATCTTCCTCATGATCATGCTCTTCGTCATGATCCTCGTCGGGGTCATGATCGTGCGCTTCGAACAGCGCTCCCTCGCGGAAGTCCAGGAGCTCGGTGGCATCAACTTCAAGCAGAGTCGTCACCGTCGCATCGTCAGCGAGAGTCTCGACGGCGCTCTCCAGCCACGGCGAAAGGCCTTCCCCCAACCAGAACACAAGATCGGCGTCCTGCAACGCCGCCGCCTCGGATGGGCGAAGGCTATACTCGTGCGGCGAGGCGCCTGGCGGAATGATCAAATTCGGAGTGCCGACGGCATCCATCACGCGGGCGACAAGTGAGTGGACTGGTGCGATATCCGCCGCCACATTCGGCACGTCGGCGGACGCAATGGCGGTGCTGCCCAGCAGGGCGGCTGTGATCGAGAGCGGAAGACGAAGTGTAGACATCGAAGCCTCAGTGTTATCTTATAACGTTGCGTTCGGCTAACCGACATGGAAAGAAATGGCAAGCCAGTCCCGAGCGATCTCGACAACTAAGGCGGTCGGCTTCGTCGATCACGACCACCGGGCTTGTGTCCGGCGCGGCTTACGAGCCGCCGAGAAGCACTGCAAAGACGAAGGATTGCGCCTGACCCCGGTTCGCCGAAAGGTTCTTGAACTGCTCCTGCGAGAACACCGCGCCCTTGGGGCCTACGCGATCCTCGACCTGTTGGGGAAGGCAGGGTTTCCTCCGCAGCCGCCGGTTGCCTACCGTGCGCTGCATTTCCTCCAGGAGCACGGTTTCGTCCACAGAATCGAACGGCTCAACGCGTTCGTCGCGTGTGCACATCCAGGCGAACGGCACATGCCCGTTTTTCTCGTATGCCGGATGTGCGACGCAGTCGCTGAAGCGAGCGTGGCACAAGACCGGGGGTCCTTGGGAGTGGCGGCACGGGCGGCAGGTTTTGAGGTCACGCGGGCAATCGTCGAAGTCGAGGGCGTCTGCTCGACGTGCCAGGAGAACGCACCTGCATGAGCCTGATCTCTGTCTCCAATCTGGGTGTTCGATACGGCGCAAACACGGTGCTTCGGGGTGTCAGCCTGTCGGTGGAATCCGGGGAGATCGTCACGATTGTGGGCCCGAATGGATCGGGAAAGACGAGCCTGCTGCGCGCGATGATCGGCGCGGTGAAGCCGTCGACAGGTCAGGTCAATCGGCGACCCGGACTGAGGATCGGCTACGTGCCTCAGCGGCTCCATATCGACCCGACATTGCCGATCACGGTTGAGCGTTTCCTGCGGCTTGCCGGCCGTTCAGATCGGGCGGCTTGTATCAGAGCGTTGGACGATGCTGGCGTTCCGGGCCTTCTGAAAAGGCAGATGTCGCAGCTGTCGGGCGGGCAGTTCCAGCGCATTCTTCTGGCGCGAGCGCTGATCGCTACGCCGGATCTCCTGCTCCTTGATGAAGCGACGCAAGGCCTCGATCAGCCCGGCTCTGCTGCCTTCTACCGCCAGATAGAAGAGGTGCGGGACAACACAGGCTGCGCCGTCATCATGATCAGCCACGAACTGCATGTCGTGATGAGCGCTTCGGACCGGGTGATTTGCCTTAACGGCCATATCTGCTGCGAGGGAACGCCGGATGTTGTTGCGTCCGCGCCCGAGTACCGAGCGCTGTTCGGGACCGGAACTGGCGGTGCGCTCGCGCTTTACCGGCACGACCACAACCACAGCCACGATCACGATCATCCGGCTCCGACAAACGAGGCGGCAGAGTAGTGCTCGACGACTTCATGGTTCGGGCAACGCTGGCAGGCGTCGGTGTCGCTCTCGCCGCTGCGCCGCTCGGCTGCTTCGTTGTCTGGCGGCGCATGGCCTATTTCGGCGATGCGACAGCCCACGCTGCCATGCTTGGCGTCGCGCTATCGCTGGCCCTGCAGATGTCGATCTTTGCCGGCGTCGTGGCTGTCGCGCTGACAATGGCGGTCTCGGTGACACTCATGGCGGGCCGCGGCTATGCCATGGACACCCTTCTCGGCGTCCTTGCGCATTCAGCCTTGGCCTTCGGTCTGGTTGCGGTGTCGTTCCTGTCCGGGGTCCGCATCGACCTGATGGCCTATCTGTTCGGCGATATCCTGGCCGTATCGCGTGGGGACCTCGCCGTTATCTGGGGCGGCGCGGCCCTCGTCGTCGCCCTGACCGTTTGGCGTTGGTCGCCCCTGCTGACTTCGACCCTCAACGAGGAACTGGCTTACGCCAACGGCATCAATCCCAAGCGCGAGCAACTGGTTCTCACGCTGTGCCTGGCAATCACCGTGGCCGTTGCGATCAAGGTCGTTGGCGTCCTTCTCATCGCAGCACTCCTCATCATTCCGGCCGCAGCGGCACGCAATCTCGCCGGGACGCCCGAAGCGATGGCCCTGATCGCCGGCCTCATCGGGGCGACATCCGCCATCACCGGACTACAAGGCGCCTACGTTCTCGATACTCCTGCCGGTCCGACGATCGTCTGCTTTGCCGCCATCGTCTTTGCTGGACTTGGCCTTTTCCGTACCGTTCGCGACCGCCTCCGAAAGCCTCGCCAAACCTATACCTGACCGGACAAATCGCGCTCACCGACGCTCCGGACGGCCCCGCAAGCAACTCATCCTTGTCGTCTTCCGGCCGGTCCTAGCGTCGCAACCTCGCCGGAAACACGAAGGGTGCCACCCATGGAATCGACTGCCGAGGCAACTTCTCACCTGACAGGACCGGACCATCACCGGAGTCGGCCCACGCGCGATGCGGCCGAGAACGCAGTGCGAACCCTCATTCAGTGGGCCGGCGACGACCCGGATCGCGAGGGCCTCGTTGATACTCCGGCGCGCGTGGTCCGCGCCTATGAGGAATTCTTCGAAGGCTACCGAACGGATCCCCAGGCTTTTCTTGCCAGGACCTTCGAGGAGTCGGCTGGATATGACGATATGGTGGTTCTCAAGGATATCCGGCTCGAATCCCACTGCGAGCACCATATCGTGCCGATCCTGGGGCGGGCTCACATCGCCTACCTTCCTGCGGATCGCGTCGTTGGCGTCAGCAAGCTCGCGCGGCTGGTCGACGCTTTCGGCAAACGTTTGCAGCTGCAGGAAGTGCTCACCTCTCAGATTGCCGACACAATCAATGAAGTGTTGCAGCCACGGGGAGTTGCCGTCGTGATCGAGGCCGCGCACCAATGCGTGACCACGCGCGGCGTCAAGAAGCCGGGAGTCGCTATGGTCACAAGGCGCATGCTCGGCGTGCTTGCAGAGGATCCAGAGCTACGACGCGAGTTCCTCTCGACGATTCGATGAGGTCAACGACCGCTTTTGGCGCCAAGCGGTCGCTGATAGGGGCGGTCACTCCTGACCCGATGCGGACCGTGGCCGCCGAAACACGAGACCCAGCTCTCCTTCGCTGCATGCGGAATCGTGGTAGGTGCGGTGGATGGCGACGGTGACCATGGCATTCGCGCATGCGTTTGCGCGCGCGGCGGGGTTGGTTCTCGCGGAGGATGGGGCGCTGATGGAAGGCGGCGAGGTCATCCGTCGACTTCAATCGACCGATGGCAGGCTGACGGATACCGACTACTTCGACCTCGTCGACTGGATAGACAAGCGGTTCGGTGATCGGACGGGTCTTGTCATTGCATATGCCAATACGATCCAGGCCGATGATGTCGGCGCGCTCGGCCTCGCGGTGAAGACCGCCCCAACACTGCGCGATTCCGTTGCTCGCATAGAACGCTATTTTCGCCTCCTGACTGACAGTGCGATTTACGTCTTCGACGAGGAAGCCGATCCGCCGACATTTGCGCATGTAAGCCAGAGCGAGCCGCACCCGGTCTCGGCGCTTAGGGACGAATGCGCGTTGGCGGCGTTCGGGCGGATATTCAAGCAGATCGCTGGGGCAGAGCTTCGCTTCGAGTGGGTCTCGTTCCGGCACAGCGGAACGGATGGCGCCGACCGATTGTCCGAGTTTCTCGGCTGCCCGATCCGCTACGACGCTGACAGAAGCGCGCTGGC
>CAZSXA010000169.1:0-4792 GCA_964611195.1 uncultured Bauldia sp.
CCATTTTGATCAGAACGACACTTTTTTGTCCGACCGTGCCATCCCCTCGTCACGGCCAGCGCGTCCACAGCCGCTACTTCTCCACCTCGGCGATTGATGCCGCGTTGTCCTTGTCGAGATCGGCGTCGAGGAAGGCTCCGGCCTCAGGCAGTTCCATGTGGAAATCGGACGTGATGTCGATCGCCACCCGCGCGTGCCGAACCGAGAATTCGAGGACGTGGCCGCCCAGCGTCCGGTCTTCGGAGATGAAGTGCAGATGATAGCCGGGCGCGATGATGCCGACGGTAACGTTCTGCTGTTCAAGTTCGGGGTCTAGGGGCGAACACGGCCCCGTCAACCCGCTTCATCCCAACCAAGTTGCCGTCGTTCCGGACGCCCATCGGGGCGATCCGGAACCTCAGTCCAGCGTAGCCGAGGTTCCGGCTCTCCCCCGGATCAAGCCCGGGGTCGGCCGGAACGACGGGAGCGGTCGCCGAAGTCACGCCATCGCCGAAGCCTTTGGCTTGGAACCGCCTCCTCACTCGGCGATAATCGCCGCCAATCGATGGGCTGGGAGGAAGAAGCCGATGAAGGTGAAGGATTTCGTGCCGCAGGCGGCTAAGCGCCTCGTGACCGCAACGCCGGAGCTGGAAATCCACGCGGTGGCCGAGCTGCTCGCCGAGTCCGGCACCGACCTTGTGGTCGTCGTGGACGAGGCGGGCAAGATGGTCGGCGTCGTCACCGACACCGACATCGTTTCGTGGGTCGCCGGCAAGAAGGAAGGCGAGCCCTGGAACGCGACGGCCGGCTCGCTGATGTCGACGACGATCTTCTCCTGCACGCCGGATCAGGTGTTCGGCAGCGTCGTCAACGACGCCGTGTCGCGGCGCTACAAGCACTTCCCGATCGTCGACGGCGAGATGAAGCCGGTCGGCGTCGTCTATGTCTCCGACGCGCTGATTGCGCTCCACAAGGACGACCAGCTCTCCACCGACGCGATGATGGCTTACATCCACCAGCGCGGACGGATGATGTAGGTAACGGGCTTAAGCTGAGACGGGCTCGAGCTCGGGTACCAGCGCCAAACCGCGACCCGCCCGCACCTCAGCGTTGGCGGGTTGTGTCTGGTTCCGGGCGGCAAGCGCATCGACCCCCACGAGATGCCTGACGCCGAGGCAGTCGCCCGACAGAGACAATCGAACGGCGGGTCGCGCCATGCGGCGCGCCCGGGCGGATGATGCGATCAATGCGGAAGTTGCGGCGATGCGGTCCATGGCAAAGGCCGTTCGCTCCGATTGTCTCGGAGCGATCCCCTCTCGATGGTCCGCCGCATCTGACGGCAGTCAGTCGCTCAATCGACGCGTCGCCGCAAGAACATTCTGCCGCCGCCGTGACTTCGCGGCGCACTGTGTTCGGCGGGGAACACCTCGACGCCTCACCCCGTCGGCGCGAACACCCGGAAGCCCGGATAGGTCTGCCCGGTCGAGTGGTTCGGGTCGACAAACGTCATGCTCTGCTGCCATGCCCGCGCCTGATCGAAACGCGGATAGACCGCGGAGACATCCTCCGCTGAAGCGTCAGCGCTCGCCACGCCGCCCTTCGG
The DNA here is from genome assembly GCA_964611195.1 of uncultured Bauldia sp. Lineage (GTDB taxonomy): Bacteria > Pseudomonadota > Alphaproteobacteria > Rhizobiales > Kaistiaceae > JADLGL01. The sequence goes on from CAZSXA010000169.1 coordinate 1,583, forward strand.
CTCGTAGTTCGCCTGATCGGCAAACGGCACCGCCTCGATCACCTGCATCATGCCGTTATCCTCGTGCAGGAGGATGTGGCAGTGATTGACGTAGGTCCCGACATAATCCGGGAAGCGCGAGCGGAAGACGATGCGCCCGCCGTTCCGCGGCACCATGATCACGTCCTGCCAGCGCGGCTTGTCGAGGATGTTGACGAGATTGCCGTTGGCGTCCGGCACCTCGATGCGCATGACCCAGCACGGGTTCTGATGGATGTGGAACGGGTGATCGACAGCCTTGGTCTGAAGCCTCCAGTTGGACGGGTCGGCGGCGAAGCGCGCCTGCCCCTCGGCACGCGTCAGCGGCAGGCCCGGATAGTGGCCGCCGCTCTGACCGGCGGGCGTCGCTGACGTGTCGGCCCACAGGCTGATCGAATAGTTGTAGACGGCCCATTCCTCGGCGGTGGATTCCAGCATGCGCGGCCGCAGCGGATCGGTCGGATTGAACTTCCGGCCCATCGCCGCCGAGATCGGGAACATCGGATCGGAATCGTCGAACACGGCGTCGGTCATCGACGTCGAGATCGCCATCGTCCTGATGTTCGGCGAAAGCAGCACATACTCGCCGGGCGAGTCGCTGATCTCGGCATAGCGGAGGAGTTCGAGCTCGCCGCCATTCGCCTATCGGCTTCGACGAATGCCTTGAAGTTCGCCGATGTCTCGTCGTCGCCCAGCGTCGTCACCAGCGGGAAGTCGGCCGCGCCCCAGCCGGAATACGCGATCGACCGCGTGCGGTACTGGCCTAGGCGATCCGCGATGCCGCCATCGGGGTCGCCTTCCTTCACCCGCACCTCGTCCTCCGTCACCGGATAGAGATAGGGCGGCACCGGCGGCAGAACACTCACCAGGCTCATCACGTCGAAGTCCGGGATCGACGGCACCGCGTTGCCGCCGGAGTCGGTGCCCTCCTCGACGATGACATAGGCGACGATGATGTCTTCCGGACCGGGGCTGAGGTTGGGCGCGGTGTAGGCGTTCTGAAGGCCGTTCTGATAATTGTCGGCGTGAACGACCACGCCTCTCGTCACCACCGTGTAGACACCCGGTTCGCGGGGCGCCTGGAAGAAGACGTCGCTCCGATTGCCCGGCGCGAGATAGACCTCGTTCGGCCGGACATAGCAGTTCACCACCGACGCAGCGTCGGCGTAGCACGCCTCGAAGTTGGCGAGCATCGACTGGTTCGGCGCGTCGGGATCGATCGGCCAGTCGAGCGGATTAGTCGTGCCGGCATTCTGCTGCGCGAGATCCTTGATGGTGTAGCGGACGTCGTCGCCCTCGCCTTCGACCAAAGTCACGCCGTCGAAGGCGAGCTGATAGAGCTGCTGCTTGTCCGCCGAGACCTCGGCGCGCGACACCGGCGTGAACGTCCCGTTCGAGGGATCGGTGAGCTTCACCAGCTGCGTCGAGGGCCGGTTACCCGACTGCGAGGTAAGCGTGTCGAACTGGCCCTTCAGGACCATGAAGCGCTTGAAGCCGCGGCCGTCGACGCTGCCGTTGAGAACGCGCCAGCGCTCGATCGCGCCCGGCCGCATCCGGATGGTGCGCGGCGTCGAGGCGCCGTTCACAGCCTGGCTCGACTGGCCGCCGCTCTTCAGTTCCTGCGTCTCGGCGTCGGGGTCAACCGTGGTGACGAAGACGCGCTGAACCAGCATTAGCCGCTCGATATAGTCGTATGTGCCGGTCTTCCGCTGCGGATCGGGATTGCGGGTGCCGGTGAGTTCCTGATTGATCGCCTCGTCTACGTCGCCCTCGATGATGAGGAACCCGGCCATGCCGCTGGAGACCTGGTTGTGCGTCGCGCCGTGGATGTGCGGGTGATACCAGTGCGTGCCCGGCGGATGCGGCTGCGGGCTCGCCCCGATCGCGGCGTGCATGTCCGACTGCACGTCGCCGATGCGGAACTCGTAGTCGGCGTAGCCGGTCTGCTCGTCGTCGCGCAGAAACGACGTCTGCTCCGGTTCCCGCAGCCACGCGCAGGACGGGCTGTCGATCTGCGCCTGCCGCTCGTTGTAGTCGGCCTGATTGATCACGCGCAGAATGACGTTGTCGGAATGCGTCCCGTCCGGATTGCGGCCGGGCCGGACGTGAAGTCCGTGGGTATGGATGTTGGTGTCCCGCGCCGAGTGGACGCCGTTGGTGTGTTCGCCGAGGCAGAAATCCTCGCGCAACTGACCGCGTTGTTCCGCCTTCGCCATCACATCGTCGGCCGAAACGCCGTCGGGAAGCGCACCAGGGTCGGGATAGGGCCCGACGACGGTCTTGCCGAAATCGCGACCGAGCATGTTGCGGAGCCGGAGCGCGAGCGTTTCGTCCCCCTTCATGCGGATCGTCGGACCGGGCGTCGCGCCGTTGTAGGAGAAGAGAATGTCGCCCGGGTTGCCGAGCCCGACGATCGCCGCCGGATTCTCGTTCTCAACGACGTTCATCGCCAGCTGTTGCCCCGGCCAGTCGCCCGGACGCCACACCCAAGGCTCGGCCCAGGTCTCGGAGGCGTCTGTCGAGACCACCGGTATCGTCGGGCCGCCTTGTGCCCGCGCTGTCGTGACCGTGGTTGCAAGCGGCAGCGCCGCCGCCCCGACCACCGTGTTTCGCAGGAACGAACGCCTGCTCAGCCCCGCATGCGAATCCCCGCCGCCGTTTCCGGCGTCGCCCATCTTGTGCGCCATGTTTGCCTCCACCGCATCTTCGCGAAGGCTACCATTGCTCGGTGTTCGCGTCGACGATTAGCGCGTCGCTTGCACCCAGCCGGATGGCGAGCGGATACCCCGACCGCCAATCGCACCGAAGGGTCGCCCCGGGGCGCCCGCCCCGGCCGGACCGCCGTTCGCGACCACCGGCAAGCCGCCGCCCGCTGCTCCAGGAAGCCCGCTGCTCCAAGAAGAAAGGGGGCCGAATGGCCCCCTTCCAATTTCATGTACTGACTGCGGAGCCAGCTTAGCCGACCATTTCGCCATCGGCGCGCTTCACCGCGACGATTGATGAACGCGGCAGGAGGCCCTCGCCGTCCGGGAACGGCTGACCGGGGTGCTGGATGCCGACGAACATCGTGCGAAGGTCGGACGACCAGCAAAGGCCCGTCACCTCGCACCCGTTCGGGCCGGTCATGAAGCGCCGAATCTCGCCGGTAACCGGGTCGCCGGCGAGCATCTGGTTGTTGCCCATGCCGGCATA
>CAZSXA010000170.1:0-4768 GCA_964611195.1 uncultured Bauldia sp.
GCTGTTCGGCCGAGGTTAGATCGCACGGCCGCGAAGAAGTGGAACGAAAGCAGACGGACCGGCGTTGATCCCACCAAACGGCTGGCTGGGAATCTTCCGACATGAACCTTCTGCTGCGCGTCGCGGTGTTCGGCGTCCTCACCCTCGGGCTGGCGGCGATCTACTCGCTGCCCTACCAGACGATCGAGCCGGCCGAGGCGGCGCCGGTCGCTCAAATGCCTGACAGCTGAGCGTCCGACGCCGGGGCCGTTCAATCGTGGGGGACGCAGCTACGCCTTGGCGAGGGCCTGGTCGAGATCGGCGAGAATGTCGTCGATGTGCTCGATGCCGACCGACAGACGCACATAGCCGTCGGTGACGCCGGTCTGCATCTGTTCCTCGGGGCTCAGCTGCGAGTGCGTGGTGGTCGCCGGATGGATCGCCAGCGAGCGCGCGTCGCCAATATTGGCGACGTGATAGAACATCTCCAGCGCCTCGATGAAGCGGCGACCGGCTTCCTTTCCGTCGGCGAGCTCGAAGCCGACGAGGCCGCCGAAACCGCCAGTGAGATAGGCGTCCGCCCGTCGGCGCTGCTCGCCCTCTTGCAGGCCGGGGAAGATCACCCGAGTGATCTTCGGGTGCTTCTGCAAATACTCGGCGACGGCGACGGCGTTAGCGCAATGCTGGCGCATGCGGAGCGCCAGCGTCTCCAGCCCCTGGATGAACATGAAGGCGTTGAACGGCGCCATCGCCGCTCCGACATCGCGCAGCAGCGTGACGCGCGCCTTGAGGATGTAGGCGATCGGGCCGAGCGGCTTCACGGCCTCGGTCCATACAGCGCCATGGTAGGAGGGGTCCGGCGTGTTCAGCATCGGGAAGCGGTCGGCGTGCTTCTCCCAGTCGAAGGCGCCGGAGTCGACGATGACGCCGCCGATCGAGGTGCCGTGGCCGCCGATATATTTCGTCGTCGAATGCATGGTGATCGCCGCACCATGCTCAATCGGCCGGCAGAGTACCGGTGCGGCGGTGTTGTCCATGATGAGCGGCACGCCGAGCTCGTTGCCGATCGCGGCGACCTCCGCGATCGGGAAGACATCGAGCTTCGGATTCGGCAGCGTCTCGCCGTAATAGCAGCGCGTCTTGTCATCGGTGGCGCGGCGGAAGTTCTCCGGATCGGACGGATCGACAAAGCGGCACTCGATGCCCATCGTCTCGATTGTATTGGCGAAGAGGTTCCACGTGCCGCCGTAGATGTCGGTGGAGCAGACGAAATTATCGCCGGCGTGGCAGATGTTCTGCACCGCGAACAGCGACGCCGCCTGACCCGACGCCAGCGCCAACGCGGCAACGCCGCCCTCGAGCGCGGCGATGCGTTCCTCCAGCACCGCCTGGGTCGGGTTCATGATGCGTGTGTAGATGTTGCCGAGCTCCTTCAGCGCGAAAAGGTTCGTCGCGTGCTCGGTGGAATCGAACTGGTAGGATGTCGTCTGATAGATCGGTACCGCGACGGCATTGGTCGCCGAATCGGACCGGTAGTAGCCGGCGTGCAGGGCGATCGTTTCCGGGTTCTTGCTGTTGGTTGGCACGGGCGCGCTCCTCCTGAGATGCGGGGAGCCTTATCATTGCCACGGCCCCCGTCTATGCGGGGCCTCATAGCACAGGGTGATGCGGCCCGACGAGCACCCCGAGAGAGCGTGAAGCCGGGCCGATCGGCTGGTAGACTGTGGACGGCCGGGACTTCTGGAGCATGGCTGATATGGCAAGCGTCGCTGAAGCCAAGCGAATCGAAGAGCGCTTCGAGTTGCCCGAGATCGTCGATTGGCTGCTCGCCGGCGATCCTGCAATCGCGTTCCAAACGTTGCGAGATATCGGCAGGGCCGGCGACAACGACCTGATCGCGGCACAGAGGCAGATCGCCCGGGAGGGTTGGGGAAGGGCCTATCTCGATCGCCGTGGCGCCAACGGCCACTGGGGTCAGAAATACTACTTCCCGAAATGGACGTGCACGCACTACTCGTTGCTCGATCTCCGCAATCTCGGGCTGCCTCGCGACAACGAAGCGGCGCGGCAGAGCGTCCATCTGATCGCAACCACCGAAAAGCAACCCGACGGGGGCGTCGGTCCCGGTGCCGACGTCGCGAAATCGGATGTGTGCGTTGCCGGGATGTTTCTGAACTATGCGAGCTATTTCGGGGAGCCCGAGGAGAGCCTCCGCTCGGTCGTCGACTTCCTGATCGGGATGCGAATGGGTGACGGCGGCTTCAACTGCCAGCTCAACCGTTCCGGGGCCCGCCACTCATCCCTGCACTCGACCACGTCCGTACTGGAAGGCATTCTCAGCTATCGCAGCCAGGGATACGAGTATCGTGCCGACGAGCTCGGCGAGATAGCCCTCGGTGCGCATGAGTTCATCCTCATGCACAGGCTCTACAAATCCGACCATACCGGCATGATCATCCATCCGGGCTTCCTGAAGTTCGCCGTGCCGCCGCGCTGGAAGTACAACATCCTGCGTGCGCTCGATTATTTCGGCGCCGCTGGTGTTGCCTATGACGAGCGGATGCGGGACGCGCTCGAGGTGGTGGAGGGCAAACGCCGCAAGGACGGCCGCTGGAATGCCGAGGCGGCCCATCCGGGTGAGGTTCACTTCAAGTTCGAGACGCCTCGCCAGCCGGGGCGCTGGGTGACCCTGATCGCTCTCAGAGTGATGAAGGCCTTTGGTGACCAGTACCGGGCTCAGCCCCAGTAGATCGGCTCCTCGTCCGGCTCGCGCTCGTCTGCCTCGCGGTCGAGATGTTCGAATCGGAACGCGGCAATGCGGGCGTCGAGCTTGTCCTGATGGACGCTGAGGATGTGGCCGTTCTCGTCTCGGACGGCCTAGGCCTTCACATCAGTGATCCGAAGCTGCATCGACATCGTTGTTTCCTTCCGCCTTCGTGTTGAACGATGCCGGTGAGAGTGCGCCACGGCGACTGAATGTGCCGTGAGGCGGTCGTTTTGCTGCGTTCAGGAACAACGAGGTCGATCGGCCGTCGACCGGTGAGCTGGCATGTGCAAGATATCCCAAAGGCTTAGCGCGAGGGCTGTATGCGTATTCGTGATGCCGGGCGCCGCGACCTTGCGGCGATGCTGGCGATCTACAACGACGTGATCGCAACCACCACGGCGATCTATGAGGAGCAGCCGGCTGGCCTCGACGTGATGGAGAAGTGGTACACCGTTCGCGTCGAAGCAGGGATGCCGATGCTGGTCGCCGACGATGCTGGCGAGGTCATCGGATTCGCCGCCCTCGGGCCGTTCCGGCCGCGGATCGGCTATCGCCACACGGCGGAGGACTCGCTCCACGTCCGGGTTGACGCACGGGGCCGAGGCGTCGGCCGCAAGCTCTTGGAAGCGCTGATTGATCGGGCGTGCTCGCTCGACGTCCGTACGATCGTTGCCATGATCGATGCCGATGCGGCGGCGTCGATCCACCTCCACCAATCGCTGGGCTTCGTCGAGGTTGGGCGTTTCCGCGAGATCGGCCGGATGCATGGCCGGTGGCTCGACCTCGTGGCGATGCAGAAGCTCCTCGGAGCGGCTTCCGGCTGACCGCCGGCAACGTTGCGCGACGTTGGCCGTTTGGGCAGATAAGCACGTCACGTCCGCTCAGCCGCAGCGCCATAAAACGGAGACCGCCGATGCGAAGCCGTGTCCTTGCCACCCTCGCTGTGACTGCGGTTGCGCTCGCTCCCGCCGCCCCCGCTTCTGCCTATGACACCCTCCGCGGGATCGTGTCGGTGCTGCCCGATGTGCCGGAAACCGATAGCGCACTGCTGAGGTTCATGAACCCGGCGTTGCTGCAGGGATGGGACATTCGCGACTGGATCGGCGTCGGTCTCATCGAAGCGGAAACGGCGGCATACAGTCCGGAAGCCGCGAACGAACTGGTCGCTATCGATTTTTCGGCGTTGGACGGGCTCGCCCAGTGGGGGTGGCAGCAGAATACCTTCGCCTATCTGATCGGGGACCTCGACCCGGACGCCGTGCGCGATGCCCTTCTGACGCGCCCCGGCATGGAGGAGGTGCCGGCCGGAGACCTAACCGTCGATCTTCCCGATGGGCTCCTGATTCTCGCCGAGGGCGAGGACTACGCAACGGATTTCGAGGCGACCAAGGACGACTACCCGTTCGGCGGCGGGTGGAAGGCACACCGGGTTGCCGTCGGCGAAGCGGCTGCTCTCGTAGCCTTCGCCTGGCCGGATTTCGAGATGGCGCTCGAGGCGACGCTTGACCCGGGCGTGACCGAGACGCAGCAGTTGATGACCGCGTTGGTCGAGGCAGCCGCCGAGGCATCGCCGCCGGGCTTCGAAGCCTACGCGGCTGCGGTCGAGCCGCCACGTTACTTCGAACGGGCAGATGGCACGGTCAGCGAAGAAGCGGCCCTGGTGCCGGCCTTCGATATGGCGATGCTTGCCGGTGCGGCTGGAGACGACTGGGAAGCGGCTCAGATCGCCCTTGCCTATACCGGGGTGGACGAGGCCGAAGCCGCGGTCGCGGCACTTGAGGAGCGGTTGGCGACCGGCGAGCCTGTGATGGATGCCGGAGCCAAGATCGCCAGCCGGATTTCGACCGGAGGAAATGGCATCGTGGTTGCGGTCGTCTCCCTGGTGTTCGAGCCCGGCACGCCCGATCACCCGTCATCGGAGTGGGTGCAGCGGTGGATCAACGAATCCTTTTCCGGTCGGCTGCGGTTCATGATGATCGCGCCCGAATGAGTGGCGACGCCGACAAATACTTCGCGGTCAAC
>CAZSXA010000171.1:0-4747 GCA_964611195.1 uncultured Bauldia sp.
CGAGGCGCATCCGCACATCAAGCTGATCGACATGTCGGCGGACTTCCGGCTGCGGAATGCCGCGACCTATGCCGAATGGTACGGCCATGAGCATCGTGCCACCGCTCTGCAGAACGAGGCGGTCTACGGCCTAACCGAGCACTATCGCGACGCGATCGCCAGCGCGCGGCTCGTTGCCTGTCCCGGCTGCTACCCGACCGCGGCGCTGACCGCGCTGATCCCGCCAGCGGCCGCCGGTGCGATTGAACTCGGCGACATCATCATCGACGCCAAGTCGGGCGTCACCGGCGCCGGGCGCGGGCTCAAGCAGAGCACGCTGTTTTCGGAGGCCGGCGAAGGGCTGTCGCCCTACTCCATCGGCACGCACCGCCACGCGCCCGAGATCGAACAGGAGATCGGCGCTGCCGCAGGGTCCGAGGTGACCGTCAATTTCACGCCGCATCTGATCCCGATGAGCCGCGGCGAGCTCTGCACGTCCTATGTGCGGCTTTCCGACGGGACGACCGCCGATGGCCTGCGGGCGATCCTCGCCAAGGCTTATCGCAACGAGCCGTTCGTACGGGTTGCCGAGGCCGGCGTCGTGCCGAAGACGCAGAATGTCCGCGGCTCGAACTACGTCCAGATCGGCGTCTTTCCCGACCGGGTGCCGGGCCGCGCCATCATCGTCTCGGTGCTCGACAATCTGGTCAAAGGCTCGGCCGGTCACGCGATCCAGAACTTCAATGTGATGTTCGGGATCGAGGAGACCGAGGGGCTGCTGCAGCTTCCGATGTTCCCCTAGGGGCGGTCGACTAGCTCCTGATCGGGATCGGCTCGTGCATCGCGCGGCGATGCAGGATGAGCCCGCCGAGCAGGATGAAGGCTATCGCCTGATGGGCAAGCGCTACATCGATACGGACCTGGACCTCGCCGGTGATATCGGCGGGGGCAGCGGTGAGGAGCGTCACGACGCCGATGACGACCTGCAGGGCGACGATGGCAACGAGACGATAGCCGGAAAACGCCGTCCGGCTCCCCGGCATCTGCCGAGCGATCATGACGGCGTGAACCACGACCAGGATCGCGATCAGGTAGGCAAGCATGCGGTGCTGGAATTGCACCAGAAGCATGTTCTCGAAGAAGTTCCGCCATAGCGGTTCGATCGCGAACATGCCGGACGGCACCCACGCACCGGCCGTCTCAGGCCAATCCGTCGCGGCGCGCCAGGCCTCAAGGCCGGCGACCAGGGCTCCGAAATAGAGCTGGAGAATGAGCAGGATGATCAGGAGCTCGGCGAAGCGCTTCGTCGGACTCGCGGGATATTTGGCGGCCGGACGTTGCGGCCGGAGGCCGTGCGCGACCCAGATCAGATAGGCGAATATCAGCGAGGCCAGGATGAGGTGGACCGCCAATCGGTACTGGCTGACGTCGGTCCGTTCGGTCAGGCCGCTCGCGACCATCCACCAGCCGGCAACGCCCTGCAGACCTCCGAGGATGAAAATGCCGACGAGTTGCGGCCAAAGACTCTTTTCGATGCGCCGCGTTGCCAGAAGCCACAGGAAAGGAACCAGGAATGCGACGCCGATGAAACGGCCAAGAAGGCGGTGACTCCACTCCCACCAGTAGATCGTCTTGAACTCCGACAGCGACATGCCGCGGTTGATCTCCTGGTATTCCGGAATCTGCTGGTATTTGGCGAACTCCTCCTGCCAGGTCTCCTCGCTCATTGGCGGGATGACGCCTTGGACGACGTTCCATTCCGTGATCGAAAGCCCGGATTCGGTCAGGCGCGTCGCGCCGCCGACGACGACCATGGCCAGCACGAGTGCAGCCAAAGCATAGAGCCAGATGCGGACCGCGCGGCGATCGCGAGTCCGATCGCGCGCTTCTTCCGCCCGCTCTGCCGTCGCGGCCACGCTCATCGAATTGTCCTCATGGCGACCGCCTTACGCCGGTTGCGCGCCCTCGGCAACAATGGCGGCCTGCGACAGAAAGCCTGAGCCGGCTTGCCGCACCGGCGCGAAGCGCCCCTGCCGCGGACGACGTGTATCCGCTATCTTTAGCGAGAAACGAGGACGGAGCGACGGCCGTTGAGCGAAAGCACCCGCAAGCTGGTCGGGATGATCCTGCTGGTCACCTTTGTCGGCTTCTACGCGCTGCTGGTAGTCGGACTGTCGGCATCGCGCCTGATGACGATGGGCTGGGCAGTGCAACTCGCCTTCTATGCGGGGGCCGGCCTGCTTTGGGTGCCGCCGGCGGCCTGGATCATCCGCTGGATGCAGAAGCCGTCGCAGTAGCCGGCGCTGGTCCAGAGCGGCCGCCGAGCGAAGCGCGAAGCCGCGCCGGCAGGAACGGCACGCCCGAGGCGAGCGTGTCGAGATAGCGGCGCTTCTGGAAATGGCCGTTCATCGAGATGCGCGGCAGCGCGGTAGGCGTTTCGAGGCTGCCCTCGCGAAGCACCCCCGGCGACGTCAGGACAGCCGAGGCGAAGCCGAGATCGGCGACGATCCGATAATCGCGCGGCCCAACGGCCGACGGGTAGCCGTAGGGATAGGCGAAGTGCCGGGGCCGCCGGCCGAGCCTCCGCTCCAGGAGATCCGCCGATTTCGCGATCTCCGCCCTCGCCTCGGCGGGCGCGAGCTTGGCGACCGCGACGTGATTGTGGGTGTGCGCACCGATCGTTGCGAGGGGCTCGGCCGCAAGCGCCGCCAGTTCCTCCCAATCCATGAACGCGTCGGCGACGAGGGCCTTGACGTCGACCGCGTGCTCCATCGCCAGCCAATCGGCCGCCACGCGCTGTTCGTCCTCGGAAACCGCCTGCAGCCACTCGGCCAACTCACTGAAGACGTTTGCTTTGTCGACCTCCGATGCCGAGGGCATGATGCGTCCGGAGCGGTCTGGGTGGCGTACCGCAGCGCTGTTGCGGACTGCTTCCTCCAGCGTCATCCACCAGGGATTGGCTGTCCGGTCGATGAAGCCCGTCGCAACATAGATCGTGAAGGGGGCGCCTCCTTCGCGCAGAACTGGCAGCGCGACCTCGAGATTGTCGCGGAAGCCATCGTCGAAGGTCAGCACGACAAAACGACGGGAACCCGGCGTTCTCACCCGCTCCAGGGCCTCGTCGAGGGTCACGATGTCGATGCCGCTGTCGCGCGCCCAACGAATGATCTCGGCAAGAAAGGCCGGTGTGACTTCGAGATGGGCGTTGGGCGCGAAGGATTCCGGGGCTGCCTCTCGCACGCGATGAAAGGTGAGGATCGCCCCGCGGCCGCCGGCGATCGGCGCGAGCAGCCAGCGCAGGCCCGAGACCCGCAAGCCAGTCAGGATCGCCCTTTGAAGCGCGCGCCTCGACACGTTCATCTCTCGTTCTTCGGCGGAACCCGCGAACGTTCACGCGGGTTTCATCAAAAACGAAACGCGTACACACCGAATGTTTACACGGCGTTGATAGTAATCGACGCCTTGAGTCGAGCTCTCGCGGGCGTCATGCAGCACGAATTCCGATCAATGGAACCGGCCCTTTCGGGCGCGCCGCCCGCTGTCCGCGATACCGCTGCGACGGCGTCGGTCGACGATGTCATGATCTCGGTTCACCGTGACCCTGCCGCGATCGAGGCGATCTGGCGAAGGCTCGAAAGCCGCACATCGATCAGCGTCTATCAGCGCTACGACTGGGCGGCGCCATGGTGTCGCCACGCCGCGCCCTCGCTCGGCATCGAGCCGACCATCGCACTCGGCAGCCGCGGCGGGCGTCCGGTTTTCCTGTTGCCGCTCGGCCGGCGCCGCACGGGCTTCGGCGCGGAAATCGAGTGGCTCGGCTGCAGTCACGTCAATATCGGCCTCGGCCTGTTTGATCCGGACTTCGTGCCGGCGCTCAACGCAGGAGGCATGCGACGCCTCATGGAACGCGTCGTCCAGTCGCTTGGCTCGGTCGACTATCTGGCGCTCCACAATCAGCCGCTCGCCTGGAACGGAACCGGCAACCCGATGCAGTTCCTCCCCGGCTGCGTTGCCGATCAGCCGGTGCTGGCGATCGGGCTAGAGGACAGCTTCGAGGCGATGGTGAACAGTCGCAAACGGAAGAAGCTGCGGTGGCAGGAGAACACACTTGCCGCGGTCGGCGGCTACCGCTTCTTCCGCGCCGCCAATCGCCAGGAAGCCGAACGCCTGTTCGGCGTGTTTCTGACGCAGAAAGAACAGCAGTTCGCCAAGCACGGCATCCGCAACGTGTTCGACGACGCCGGAACGATAGAGAGCTATCGCCAGATGATCGCCCGCTCGTTCGGCCAGGAGCAGCCAATCATCCAGCTCTATGGCCTCGAGATCGATGGCGAGGTCCGGGCGACGTTCGCCGCCGGCGTTCATCAAGGCCGGGCCCACGGATACTTCAGCGGCATCTCGCTGGACGACTATCAGCGCGTCAGCCCGGGCGAGCTCTTGCTCCACCACCTCATCCGCTCGGCCTGCGAGGACGGCCACCACACCCTCGATCTCGGTGTCGGCGAAGAGCGCTACAAGGCGTCGTGGAACCCGGTGCGCGAGCGCCAGTTCACCACGCTGATGGGGATCTCGGCGCGGGGCAAGCTGGCGACGTCGCTGCTCCGTCCGGCCCATGCCGCGCGTCTGTGGGTGCGCGGCAACGACAGGGCCTGGCGCTATGCCAGGCGGGTCCGCAAGTGGCGGACGGGTCCCTCCAGCAGCCGCTGAGCTAGGCCGCCGCGCCGCGGTCGGATTCTTCCCGCACCGGGTCCGTCACCAGCAGCAGGAT